>DUFS01000040.1 GCA_013331805.1 Microcaldota archaeon | reverse complement strand
TCTGTGACTTTATTGAACCTGTTGCATACCTTAGCCCAGAGGAAGAAGGCCAAAATAAGAACACCATCGAATGCTCCAGTGTGTGGGGGGCGACAGACTGTTTCAGGTGCAGCAGAGTGTACGAAGGAAAGAACTGTGCCTATTCATTCTGGCCAAGGAACAGCGAGTATGTTTTTGGAGGTGACTCAACGAGAAATTCGAGCTTTTGTATCAACTGCTACAATTCGTTTAAGATTGCCAGATGCTTTGAAGTCGATACATCGCAGAACTGCACTGGCTGCTACTTCTGCCACAATTGCGAGAATGTACACGACTCGATGTTCTGCTTTAACGTGAAAAACCTTCATTATGCCATCGGCAATGTAGAAGTTGGAAAGGAAAAATTCCTCGAAATAAAGAATCTCATTGTTAAACAGATAAATGACAAGCTAGAAGGAAACAACGATTTCAAGTGGAGCATATACAACATTGGCTGCAAAGACAGAGACTGAATGGAGGCACTCAGCATGCAAAAGTTGGGCGTCTCCCCTCGTACGGTGCAGTGAACCGAACTCGCCCGTTTTGAGTCTACGACGTGGAGCAGTTCGAAGTAGCGACCGGGATTTAGAGGTCCAAAAAGTCATTGGGCGTGGGCGGGTCTGGCTTGTCGCCCTTCCTTTCGCGGATCTGCCTCACGATTTTCAGGAGCATGTCGCGCGGAAGCGGCTCGTAGCCTGCGTATTCCTGGTAGGGTATTCCCCTGCCCTGGGTCGCAGAGCGGAGGTCGTTTCCGAACCCGAACATTTCAGCAACAGGAAGCTTGACAATGATTGTGGACTGCTCGCCTTCCTGCTGCATGTCCAGAAGCTGCCCCCTCCTTCCCTGTATGAGCGTTATCACGTTGCCCATGTAGTCGTGCGGGCAGAGTATGGTGACTTTCTGCTTGGGCTCCTGCAGGGTAACGCCCGCGTAGAGCATGGCGGCGTAAATCGGGCGCTTGGTGGCGGGGATTATCTGCGCAGGCCCGCGGTGCACAGGGTCCTCGTGGATGATGGCATCGGTTATCTTGACTTTCACACCGACAACCTTTTCCTTGGCAAGGGGTCCGAGGTCCACAGCCTCCTCGAAGCCCTGGATCATCAGCTCGGATATTTCGTTGAGGTACTGTATGCCGCGCGTGTCGTTGATCAGGATGTTCCTGTTGTGTATGTCCAGGACCGCCTTTGCCTCCTCGCGGGGAAGGCCGCTTTCCACCAGCGTTTCGACAAGGGACTTCCCCTTGGGCTGGCCGTCGGGTATCTTGCCGTCCAGCATGGCCTCGAAAACCGTTTTTTCAATGGGCTCCACGGTGAAGGTGAGCTTGGTGTGCTTGTTCGGGGACTTGCCCTGTATCTCTTCGGACTTGCCGGAAATCATTTCGCGGTAGACCACAATGGGCGGGGAAGTCACAATGGGGATGCCTTTCTCCTTGGTGATTTTGTACTCTATTATTTCCAGGTGAAGCTCGCCCATGCCGGAGATCAAGTGCTCGCCTGTCTCGTGGTTGATTTCCACTTTCAGCGTGGGGTCCTCCTTGCTGATCTGCCGAAGCGCCAGGATGAGCTTGGAAAGGTCCTTGCTGTCCTTTGCCTCGATTGATTTGGTCACGACCGGCTCTGCCGCGTGCTTGATCTGCTCGAAGGGGGTGATCTGCCCCTCGGATAATGTCTCGCCGACATAGACGTCGCGAAGTCCCACAAGGCCCACGATGTTCCCTGCAAGCACATTGTCCACCATGACGCGGTCAGGCCCCATGTAAATTGCGCACTGCTGCACCTTTTCAGTGGTTAAGCGAGAAGCCAGGAAAAGCATGTCGCTTTTTTTCACCGTTCCGGAGAACAGCCGGACCACCGCGACCTCGCCTGCGTGCTCGTCATTGACAACTCCGAAGCAGATGCCTATGAACTTTCCTGCCGGGTCGCAGGCAAGCATGGCTTTCCCTTCAGGCGAGGCAGGGTCGCCTTTCCAGATTACGGGAATGCGGTACTGCTGAGCGTACTTGGGGTTGGGAAGCTGGTCCACCACCATCTCAAGCAGCACCTCGTCCAGCGGGGATTTTTCCACCAGGATCTTATGCTCCCCTTTCTTGCAGTGGTTGTAAATGTCAGGGAACTTGATGTTGAACTTGTTCATGCTCTTTATCGAGACCGCCCACTTGTGGAAGGCGGAGCCGAACGCCACGTTGCCTTTTGCAACCCCGATGCTCCACTCGGCCTTCTTGTCCTCGGGCGCGTATTGCTCTACGATCTTGTTCAGGCCCGTGATTATCTTTATGAGCCGCGCCTGCATGGCGTCTGCATCCAGCTGAAGCTCGTTTATCAGCCGGTCTATCTTGTTGATGAATATGGATGGCTTTGCCTTTTCTTTCAGCGCCTGCCTGAGAACCGTCTCGGTCTGCGGCATTATTCCCTCGACCGAGTCGACCACCAGAACCACGCCGTCCACTGCCCTCATGGCGCGCGTCACATGCCCGCCGAAGTCCACGTGCCCGGGCGTGTCGATGAGGTTGATGAGGTAGTCCTGGCCGTTGTAATGGAAGGCGAGCGAGATGTTCGCAGCCTTGATGGTGATGCCGCGCGCCTGCTCCTGCTCGTCGAAGTCCATCATGCGCTGCTCCCCTGCAAGCTCCTTCGAGATAAGGCCCGCGCGGGCGACCAATGAATCGGTCATGGTGGTGTTGTGGATGAACATTCCCTCCGCCACGAAATTGTGGTTGCTCTCGACCGTGAAATCGTAAACGAATTCTTCGCTGCTTTCGCCTATTTCCGCAACTTCGATGAACGCAATCTCCTCCTCGCATAACCTGGAAAGAAGCGCGCTTCCAGTTTTCGCGGCAATTTTCTGAATTGAAGCAACGGTGGGCTTGCTCCTGCCGCCTGCATACTCGTAATAATTGCCCATTATGGATGCCATGCTGCCCTGGCCTTTTATCTGGCCAAAGGCATGCGTTGACAGGGGCACAACATCAAGCACATAGCTGCCTGTGGATTTCCTCTCAAGCTCGCGGGCCTTCGTGTCCTTTTCCGCAAGGGAAAACCCAACCTTTTCATTGAATCTCTTCACGGAATTTCCGGTAACATAAAGGGCATTCCCCTGCAGTATGGACGCGCAATTGAACCTCAGGAGCAAGAACTGGACGTCGCGGAGCATCCCCTCGCTTGCCGAACTGAGGGACACGGCCCGCCTTGATGATTCCACCGTCCCGTCGCAATCGAAGTAGCCTCTCAGGAACTGCGCCACAAGCGCGTCAGGGGCGCGGAAAAGGAAATCAGAAACCCTTATCCTACGCGATTTCTTGCCCTTCTGGGGATAGCCAAACAGCGCTTCGAGGAGCTTCATCAGCGTCTTGCTGCCAGCAGCAACCTCGGGTGTCCTGTACGAATAGTTGCGGTAATACGGCTTTATGCCAAGCTCCCCCAGAATCTTAGCATATTCCTTGCCAAGCTCGGGCTTTCCAACAACCAGCTTGTCCCCGCTTCCGTCCCCAAAAAGCAGGCCCGCTGCAAAGAAAAGCCCGGCAAAATCGGAAGGAAGGCGCATGGGCTTGCAGTTCTTGCTGTTCAGGGGATTGCCGCCCCTGTACGATATCTCGCTCACCCCGCCATATGCAACGGAAAGGGGGATTCCAAGGTGGGAGCAAAGCGCCGCATAATCTGCGGCTCTGAACCTTTTGTTGTAGAAGCAAAAGCGAAGGCCGTCCAGGGAAAGCGACGAGCCGGTTATCCCTTTCAGCTGCGCAATGGAAACTCCCTTTTCCTTAAGTGCAGCCGCAATCTCGTCCGCAGTTTCGCTCTTGAGATAGACGTAGAACGAGTCCCCAGCAAGCCTTTTCATCACTTCGTCCTTGATGTCCATGGCGGGAGCAACAGCAGTCTTCTTTGGGCACACGACCGCGTCCCCAGCCTGCAGCATGCCCGCCTCCTTCTCAGCAAAGCCCATGCCCTCAAGGACGAGGTATTTGTGCTCCGGAGTGGTGGCAATCTGCGCCCCGTTGCGCAGCCTTACCCGGACCATCTTCCCGCCCTTAAGCTTCCATGCGTGCGTTATCTTCCTCTGCTCGACTCTTGCCTCCTCCTTATTCAGCGAAAACGCGGAAATCCCATCTGCGCTGTAAACCCTGCCATCCTCATCGTCCTTCACGGCATTGCCCCGCTTTTCTATCCTCTCATAGAGGTCTTTGGCGGCAATGACCTGCCCGTCGCAGAGAACAAGACGCGCCGAGCCGGAAACACATTTTCCGTGGTCCACGTGCGCGACAATGGCTATGTTGCGGATGTTTTCCACCTTGTTCATCATCCTTGCAACTTCTTCCACTATGTATTCTTTCCTCACCATCGCGATTACCCCGTCGTAAATATACTTACTTGAAACAGGACTCAAGCAGCGAGGGTTTTATATGGCATAATGTTTTTATATTCGACTGGATGGGGTCAGACGATGAATTTGCGCGCGCAGGCAACCACGGAAATGCTCATACTTTTTGCAATCGTCCTCCTTGTCCTCATAGTGGTCCTTGCGCTCCTGGTCGTGTGGCCAAGCTATGTCCACGCGGTGGAAAAGCAGGAGTCGGACAGGTTCTGGGCCTCTGCAAGGCCTTTTTCACTGAACAACCACGAGATGTACCCCAACCAGATGCTCGTTGAGCTTGTGAACAACGAGCCGGTCACCCTCACGATAAAATCAATTTACCTGGAAGGCGTGAGCCTGGACTTCTCCAACCATTCTGTGCCATTCACCTGGGAATCGGCAAGCTCCCGCTGCGGCGGAGGGGAATGCACCATGATTGTGCTTCCGGGACAGACGCAGATAATAACCACTGCGAACTTCACCGGCTCGCCAGCCAACCCCTGCGTGACTCCTGACGGATATGCCTATGGGAACCGCTACAGGATGGCGCTTGTCATCAGCTACCATGCCAGCAACCCCTCGTCACTTGAAAACGAAAGCTCAACCGTGGAGCTGGTCGGAATTTGCACAAGAAGGTAGTGGAAAAATTGGAACAGGGAAAGAAAAAATAGCCTAACGCGAGCTCCTTGCCATCCGCTGGTCCTGCTGGACCACCATCTGTCGCGCTCTAACGGGATGAGCGCGCCATCCTCTCGGTTTCGTCCCTTTTCTTTATTGCGTAGGATGTATTCGCGTCGCCCTTTGCGGCGTATTCGATTTCATCGGCAAGGGCCTCGTGCAGCGTCTTTCTCTTGTCAAAGGCGCCCATGATTGCTGCCAAAGCCACGTTGCGAAGGGCCATGTCCAGCCTGCGGGAAGCTGAAACATCAACTGCAACCTGGTAGGACACGCCGCCCATGGAAACGCGGGTGAAGTCTTCACGGGGAGCAGCGTTCTGCGCCGCGTCAACCAGAAGCTGCACCGGATTTTTCTTGGTGCGGTTCTCGATAATTGCGAATGCCCTTTCAACAATGCCAAGCGCGCGGGTCTTCTTGCCCTGCAGCCTGCCGTCAGTGCGGATTACCTTGCCCGAGGTCTTCTCGCCAGTGCCGCCCCTCATCAGCTTGTTTGCCAGCCGCTCCACCACGTTCACGTTGCGCTTGCCGAACTGCGCCTTGGTGTGCCTTCCGTGCGAATGGGGGATCCTGACAGGTGATAGGTTCACGTATTGGGCAAAGGAGGGGTCTGAAACCTTGACCTCGCCAAGGTCGTATTTGCCGAAAAGTTTTACATCCATTCAATCATTACCTCTTGGGCTTCTCCTTTCTTTTCTGGACCAGCATCTGCAGGTCCACGCCGTTGACCTTTACAACCTTGTAGCGCACGCCGGGGATGGAGCCCATCTGGCCACGCTGGCTTCCGCCAAGGCCGTCCACCGTAACCTCGTCGTGCTCGTCAATGTAGTTGATGGCGCCTGAGCGCGGCGCGAAAGCCGTCACGAACTTGCCGTTCTTCACGAGCTGAATTTTCACGCACTTGATGAGCCCTGAGTGGGGCTGCTTTTGCTCAAGCGCCTTTTTCTCAATGACAATTCCCTTTGCCATGGGCGAGCCTTCCAGCGGGTCGTACTTTTCCTTGAGGCGAAGCGAGCGGCGCTTCCAGGTCTTCTTGAGCCAGCGCTGCCGCTTCCTCTTGCGGTAAATCGACCTTCCTGAAAGCTCTCCCCTTCCCATAAAACCACTTTGAATGATTACTTGGAAACCAGCCGCAAGTCGCAGTTGAAGCGGCGAAGCAAAAGCGCGCGGCCGAGCTTGATCCTGTTGCCGTCGCGGCCTATTGCCGTGCCCCTGTCAGTGTCGTCCACCGAAACATACGCGATTTTGGATTCCATTTTCTCATGAACATTTATATTCTTCACAGGCACTGCGCCGAACAGGTTCCTGATGAACTGCCCCATGTCCTCCGAGTCCTCGAACACCATCACCTGGCGCGCGAACATCTGCCGCACGCGCGTGATGTTGGCGCCCTTCCTGCCTATTGCCTTCCCCAGATCGCCCTGCTTCACTATGAACGCAACGGCGTCCTCGGTTATAAGGCAGTCCTTTACGGCTGCCCCGGTTGCGGATTCGAACGCCGCTATGCATTTTATGTCGTCGTGCGAAAGCTCAACCATTCAAACACTGCTGTTCATCACTTGGCAAACTCCATTATTCCGGAGTTGCCTGCGTCTATTACCGTAAGCACCGCGATCGGGTGCGGCCTTCCTGCCACTGTGCCAAGCTCAAGCGAGGTTCCCTCAAAAACAACGGCAGGTATTCCCGAAAGCTTGGAGAAACGCAGGACGTCCTGCGTAGTTTCCTTGGGGCAGTTGGAGGAGAGCACCACCATCTTTGCGCCGCCCAGCAGGGCTTTCTTTACGCCGGTATTGGTGCCGAACTCGACTTTGCCCGAGTCCACGCACTGGCGTATGGCGCGGGCTAACCCGGAGCCTTCCTGTGCTGCTGCGGATTTTTTCCTTGCCATTCCATCAACCCAAAGCCTTCCGATATGAATCAAAATGAATAAAAAGAGCCGCGCTCATCCCAGCTTCACCTTCAGCCTGACCAGGCCCGTCCCCACCGGCACTGTCTGGCCTATGATTATGTTCTCAGTCACTCCGATGAGCTTGTCGTCGTCCCCGTGCGTGGCGGCGTTTATCAGGTGCTTGACCGTCTCCTCGAACGCCGCCCTCGCTAGCACGCCCGCCTTTTCCCCGGAAAGCCCGTGCCTGCCAATGGACTTGATTTCCCCGCCCATCGTCATTGCGTCGGCGAGAAGCATGCAGTGGCGCACGTCCACATTCAGGTTCTGCATGTCCAGCACCTGCTTGATCTCGCGCACCAGGGCGTTTCTCGCAGCCTCGATGCCGAGCACGCGGGCAGTCTCCTGAACGTCGTTGGTGTAGAGCCTTTCTGTATCCACCTTGGGGTTTTTCATTAGCGTGGCGAGATTGGAGCCCGAGGTGCGTATGAAGTACTTGCCGTCCTTTCCCTTGACCACGAGCGTCCGGCTTATCCTCTCCACTCCCTTGATGTGCACCTGCTTGAGCTTGTTCGTCAGCCTGCGGATGTTCCGAAGCGAGCTCGTGGTCGGCTTGACGGTTATAACGTTGTCCTTGTGCTCCACGTGCGAGCCTGCAAGGGCTTTTACCTTCTTCGCAACTTCGGATGCCACCACGCCCTCTGTCTCAAGCTCGGATGGCTCGAGGGTTATGAGTATTTTCTTCTCCTCGAAGTCCTCCTCGACGTATGCAACCTTGTCAAGCGTGGTGCACTCTATGTCCTTTGCCACCGCCTTTGCCTTTTCCTCGGAAGCAGCGTATTCTTCTTTCAGGAATATGTCCATGATGGGCTTTTTCGGCTCTTTCCTTGCGTCCACAAGCTCGATGAGGCGGGGAAGGCCCGTCGGCACCTGCTCCGCGACTCCGGCGTAGTGGAAAGTCCTCATTGTCATCTGCGTGCCGGGCTCGCCGATGGACTGCGCAGCCACTATCCCGACCGCCTCGCCGACTTCTATTTGCTTCTTGCTTTTGGTTGTCATGAATATCACGATTTTTCGATTACCTTTAGCGTCATGGGCTCTATCGAGCTGTTATTCATAATTTTTTCCTTTAAAATATTCGGAGGGAATTCGCCCTGCCTCCTTGCAACGTCGATCTGCTTCTTCGTCCCTTGCTGGATATTCTGAGGGGGTTCTTTCTTTATTGCGTTGATTGCGAAATTCTTCACCACTAACGCCGTTGCCGTCAATCCGGCAGCCCCGATAACGAATTTCCCAAAGCTGCCAATTTTGGAAGGCTGCGCCTTAACCCCGTTGAGAAATTTTGCGAATTTTATTGCCGGATCCATATCAATATCACCTAAGCGTCATGCTCTTCCCTCTTGATTTCCTCGGGCGCCTCGGTCTTTATGTTGGCCTTGATCGGGTCCTGGCCGTCGCCCCCGAACTTGAACTGCACGATCACCCCTCGGCTGTCGCGCACAGAGAGGTCCTGCATCACCACCATGTCCTGCAGCGCGTTGATCAGCCTGCGCTGCATGTAGCCAGAGCGCGCGGTCCTGATTGCCGTGTTCACGAGCGACTCGCGACCTCCCATCGAGTGGTGGAAGAATTCCGTCGGGGAAAGCCCGGTCTTGAACGAGCTGAAAACAAAGCCGCGCGCGCCTGCGCCAAGGTCGTTCCTCTTGAAGTGTATGAGCGTCCTTCCGCGGTAGCCGCGCGTGAGCCTTTTGCTCCTGACCGCCTGCTGGCCCACCATTGCCGCCATCTGGATGGCGTTCAGAAGCGAGCCCCTTGCGCCGATTTTCGCCATGATGATCGCCGTGTTGTCAAAGCCGAGCGAGCGCTCCACCATGGTGCCTGCGGACTCGCGCGCGCGGGAGGTGATCTGCATTATCTTCTCCTCCAGGGACTCGCGAAGCGACAAGCCGGGCGAGCGCTCGAGCGTCTTGTTCTTGAACTGCATTATCGCAGCCTCGACCTCGCGCTTCATGTCGTCCTGCATTTCCAGAAGCTTCTTGCTGTTTTCGGCGCCGACCGAGTAGTTCCTCAGCGAGACCGAAAGCCCCTGCTTGGAAATCACGTCAAGGAGCATGTGGGTGGAGACGTCTATGAACTTGCGCGCCTCGTCCGCGCCCTTGGTGTGGAATATCTGCTCAAGGATTTCGTTCTCGTACGAGCGGCTCTCAAGCGCGCCAGAGACCATGATGCCGTTCTTGATGACAATGAGCGAGTCCGGGTCATCTGACGAGTCCTTTGCCTTCTGCAGCTTGCTTTTGACCTTGATGTTCAGCTCCTTGGGAAGGAGCATGGAGAATATCAGCTTGCCCGAGAACATCTCGCCGCGGTCCGGGTTGGGCAGCCTGCTTATGCCAGCCATTGCGAGGAGCTGGCAGGCCTCGCTTCTCGAAAACTCGGCAGA
This sequence comes from Microcaldota archaeon, assembly GCA_013331805.1. Taxonomy (GTDB): domain Archaea; phylum Micrarchaeota; class Micrarchaeia; order Anstonellales; family Anstonellaceae; genus UBA10161; species UBA10161 sp10161u. The sequence continues at coordinate 5,972 of DUFS01000040.1, read as the reverse complement.
TTGTTTTGTGAAAAAGTATGCGCCTGAGACATAGTCCTCCTGGGGCTTGATGATCGCGTGCCCGTGGCGGGGCGAGATTATCTGGTTGTGCACCTTCATCAGCATTTCCGCCTCAACGCGGGCCTCCTCGTTCTGGATGACGTGCAGGTTCATTTCGTCCCCGTCAAAGTCGGCGTTGTAGGGCGGGCAGACCACGGGGTTGAGCCTGAATGTCTTGCCCGGAAGCACCCTGACCGAATGGCACATTATCGAGACCCTGTGAAGCGAGGGCTGCCTGTTGAAAAGCACGGTGTCGCCGTCAATAAGCTGGCGCTCGACAACGTAGCCCGCGCCGAACGTGGTGAGTATTTCCTCGCGCGCCGTGGCTGTCACCCGTATCCTCTTGCCGTCCGGGCGTATGACGTATTCGGCCTTGGGGTATTCGTCCGAAAGCACGTACTTTTTGCATTCCTCGATGTTCCAGCTGGTAACGCGGATGGGGACTGTCATTTCCTCTGCCACCGAGTTCGGGATGCCGACTTCTGATATCGAGATATTGGGATCTGGCGAAATCACGGTGCGCGCCGAGAAGTTCACGCGCTTCCCAGAAAGGTTGTACCTGAACCTGCCCTCCTTGCCCTTCAGCCGCTGCGAAAGCGTCTTGAGCGGCCTTCCGGAGCGGTGGCGCGCAGGGGGTATGTTCGATGTCTCGTTGTTGAAGTAGGTCGTGACGTGGTACTGCACCAGCTCCCAGAGGTCCTCTATGATGAGCTGCGGCGCGCCGGCGTTGATGTTCGCCTCGAGGCGCTGGTTTATCCTCATTATGTCAACAAGCTTGTGCGTGAGGTCGTCCTCGGACCGGTCGCCAGTCTCAAGAGTGATCGAGGGGCGGACCGAAACCGCGGGAACTATGAGCGCCGTGATTATCATCCACTCAGGCCGCGCGTAATGGGGGTCGAAGCCGAGAACCTTGAGGTCCCTGTCAGGGATGGCTGCAAGCCAGTCGCGCACCTCGGTGGGAAGCATCATCAGCCCGTCCTTGAAAAAGCTCGTCGGGCGCAGCAGCTTTATCTCCGCGATTTTCGCCTTGCAGTGCGGGCACTCGGTGCGCTTTTTCGACTTGGCCTTGGGCTCCTCCTCAAGGTCGGACTCGATCCTGCGCGCAAGCTCGTCGATTTCGTCCTGGTGCAGAAGCAGCCTCTTGCAGGAGTGGCAGCTGGACTTGAGTATGAAGAATATGACCTTGGAAAATTCGGGATGGATGACCGGCCGCACAAGCTCGATGTGCCCGTAGTGGCCTGGGCAGGAGCGGATAGTGCCTCCGCAAACCTTGCACTTCAGGCCGGGGTCAATGACGCCCATGCGGAGGTCCATCAGCCCGCCGTCAATCGGGTAGGAGTCGTCGTTGTAGGTGTCGGGCACGGTGATTTTTGCCGAGGACATCTTCCTTATCATCTCTGGCGAGAAGAGGGAAAACTTGATCCTGTCCACCATTTTTATTACAACCATTTGTTCACCGTTAATTACTAGTATTATTCATAGCACGCCATCTATGCCTTGTCCCGCAGTATCAGCCGCGGGAAGATCCCAAGCGACTCTATTTCGTCCAAGAGCAGCTTGAACGCATAGCTCATCTCCACCTGCTCCAGCTTGGAGTCGTCGCAAAGCGGGCAATTGTCGCGGTTCTTCACGAAGTCATGGTAGCCGATCGAGCCGCACTTTTCGCAGACCAAAAGCGAGGTCTTGTCAGACTCGTCCAGCAGCCTTTCCCTCAAAAGCATGGATGCGCCGTAGCCGATCAGGCAGTCGCGCTCCATCTCCCCGAACCTCAGTCCTCCCTCCCTGGACCTGCCTTCGGTCGGCTGGTGGGTGAGAAGCTGCACAGGCCCGCGCGAGCGCACGTGCATCTTGTTCGAGACCAGGTGATGGAGCTTCTGGTAGTAAATCACGCCGATGAATATCTTGGTCTTTATGGGCATGCCGGTGATGCCGTCGTAGAGCGTCTCCTCGCCGAATTCCTCCAGATTGTGCTCCTTCATTATCTTGCGGATGTCCTCCTCGCGGTCGCCTGAAAACGGCGTGGCGTCCACCAGGTTCCCTGAGTAGCAGGCTGCCTTGCTGCCCAGCATCTCAAGAAGGTGGCCGACTGTCATCCTCGAGGGGATTGCGTGCGGGTTGATGATAAGGTCGGGCACTATGCCGTCCGCTGTGAAGGGCATGTCCTCCTGCGGCCGCAGAAGGCCGATGACTCCCTTTTGCCCGTGGCGGCTTGCGAACTTGTCGCCCACCTCTGGCACTTTGGTGGAGCGCACGCGGACCTTCACGAGCTTGGTGCCTGCGAGAGAATCAGTGAGCATGACCGAGTCGACCACGCCGTCCTCTCCTGACTTCAACACCAATGAGGACTCGCGCTTCTTTTCCTCAATAACTCCGAAAACCGTGATTTCCTCAAGGAAACGGGGAGGGGAGGTTTTCCCGACGAGCGCGTCCTTTGCCTTCACCTCGCACTCGGGCGAGATCATGCCGTCCTCGCCCAGGAAGCGGTATGCCTTTTCCTCGCGGTAGCCCGAGGTCGTGGGCAGCGGGATTTCAAACGTGTCCTTCTGCCCGCCAGGGTAGCGGCGCTCCTCTGACTCGTGCGCCTTGTAGAATACGCTCCTGCCCAATCCCCGGTCGATCGCGTTCTTGTTCATGACCACCGCGTCGCCGATGTTGTAGCCGTAGGAGCTGGTGATTGCAACTATGAAGTTCTGCCCTGCGGCTCGCTCTGCGAAACCGAGAAGCTTGTAGGGGTGCGTCTGCGCAAGCGGCTGCTGGGGGTAGTACATTATGTGTGCGCGCGAGTCGTTTCGCATGTTGAAGTTTACCGAGTAGGTGCCGAGCGACTGCTTTGCCATGGCGCATGCCATGGTGATCCTGGGCGAGGAGTTGTATTCCGGGAACGGAAGCACGGAGACCGTGACTCCAAAAATCGAGACCGGGTCGATTTCAAGGTGCGTGTGGTCGGGGGACAGGTTCTCCTCGCGGAGAGCTACAAGCGCGCCTTCCTCCTCCTCTGCATCCAGGTATTCGATCACGCCGAGCTTGATGAGCCCGTTCCAGGTTATCTCGCCTTTCTTGAGCTGCTCCAAAAGCACGGGAGTGAGGCGGCTCTGCCCTGCCTCCACCACGATGTAGGGGCGGCGCGCCCTTCCCGAGTCTGTGTTGATGAAAAAATCGTCGGACTTCCTGTTGAAGTAGAAATTCACCTGCGATGAAAGGCTGCCCTGCCTTCTCCTGCTTTTCAGCTCAGCTACAAGCGCCTCGCCTTTTTCGTGCTCTCCCACCAATCTTCCGTTTATGAAGACCGAGGTCCGGGGCCCGATCGCGCCCGGAAGGAGCTTCTTCCTTTTCCTGATTTTTTTCCGCTTCATGAAGATTACCTTTTTTAGAGCTTGACTCCCAGCTTGGATATGATTTCCTCGATGTTCTTCTCGTCCTCGCCTATGGATATTTCGCAGAGAAGGGACATGTTCTTCACCAGCGCGCATGAGGGGCCCTCGGGGCTTTCGTTCGGGCAGAGCTTGCCCCAGTGCGTGCCGTGCAGGTCGCGCGCCTTGAAGTGCGGGTGCTTTCTTGAGAGGGGCGAGATTATCCTCCTCAGGTGCGAGGTTGTGGAAAGGAAGCTGGTCCGGTCCAGAAGCTGGCTCACCCCGGTCTGCCCCGCTATCCAGTTGCCTGTTGCCATTGAGTAGCGTATCCTGTCCGAAAGCGCGTCAGGGCGGACGAGCGTCTGCACCGCAAGGTGCCTGCCCCTGGCGTCCGCGCGGCCTGCCTGGTAGGAAACGTCCTTGACAAGGAACTGGAATGCGTAGCGGAACAGGTCCTCCATGAGGTCGCCCGCCAGCTTTATCCTCTTGTTCGCATAATGGTCCTTGTCGTCCTGCGGTATGTCCTTGTGCGCGACCTTTATCGCGTGCTCGGCCATCTTGCAAAGGTAGTGCGCCTTTTTCAGGCGGTCCTCTGCAGTGGTGCCGATGTGCGGGAGAAGGTAAGTGTCAAGTAGAATCTCTGCGCGCTTTTCCCTGTAGTCCTGGGCCTGACCCGGGGCTGCCTTCTTGCCCAGAAACTCCATTGCTGATGCCTTGCTGTTTGTCTGGTCCAGCTCGAGGTTCAGAAGCACGTCGTTTTTCACGCTGCGGTCCTGCGAGAACGAAGACAGTATTTCCTCCTTCTTTTCAATCCCAAGCGCGCGGAGCGTGGAGATGAGCGGAAGGTCCTTGGGCGAAGCAGGGAACACCACGCGCATGAACCCTTCGGTCGTCCGCTCCACCACAGAGCGGGCCCGGAAGCCGAACCGCGTGGAGAAAACCTTTGCAGTGACCAGCGTGTTGTCCTTTTCGCGCGTGCACATTATCCTGTTNNATGAGCTCGTCCTCGCTCATGTTGTCAAGGTAGCAGAGCTTGGACTTGACCATTACCGGAAGCTCGCCTATGAACACTTCCGAGAACATGGTTTTTTCCACGCCGTTGAAAACCGGGATGATTTCGAGGAATATTGGCGCTGCATAAGTGAGGTTGCGCAGGCGGGCCTCGGATGGGTAGATTGCCCTCTGCGCGCCGTCAGCCTCGATTATCTTGGGCTTGTCCAGGCGGATGTTCCCGAAGCGGAGCTCGAACCCTTCGACTGCTGGCTGGATGACGCCCACCCGGTTCACGATAATCTGCAGGCTGTGCTCTATGAATTTGTTGTAGGAGTCAAGGTGCTGCTTGACCAGGCTGTTTTCCTTGAAATACGCTGTTAGGAGATCCCCTCTCATGGACAACACCCTGGCTCTGTTTCACTGTCTTGAAATTCTATGCGGCAAAATTATTCCACGACCAATCGGTAATTCTTGGAGCCGTCCTGCCGAGTGACCTCGACAATCTGGCCCGACTTTGCGCCCATCCCGATAAGCGCGGCGTCCTTCAACTTGATTTTCGGGATCTGAGACCTGGATGCCTTGAACTCGGCAAGTATTTTTTCCCCAGCTTCCTTTGGCATCAGCTTATGCTGGGGTATCAATTCGTGTGATGGTGATTCTCTCTCGGGCAAGGACACACCTAACTAAATCGGGACTGTAGCGCTGTATTAGAAGGGATAAGTTTATAAGTAAGCCCTCAAGATCGGCTTTGCCCGAAAACACGTCGGAAAGCCAGACTTTACGGGCAACTGCACAGGGGAAGGGCTACTTTACGGGCAGAGGTGGGCTGAGTGAGTAAAAAACCGCCTTTAGCAAGAAGGAGAGCCAACAAACCCGAAAAGCCCCCCTAGTTTAATAAATAAATCAAACAAAATCTTGTATATGGGCAATGCGGAGGGCATTTTATCTAGGTCGAATGACTTGGTAAAACTTGACCTATTTGATGAAATTGGGCTTAAACAGGCAATAACTAGATTAGGGTGGACGGAACAGGATGGAAAATTTTATACGAAAACAAATGCCATAGTGAAATGCTCTTGTTGTAATGCTCCAATTCAGCTTGGAAATCTTGGAGGATTTTTTGCTGGTTCTGTCAAAGTATCTTGCTCAAAAGCTACTTGTTTTCTAGCTATGCTTTACAAGTATAAGCGGTAGGTTTTATGTGGGTAGAATTGATTCTGCCAATTCTCCCATTTTTACAAGATATAGGCTTGAGTTTTATCGCTTCATGGCTTTATGATTTGCTTAAAAAAGAAAAAAACACAACAGTTTTGCAGAATATAGAACAAAATGCGAGTTTAATCGGTCCTGCCAAAATTGAAATTAACCATTCACTAGTGATTCTCGTAGGTCAAGGCAGCGAATTGACAACTGAGGGTAGACGAGAGAAACTCCCATCTTTTTCTCCAGATTTGCCAAAACTGGTCTCATTGGATGCTCTTACATATCTTTATCCAAAAGTTACTGAAAAATTGGAAAGAGACGCCGCATATGGATTTCAATATTATCTGGCTTGGAAGAAATTTAAGGAAACTAATTCGCCCTATTTTT
>DUFS01000032.1 GCA_013331805.1 Microcaldota archaeon | reverse complement strand
ATCGGACCGGGAGTCTTCACCGTGTCAGGGTGACGTCTTAACCATTGCCGAACCCTTTTCCATTTTCCGTCAACGCTTTTTCGAGCGTCCCCATCTGGAGCGAGAAAAAGGGTTGTTCGACTACGGGCCCATCTGGATTTGTTTTCTTGTTTATCAAGGTTTAAATGGGTTCAGGGCGCAACCCCTTTCCGATGGAAGCTAAAGCATCCTGCCCGGCTTATGTCACTGGGTTGTTCTGCATTGGGGAGAATGACGCCGCAGGCGCGGGCTTTGCCATTGACAGGCAGATGAAGTGCACTGTTTCTGAAAGGAAATCAGGCAGGACCACCATTCTGATAAACGGGCAGGAAGGCCCTGCGACTGTCTCCAAGGCGGTTCTCCGAAGATACGCGGATCTTGTGAAAGGAAAGGTCGGGCTGCTTGAAATCAGGCACGATACAGACGTGCCGATTGGCTTCGGGCTGGGCATGAGCGCGGCTGGCGCGCTTTCGCTCTCCCTTGCGCTTAACGAAGTATTGGGCTGCAGCCTGAAATTCCAGGAGTGCGTGAAAATTGCGCACGATGCCGACGTGGAGTGCGGAACTGGGCTGTCCGGAGTGGACGCCGCGGCAATCGGGGGGATCCTGGCAAGAAAAAGCATTGGCGAAGGCGCGACCAAGCTCAAATTCGAGGAAAGGGAGCTTGAAATCGCATTTTTCTCCCCGATAAAAACCTCCAGCATCATCCGCTCTGCTGACTGGAAGAAAACGGTGAACGAAGCGGGGAGAGCCGCGCTTTCAGAGCTTTTCCAAAACAAGAGCTGGGAGGGCTTTGTTGCAGCCGCAAGGCACTTCACAATGAAGTCCGGCCTTGGAAGCTGGTGCGATAAGGAAATGGAAAAAAACCAGCGAGCCTCCATGGCAATGCTGGGGCAAACGCTTTTTTCTGATGCGCCAATGAGGCTAACGAACGCGCCCAAACTTCTCATCAAGGCAAAAACTTATGAAGCAGGGGCGAGATTGCTTTAGCGGTGGTCAATTTGGCAAAAAAAGTTGACGTTTCCATCCTTATCCCGAGCTACAACGAGGAAAAGTACATCGGGGCGTGCCTGGCCTCGATCAAAAGGCAGAAGTTCTCCGGCACCTATGAAATAATACTCGGTGACGGAAACAGCAAGGACAAGACGCAGAGGATAGCAAAAGACTATGGATGCCGGGTGGTCCGGGAGGCATGGGGCACCCCCTCTGGCGGAAGGTACGCCGCGGCAAAGGCGGCAAAAGGCAGGATTTTCGCAATCACTTCCGCCGATGTAGAGCTCACCGAGGAATGGCTCTCCGAATTAGTCAAGCCGTTCGAGCGCGACAGGAACGTCTCCTGGGGCGTGGGCAGCGTCTCCCCGCAGGACGGGAACCTGCTGGAGAAGATAGGCGCCTACATCCTGAATATCATGGCTTCAGTATTGAACCTGGTCGGGCTTGCCTACGTGAACGCGGACAACCTCATCTGCCGCGCCGACGCTTACAAGAAATGCGGCGAGTTCAACCCCAAGCTCATGACCAGCGAGGACACTGATTTGGGCATGCGCCTGATGAAGACGGGGAAATTCTACTACATCCCGCGGGCAAAGGTGCTGATTTCTATGAGGCGCATCCGCAAATGGGGATATTTCAACTTCGTGATGTTCCACACGGGCAACTGGTTCAACACGCACGTCTTTGCTAGGCCTGCGGAAGAATACGCGCCTGTTAGATGAGCTACTCTCTTTTCACAACCGCTCCATCTCCTTCCTTCAGCAGTTCTTTGCTGAGATTGAAGGCTTCTATCAGTGCCAATGCTTCCTTTTTGTTGCCAAGTTCAATCTCCGCCTTTACCTGCTCCTCAGCCTCTTCTACTACCGGCGGCGCAAGCCTGTCTCCCTTTCTTTTGACTCCTCTTGCATAAACAAGAAGCTCATTGGTAAACGCTCCTTCAGTATAGTCAATACAGCCGTCAGCATTGATAAATGGGCTTAGATACGGTTGATGTTTTTTCCTCAGCCTATCGTAGAGGCTGTCCATTCTCTGGTTCTCATCTTTCCCCGCCTTATCAATATTCTCGTAGAGGTTTTTTAGGCACCAGGCGCTATCAAACTTCTCAATCTTGGTCTCCTCAGCCAGCACCTTGAGACTTTCAAATTTCCTTCTGCTGACTATTTTGAAGAGCCGGAATTTCGGTGCGATCTCATCCAAGCCGTACTTCTTCACGGTGTTCTTAGTCAGTATTTTCATTCCAGCCATTCCATTCACCTCCTAGAATATTGGCACACTCACGGTTACCCGAAACGCCATGCTTCCGCTGCCATCCTGCAGAAGGATTCCGTATCTCGCCTCGCTTGAAACCGTCACTTTGCCAATTGTTGCGTTCGTGTTGAAGTCAAATGCCACTTTCTGCAGAGGTCCATCCCTTGTGCCGTTCTCATTCCAGCCCACTCCGGCAATGCCCACTGTCACCGGACCAAGCAGGGCTTTTACGTAAGTTACCCAGAAGCCATTGCCAAGTTCCGCGCCGATTTTTGCGACACCGAAACCCTTTACTGCAACTCCTGGTGTAGCGCTGGTGACGCCAAAATACTGGTCCGAGTACACGTAAGGAATCACAACAAGAGGGCCGGCAGGCACTATCGCAGAAATGCTGGCCTCCTCGATTTTCATGCCCAAAACACCGGTTTGCTTCACTCCGGTAAGTGTAGCCTCTAGCGTTCCTATTTTGCCTACTCCTAAGTCGGCTACAAAACCTGTTCCGACTCCCTTGTTTTTCCCATCATTGGTGTCGTACACGCGCACAATGGATTTGGCGGACAAGCTGCCTTTGAAGAAAGCCTCGTCCGCAGCCTTGGTCGTGTCTTTTTCCTGAGCGAATAGCGGTGCAGCCACAAGTGGGGAGATTTTCACGAATGTCTTGGTGAGCCTCCAGGCTGCCTTGAAGAATTTTTTTGTTTTCACGAATTTTTCCGGTTTGTATGTTTTTTGCGCCATCATTTTCACCACCTCCTATTGTTTTTCTTTCTGGCAATTCATGTGAATAAGGAGGTATTAATAATCTTGCACACCACTAGTGGTATGACAAAGTCAAAGCAGAGACTTTGTCAGTATTGGAATTGCAATTCCAATCTGATAGCAATGTGATATTGATGAAAGGCGAGGCGACCAGCAGGCTTGAGGGTGCCGGGCTTACCGAGGGCGAATCGAAGGTGTATCTTGCGCTTCTGGAGCTCGGCCCCTCCACTTCCGGCCCGATTGTGGAAAAGTCAGGCGTGGCGCGTTCTATTGTTTACCTGATACTCGGGCGGCTTTCTCAAAAGGGGCTGGTCTCGCACGTTGTGAAGGAAAAGACGCAACACTTCCAGGCAGCACAGCCTGACGGGCTGATGGAATACATTGAGGGGCAGCAGAAACAGCTTGAGGAGAGCAAAAGGAAGCTGGAGGAAATCCTGCCGAAACTTAGCGCGCTCCAAAAGTCCGCCAAGGAAAGCGAGGTGCAGGCGTTTTTCGGCTTTAGGGGCATGATTTCCGTGCACGAGCACACTTACCAGAAACTTGCGAAGGGAGAGGAATACTTCTTTTTCGGCATTCCGCAGGAGCAGCCAAGGCACTACCACGCCTACTGGCAGAGGGACCATATGCGGAGGGCAAAGGCAGGCATAAGGTGCAAACTTCTTTTCCACCCCAAAACGCCCAAAGAAGTGCTCGAAAACAGGAATTCATATGCAGGCTGCGATGCACGCCATATGCCAATCGATGTGAATACGCCTGCCTGGTTCATGGGCTACAAGAATGTCGCAGTGATCGGTTTTGCCTCTGAAAATCCCATAACGGTTGAAATTGTGAACCAGGAGGTTGCGGACTCCTTCCGGTCTTATTTCGAGGAGTTCTGGAAGCAGAGCAGGAAGTTCGGCTGAGCAATCAGTTCGAATAAGCGCTTTTGCGCTTTCGGACGCGGTACAGGATTATTTCGTCGCCTTGTACTTCGAACACTATGCGGTAATTTTTCACCCTTTCGGTGAAGCAGTTGGGTTCGTGTTCGAGGGGCTTTGAAAGCTTGGGATTCTGCTTTATGCGCTCCAGCTTTTTCTCCACCAGCGCCTTTATTGACTTGTCAAGCCGGGAAAGCTCCTTCAGAAAATCAGATGTGGGGCGCAGCGCATACATTTGCTCACACCCTCAGCGCAGCTTTCAGCTCTTTTTCAGAGAGAAGTTTGAGCTTGCCGCCTGCTATGTCGCGACGGGCTCTGTGGATGTAGGCAACGTCCTCTTGCTCCTCGCGTGCCTCATTTATCAGGTCGTATTTGTTGTTGAGCTCTATTGCGCCAAGCCGCAGTGCTTCGATTTTTGTCTTTGCAAGCCCCTGCCGGACAGCTTCAGCAAGTATTCGGTCAATCAGTCCTTCGAACTTCATGGTTGAGTGCATGATTTCACCAGACTATCAGTTATATTATCTAATATATAATGATTTCTATTACTTTCTTTCGAAAAAGTGCCCGGTCTTTGTGCGCATGTTGACGGCGAACTCCCTTCCCCCCTGGGAGCGGAAAAGCAGTATTTCGCCCTTGGCCCCGAGAATTTCTCCGATAACGGAATAAGTCAAATTCGGGGATGTCATGCGCGGGTAATGCCCCGAGAAGTCGATTATATTAGGGATGAAGTCAGGAAGCACGCCGGAGGAGCGGACCAGTTCCACTGCCGAGCTGTAATTCTCCCTTGCAGTGTTTTTGTCAAAGACCAGCCTTCGCATCTTCTCCGCCATCCTGACCGCGTTATTGAAATTGAATTTGTACTGCAGCGCGTGCTCTGATTGGTATATTTCGTCAGGTCCGGTGTAAGTGGCAACTATGCAGCCGAAGTCAGCCCCCTGCTCCCGCATGCGCATCTCGAACCTCTCCTTCCTGGTCACCCCGCACTTGATTATGTCCTCGCCGAATCCCGCCAGGTAAAGGCAGTACTCCTCCTTTTTCGCCTCCTCGTAAAGCGAGGGATAGCCTGAAAAGTCGCCCACTGTGTATGCCTTTGACATGTCCAGGTAATTGCACGCAGGGCACTGAGAGACGTTTATCGCCTTGTTCACGCAAGGAAGGTAGCCTTCCGGGGCGCGATAGCCTATGCATGCCTTTTTTTCCGAAAAATCCACGTCTTCCTGCTTGCCTGGCTCAAGCTCAACAGGCGCAACTTCTCCGTCTTGCCTGGAAAGCAGCGTGGGCTTGCCTTCGCCCGAGTAAAAGCGCAACAGGTGGGGCATGGGGCAGATTCTGGCAAACCCGCTTTAAATAGCTTGGCAAGGTGAGGTGCCGGTCGGCGCAGAAACCCGATACCCCTTTTAATATTGCCACCCAAATCGGCTCGGTGGGAAGATGGATTTCGAGCAGTTTCTTTCTTCGGAAGTGAACGCCCTGCGCGACAAGAACCTGGACTGGAAGGTACGGACGCTTGAGGGCTCATCGGTGCCCCGCGCGCGCGTGTCGGGCAAGGACGTGATAATGCTCTGCTCCAACAATTACCTGGGCCTTTCCAACCACCCCGAGCTGAAGGAAGCAGCAATAAAGGCAATACAGACGCACGGGGCAGGCTCAGGCTCGGTGCGGGTGATAGCAGGAACGCAGGACCTGCACTTAAAGCTCGAAAAGACAATAGCCCGCTTCAAGCACACGCCTGCTGCACTTTACTTCCAGACCGGCTTTGCAGCAAACCAGGGCGCGATACCCTGCCTGACTGGCGAGGGCGACCTCCTCATATCCGACGAGCTCAACCACGGCTCCATAATCGACGGGGTCAGGCTTTCCAAGGCAGAGCGCGCGATTTTCAAGCACAAGAACATGGAGGATCTGGAAAGGGTGCTCAAGGAGGCAAAGGCGAAAAACCACAGGAATGTATTCGTTATTACTGACGGCGTTTTCTCCATGGACGGGGACATAGCCCCCTTGGATAAAATTGAAAAGATAGCGCACGAATACGGCGCTGTCATCTACGTGGACGACGCGCACGGAGATGGGGTGCTGGGCGAGCACGGCAGGGGCATAGTCTCGCACTTCAAGCTGGAAGGCAAAATCGAGATGGAAATGGGCACATTTTCCAAGGGCTTTGGCGTGGTGGGCGGCTATGTGGCAGGCTCGCAGGCCCTCTACGATTACCTTCAGAACAAGGCACGCTCTTTTTTGCTTTCAGGGTCGGCTCCGCCAGCCACAGTGGCAGCCTGCACTGCCTCGCTTGAGCTTCTTGAGTCCGACGGGTCGCTTGTAGCCAAGCTTTGGGAGAATACAAAATATTTCAAGGGACAGCTTGCGGCAATGGGCTTTGACACTGGCGAGTCCGAAACGCCCATCACCCCGATAATGCTGGGGGAAAGCAAGCTGGCGCAGGACTTTGCTTCCAAGCTTTTCGAGGAGGGAGTGTTTGCCCTTCCCATAGTATTCCCTATGGTGGCGCAGGGCAAGGCAAGGATAAGGACAATGGTGACTGCCGCGCACAGCAGGCAGGACCTGGATGACGCGCTTTCGGCAATTGAGAAAGTGGGCAAAAAACTAGGAGTCGGAAAGAAATGAAGAAGAAAAAGACCCGGACCGAAATTATCGAATTTTCCAAGAAGGTCCAGCAGCACATGGAAACCGAGCGCAAGGGGAACGCATCAGGCATGCTGGCAGACATAATACTTGGCGGCCAGGACGGCTTGGTGAATGTGCTTGGCATAGTGCTCGGTGTCGCCTCAGCAACTTCAGACCGTTTCATCGTCCTTGTCGCAGGGCTGGTGGCAACCTTCGCAGAGTCGATATCAATGGCTGCCGTTGCGTACACGACCGCGCGTGCCGAGCAGGACCATTATAGGCGGGAACTGAAGCAGGAGAAATGGGAAATCGAACACCTCCCTGAAGTGGAAACCGAGGAAATCCGGCTCATCTACATGAAAAAGGGGCTGAGGGGAAAAGAGCTTGAGCAAATGGTCAAGTCAGTCACAGGCAACAAGGAGCTTTGGGTCTCGGTCATGATGACTGAGGAGCTGGGCATGACGCCAATTGAAAACTACAACCCGGTCCGAGCCGCGATAATCGTGGGCATCTCTGCAATAATAGGCTCGCTCATACCTCTGGCCCCGTTCTTTTTCTTCAGCGTGCAGGATTCGATAGTCCTTTCGCTCGTAATCGGCACCCTGGTGCTGTTTGCCGTGGGCGCATACAAGGCGAAAATCACAGTCGGCAAATGGTGGAAGTCCGGTGCCGAGATGGCAATAATCGGCATGGTTGCGGCAATCTCGGGCTACCTTATCGGGAAAGTCCTGGGGAACTTCTTCGGCTTAAAGCAGGTTCCGGCCGGCTAGCTCGCTTCTCGCAAGTTATAAAAGTGTTCTGTGCCTGATTAACAACTGGCGGGAGCAGTGAGGATTTTCAGGAAACCAGGCGAAGCCGTATTGCCCGATGGCAATAAGGGTCTTGACAGAAAAAGGCTGAAAATGCACTTTTTCGATCTCAAGGAAAAATTCCCTGAAATACATTGGAAAGAGGTCTGGATGAGACTGATCCGTAATGCACGCAGCCTTTATAACCAGCAAACTCCGGGCTTGAAAAAACATCAGATGATCAGTGTCGAGGACCTGGTAAAAAAGGAGACGTTAGAAGAGCTTGTTGAAATTAACAAAAAAATTAGGGAACCAGTGGATTTTCAGGAAAATTTCCCCTCCCCCCGGATGCAGGCTGAAACAAAGAAACCAGGAAGAAGTGCATTTTTCGCCAAACTAGCGGATAAAGTACCGGTCGTCCAGCAGGGAGCATCCGAGGCTTAGACTTCCTTCTTCTTCAGCCGCTCAAGCTTCCTGTCTATTTTTTTCTCCGCCTCCAGCCTTTCCAAATCATAGGTGCCGAAGTCCACGAATGACATTCCTGAGGCGAGCAGGGGGTGCACCTTGGAGATGAGCTTCTGCATGTCCTGCGCGACCTTGCGGTAATCGGCATGCCCCTGCCTCATGGACCGGAGCTCGCAGAAGTGGTACGCCTCCCTCAGGTTCATCTTTATGTACCAGCGCATTCGGCAGCCAAGAGGGGCCATATACTGCGCCTCGTATGGGAATTCTGGTGCCATCTTAGAGTAAAGCAAGTCTGCAGCTGCAACGGCTTCCTTTACATTCCCCTCGAATCCAGTGTCAACCAGTTCCTGGGGCATGTCAAAGCCGTGCTTGGTGGTGAGGAGCTGCCGCTCCTGCGTGAGCATTCGGTGCCTGTGCAGGTCGCGGTACATGCCGAAATTCCCGGTTACACAAAAGGTGTAGTCCGCGGACTCGAAAGCCCTTCCAGGCTTTTGCCTGCGGTTTTTCCTTCCTCCCATGTATGCGCGCATTATTCCCTCCTTTTCGGTATTGTCCATTGAAGCCACAAGCGCCTTTACTTCTCCCATCTCTGCGTGCAGGTGCGGGAAGAGTATGGTGGCAACAATTCTCTCCTCCGCGTCTTCGTTGAAATCGATGAGTGTTGTTTCAGATTCGTCCTTTTTTGCTTCCGCAAGCGCGCCATATTTTGAAGCCATTGAGGCTATTGCGTTCCTGTTCGAAGATAAGTATTCCTGCGCCTCCTTGCCGTATTTGTCATCCGCCCTTTTCACAAAGGACGGTATCACCTTGGCAAGTTCGACGTTCACCTTTGCGGCAACCGTCCTTGATTCGGAAAGGGGGTTGGCGTACATCTTCACAAGCAAATACTCGAAAGCGCGGCCGTTGCCGAAAAAACCCGCATTGGTGAGAGTGGAGGCTGGGAGAATGCCGCGCAGTATGTCGCAGACCTTTGCCCTGATGGTGGAGGAGTAAGCCCTCTCGCTTGTTCCCTCCTGCTGCGGAAATTTCTCCTGCTCAATTTTCGCCATTTCGGGTATGAGCGAAGAATAGGTGCAGAACAAAAGGTCGCAGACCCGCATGTATTCATCCGCAAACTTCGACTGCATGATTTTTTCTTCGCGAAGGTAGGCGTATTTCCCATTGGTTTTCTGGTCAAAGTAAACGTAGCGGGTGGATTTTTCCAGAGGCGAAATCCCAATCCGCGAATCCTGCATTGCCTTTGTAATGAGATTGGAGATGTTTTCGCAGGCAAGGTGCGCCCCGCCAAGCTCGGCAACAGAGTCGTCCCCATACCCCAC
Source organism: Microcaldota archaeon (assembly GCA_013331805.1). Lineage (GTDB taxonomy): Archaea > Micrarchaeota > Micrarchaeia > Anstonellales > Anstonellaceae > UBA10161 > UBA10161 sp10161u. The sequence continues at coordinate 7,488 of DUFS01000032.1, read as the reverse complement.
CAGGACGCGGTCGTAGAACTCCTCTGCCTTTTTTATTGCAACAAGCTGTGATTCGCCCCGCCTCGCTCCCTCGCCGACTATTTCGTTGAATCCAGCCTCAGGATTCAGGATGAACTCGTCCAAAAGCAGCCTGCGAAGGGACTTGGGGGAGCGAGAGTAGCGGGAGAAGAGCGCGCCCTTCACAGCCTCCGGGAGGTTGATGAGCGCAAAGACATCGGAGTCCAGGTTGGTGCAGAACTGCGAGAGTATCGCTGACTCCTTTTCTGAGAATTTTTCTGCCAAGCCCCACACCGCGAGAAGTTCGGATGAGTGTATTTTTTAACCCTTTTCATCCGAAGGATTGCGCCCTGATTTAATTTCTTTGGAGGTGGGGCGATGACTGAAAAAAGACCATTTGACATATTGAACGGGTCCCTGAACAACACCGTTGTTGTGGGGCTGAAGGGGGGCACTGAGCTTCGCGGCACCATGGTGTCCTACGACGTGCACATGAACATCGTGCTGGAAAAGGCCCAGCAGCTTGTGAACGGCGAGGTCAAGCGGGGGATAGGGACAGTGCTCCTGCGGGGAGACTCGGTCATCTATATCTCGCCTTCTGGAATGGAGTAAGGCGCTCCTTTTCCTTTTTTTTCCATTTCGGGCTTGTGGCGCAACGGTAGCGCGCCTGCATGGCATGCAGGAGGCTGGGGGTTCGAATCCCCCCGAGTCCACTAATTTTTTTTCTGAAGGAGCCTGAAGATGCTTCGGCTTATGCTGCACTTTTCCCCAAGCTCATCATTCAGCTGCGAAAGCACCTTTTCCTTTATTGTGAGGTATTTTTCCCTCCCCATTTCAACATTGCCTATCGCATATCTGAGGTTCTTCACGTTGAAGCAGAACATCGAGTCGCGCACGTTTTCGCAGTTGTGGCAATAGTAGCAGCCCGAGCAGTCGCGGCTTGCGTCAACTTCGAAGCAGCGCTGCAGCTTTGCGGAGTGGTAGCAGTTGACGCAAAAAGCCGAGTTCCTCACTTCGTTGCCGCCGAACATGTGGTCTGAGTCGCGCGCCCAGTAGCCAAATGCCGAGTATTTGGAGTTTATGTTCAGCACGTTCCTGTAGCAGTTCGCCGATTCGATGTTGATTACCGCGTCAATGGCGTTTTTCACAGTCCCGAGCGTCCAGCTGGGGCAGAAATACGCGATTTTCGCAATTGCCCTGCCGGCGTTCTCCAGGTTCAGCTGCTCAACCTCTGCTGGAGCAAGCGGCAGTCTCTCACCGATGTAAGAAGCCTCCTCCTCTGAAAGAAGCCTGTGCCGCGGGAATAGGTGGAAGTCAACGTATTCGGGCACTACCAGCTTCTTGCCGCTTGCGCACGAGGCTGCCTCTTCCAAACCCGCAGTGTACTGGTTGAGCCATTTGCCATACCTGTCAATCTGGCCGTAGGGCTTTCCGAATATCAGCCGCATGGTGTCTNNTCTGAGGCAAGCCCGCGCAACTCCGCCTGGTTGGTAACAGGGGATTTGCAGAAGTCCGCCAGGGCAGGCAGCCTCTTGTCCTTCACAAGCTTCTCCCGCATTTCGGATACCAGCTTTGCCTTGAGTTCCTGGTATTTTGCAGGCGCAAGCTGCAGGTTCCCTATGCAGTTCCTCTTGGAGCGGAGGTTGAAGGAGAACATGCAGTCCTGGCAGTTGGAAAGGTTGTGCGAATAGTAGCAGTCGTGGGAGTACTCTACCTTCGACGCCTCGAAGCAGCGCGAGGAGTACATGAGCCCGTCGATTTTTATGCAGAAGGTGGTGAAGCCAAATCCATTGCAGCCGAACATGCTTTCTGATGAGGTCGCCTGCGTGGAATAGGCCATGTGCTTGCAGTAGGCGGACCGCTCGCAGTTGTAGATGTAGAAGCTCTCGAATATCCCGGTGCTTTTCTCCACGAACTTGGAGTTGCCAAGGACTATGTTGCCCGTGTAAAAAATCCTGTCCTGAATAGCCTCAAAAAGCGAATCAATGTCCTTTATCTCGTTGATGGAAATGCCAAGAGGTGGGTATTTCTTATTGAAGTCCACTTCCTCGAATGAAATCCACTTTGTGTGCGTGCTGTAATGGGGCACTGCAAGGATGATCTCCCTGCCCTGCGAGTCGTGCTGAACTGCCCGCGGGCTTCCGATGTCAGAAAGCCATTTTTCGTACTCTTCCATTTCCCCGATTTCCGAGCCGAAAATTATCCTGCATGCAGTCTTCCACTTCCTGTTAACTTCCGAGTACGCGACATCGCCTTGCATAGGAAAACTTTAGAGGCTACACTTTATCATTTTTTGCTAGCAGCAGCTTTTCCCCTCAAGCGCTTTTTTCCCCTCCCATGCGGCCAACAAGGCAATTGCGATTCCTGCGAGCGGGTCAGCCCACCAGAGGCCGAAAAGGAGGTTCAGCCCTATCCCAGCCAGAAGCGCGTAGGACATGTAGACGCACAGCTGCGTCTGGCGTGAGTCTGCCACAAGCGACTTGCTGTTTATGCCATGGCCAAGATTGTGCCTGTAATTTGCAAAGAAAGTCATGAAAATTATCGATGAAGCGGCTATGACAATGCCGGGCAGGCTCGCCTCCGGGGCTTCCTCTGCAACGAGCTTTCTTGCCGATTCAAGCAAAACATAGGCAGCAAGCAGTATGAAGGACCAGCCGACTGCCTTCAGCGCCTGCTGTTCGTGCCTTTCTTCCTCTTCCTCGCTCACCCTGCCGCTTTTCCTCAGGCGCAAGGTGACTATTATAGTTGAAAGAGATTCCACCAGGCTGTCCAGCCCGAAGCTGAAAAGAGCAATGCTGCCTGCAGCCGCGCCGAAGAATATCGAAAGGGCGGCCTCTGCAAGGTTGTAGGCAAGAAGCGCGTATTGTGCAAGCAGCGCCTTTCCCAAAAGCTCCTGCCGAGTGGCTGCCATCTAGAATTTCCCCCCGAAAATCTGGTAGAGGAGCAAAAGGTTGAGCAAGATTATCACTGCGGCAATTGCTCCTGCCACGAGGGTGGTTCTCTTCCGGTTAACTTCCTCCCCCATCAGCTTGCGGTCGGATGTGAACATTATCAGGGGCACGAGCGCAAAGGGTATCCCGAACGAGAGCACCACCTGAGAAAGTATCAGTATCTGCAGGGGGTCAAAGCCAAGCCCGATAACTGCGAACGCCGGCAGCATGGTGACCAGCCTGCGCAGGAATACCGGCACGCGGATTTTCAGGAAGCCCTCCATTATCACCTGGCCGGCCATGGTCCCGACCGTCGATGATGAGAGCCCGGAGCAAAGAAGCGCGAATGCGAATACGCTGCTTGCGGCCGAGCCAAGCAGGGGGGTGAGCGTCTGGTACGCCTCCTCTATGCCCTCTACCTTCCTGCCGTTCGCGTAGAACACCGCGGCAGCCATGATCACCATTGCCGCGTTGATGAAGAACGCGAGGTTCATGGCAATGAGCACGTCCCAGCGGGTGGCTGAGAGGTGCTTTTTCTTCACGTGGCCTTCCCGCACGCGCGGCTGCACGAGTGCGGAGTGCAGGTAAATCACATGCGGCATGACCGTAGCCCCGAGCATGCCGACCGCAATGTATATGCTGTCAGAGCCAATGAGGGGCACGAATGTGTGGAATGCGACCTTCCCCCAGTCTGGCTTTGCAATGAACACCTCGAAAACGTAAGCTGCGAGGATGGCGCCCACGAATGCCATTATGGTGTATTCGAGCTTGCGGAAGCCGAACCTCTCGATCGCGAGTATTGCGAATACTAAAACGCCGGTGATCACCGCTGCTGCAAGCAGGGGGATGTTGAAGAGCAGGTAGAACCCGAGCGCAGCGCCCAAAAACTCGGCAAGGTCGGTGGCTATTGCGACTATTTCCGCCACGAACCAAAGGAAAAGCGCGACAGGCCTGCTGAATCTCTCGCGGCAAAGCTGCGGGAGTGTTTTTCCAGTTGCAATTCCTAGCTTTGCTGACAGGTACTGTATCACCTGCGCCATCAGGTTGCTTGCCAGTATTACCCATATCAGCATGTAGCCGAAGTCAGAGCCTGCTGCTATGTTAGTGGCGAAGTTGCCGGGGTCCATGTAGGCTATGCTCGCGACGAATGCCGGGCCAAGGAAAAGGAGGAATCCTTTCCTGCTGGTGGCGATATTTTTCAATGTGTCTGCAAGGTTGTTCATTGCACCACTCAAAAAGCGCTTATCCTGGAGCCATGCGGGTCTTTTTTCGGCCTGCCAAGCAGGCGGTACAGCCGCATAACCGCGTCGTCGGAAATCGCGTGCTCCAGGCGCGACGCTTCCTCGTGGACATTGCCAAGCGGCATGTGAAGCTTCAATGAAAGGAAGGATTCGAGCACTCGGTGCTTGAAGGTCATCTTCCTGGCAAGCGCGGATCCCCTCGGCGTGAGGCGCGCAGGCGAGTATTTTTTCACCCTCACAAGGCCGCGCCTGGCAAGGGAACGCAGCATCTCCGAAACGCCCGCCTTGCTGACCCCGAGGTAGCGGGCAAGCTCGGATGCGCGGGCTTGGCCATTCTTCTTCTCAAGGTAGTAGAACGCCCTTATGTACTCCTCGGCAGCCTTGTCTTCCACGCGAGAGTTAAGTTCGCTTAACTTTTTAAAGAAGCCTTCCCATCCATAGGCAAACAAACAGGATTTTAATCCTTGCATAGGATAACCCAGGTATGTCGGACAGAAGCAGGGCGGCAGTCGCCATAGCAAAGGTCCTCCTTTCGCTGGTAGCCGGGGCATTCCTGGGCTACTTCTGGTTGCAGGTACGGGGAGAACTGGATGAGTTCTGGGTCCCTTATGCAGCTGGAATCATAACGGCGGTAATGATCTACGTGCTCCTTTCCAGGCTTGGCAAGACGAGTGCGGACTAAGAAAGCTCGAACATCCTGTCCAGGGCTTTTTTTGCCTTTGCTGCAACTGAGGCGGGTATGGTTATTTCCTTTTCTTTTGCGGGCTTCTGCAAAAGCTCGAGTATCTGCGAAAGCGAATTCTTTTTCATATACGGGCAAAGAGAGCACATGCCAACGAACTCCTTGCCCGAGTTTTCCGAGCGCAGCCGGTCCGAAAGCCCGCACTCTGTTACCAGCATGAATGAGGGGGCATCCGAGCCCTTCACGTACCTTTCCATGTCCGTAGTGCCGCCCACCATGTCCGCAGCCTGCGCAACGGCTGGTGGGCACTCGGAGTGCGCCAGCACCTTGATTCCCGGGAAGCGCTCCTTGACTGCCTGGATCTTCCCCCGGTCAAAATCCTGGTGCACTACGCAGCGCGCGCTCCAGGAAATCAGCTTCTTTCCCGTTTCCCTTTCCAAATTTTTAGCCATGAACTCGTCCGGCACGAATATGATTTCCTTCTCAGGGAAGCTTTTGATTATCTTGGCGGCATTCGCGCTGGTGCAGCAGACGTCTGATTCAGCCTTCACTTCTGCGCTGGTGTTCACGTAGCAGACCACTGGCGCCCCGGGGTGCTTTCGCTTCAGTTCCCTCAGGTCCTTTGCGCTGATTGCATCTGCAAGCGAGCAGCCTGCCTCAAGCGAGGGCACGTACACCCTCTTATCGGGATTCAGTATCTTCGCGGTCTCTGCCATGAAGCGCACGCCTGAGAAAATGATCGTGTTCGCGCTGGTTTTTTTCGCCTGGAGGGAAAGCCCGTACGAGTCGCCCGTGAAGTCCGCAACCCCGTATATGATGTCCGGAGTCTGGTAGGAGTGCGCCAGGATGACTGCGTTCTTTTCCTTTTTCAGCCTGTTTATCTCAAGCGTGAGCGGCGCATAGAGCCTGCACGTTTCCATTGGCCAGCCAAGTGCCGATAGCCTGGAGTGCAGCCTTGCAGCCTCCTCACTAAGCTCGTTTTCCGATGGCATAATTCCCACGCGGGAATATTCTTGCCGACCTATTAAAAATCCCCCTTACAAATTTTTCACTTATGAAGCTTGGCAAGCAGGACGTGAGGACGGGCGAAATCCGGCTGACTCCCGAAAACACAGAGGACCTCTGGCACATAGAAAGGATACTGCAAAAAGGGGACCAAATTATTTCAAAGTCATTCAGGCGCTTCAAGGCAGTCGAGGGCGACGAGGGCGAGAAAAAGCTGGTGACCATGCGGCTTGCGGTTGAAAAGGCGGAGTTTGCAAGGTTTGCCAACAGGCTGCGCGTGACAGGTAAGATAGTGGAAGGTACTCCTCCCGAGTTCGTGCAGCAGGGCGCATACCACACCATTGACATTGAGCAGGATTTCCCCTTCTCGATAATAAAGGAAAAGTGGATGGCGCACCACCTTCAGCGGATAAAGCAGGCGATTGCCGAAACCAAGCGGCCGAAAATGGGCTTGCTGGTTCTGGACGAGACGCACGCGATATACGCGACGCTTCGTGGATACGGAGTGGAGTACGAGCTTGAGCTTGAAAACTCGGCTTCCAAGAGGGACGGGAAGTTCGAGGAAAAGACGCTTTCGTTTTTCGGGGAGATACAAAAAAAGCTGCAGTCTTCGCAGGTCGGCAAGATTATTGTCGCAGGACCGGGCTTTGGCAAGGAGAACCTGGTGAAGTTCATCAGGGAGAAGGACAGCGCGCTTTCAAAGAGGATTGTGCTGGAGCACTGTTCGTATGCGGAAAGAAGCGGGATAAACGAGCTTCTGAAGCGCGGGGTGGTCTCCAAGGTCGCATCCGAGGAGAGGGCGGAAAACGAGCTTATGCTCATGGACAAGTTCTCCCTCGAGCTTCGCAAGGACTCGGGGCTGGTCGCATACGGGCTTCAGGATGTGAGAAACGCGGCAGCAGCCTCTGCAATAGGCACACTTCTGGTGGAGGACGAGCTTCTCAGGAACAGCAAGGAAGTCGAGTCAGTGGTGGAGGAAGCTGAAAAAAGGAAGGCAAGCCTGGTAGTCTTCTCCCACGAATCAGACGGCGGGAGGGAGCTATCAGGCTTTGGAGGGCTGGCCGCCCTGCTCAAGTTTCGATTGAGATAGCCTAGCGGTTCCAGACCTTCAGCTGCTCATTGACGTCGCCAACCGAGACCCTGGAAAGCGCGCGCCACACGGTCATGTGCGAAACGCGGATGGCGTCAGCCACCTCGCGCACCGGCATGCCCTCGCTGAAGTACAGCTGCATGGCCATTGAAACCTGCTGCTGGCTCATCTTGCGCGGCCTTCCGGCCCATTTCGACTCATTCCTATTTTCCCCTGCCATGGACAAACACCTCTTTTTCTTTTTTGTTAAACCCCAAAGAGGCGATGAAAAGGAGCCACTGCTATGGGATTTTTGTCCAGAGGACCGGGCAGATTGCCAGACCACCCAAAGGCCCAAGAGCTTCAAGCCATGAAGCCGCAGACGGGCAGAATAAGTTCAAGGCTAGGCAAGCGCGAAACCCAAACATACGTGTAATGCGTATTCGCCATTTCCTATCCTCTTTCCCTCGTTATATTACAAGCAATATTTAAGGGTTTGTATCAATTTGGCTTTGCACCCACACTCTACTTTTCAACCGACTTTAGTTGCCTAGGCGCGGGAAA
>DUFS01000082.1 GCA_013331805.1 Microcaldota archaeon | reverse complement strand
GGAGGTTGTGATGATGAGCGAGGATGAGTAGATTATTATTGAAAACGGTTCCGTGTAGTTTTGGCCATCCTCATCTGTGACCCTGATTCCAAAGGAACTCGTCCCTGCCGGGCCTGCGGGAGTGCCGCTTACTATCCCGCCCGAGCTTAGCGAAAGGCCGGCAGGAAGGCTGCCGGAACTGACTGACCATGTATACGGAGGATTGCCGCCAGACGCATCCATTTCTGTGTCCTGGTAGGGGGTGCCGATATAACCGTTCGGGAAGTTGTCCGAATCGATGTCGAGATTGTCGACACAGTTTGCTATATATACGCTGTAGGTTTTCTCAGCACTGGCCCCCCCGTTATCCACCACCCTCACGGTGAACCCGTATGTTCCAGTGGTTGTCGGAGTGCCTTTGAGTTTGATGCTTGAGGAAGTTGACGGCTCGAGAGTCAAGCCAGGAGGGACTGAGCCGCTTGTTATTGACCAGTTATAGGGTGATGAGCCGCCCGTAGTGTGTATTGTCACAGTGTAGGATTCGTTTAGGCAGCCGCTGCTTAGGGAATTCTCGATGATGTAAAAGCTGGAATTGGATATGAATATGGCGATATATTCAGTATCGGTATAGCCAAGCGCGTCCTGGACTTTTACCCTGAAAGTGTCATCATAAGTGCCGGCCTGGGTCGGGGTTCCCTGGAGCACTCCGCCATAATTCGGAGAGCCCTGGACCCCTGTGCTGAACCACAATCCTGGCGGGGGAGTGCCTGAGTACAAGCTCCAGTTTAATGAATAGCCGTTGTCATTGCAGACGTCGACCAGCTCGGAATACGGAATGCCTACAACGGCATTCGACATCGAATCGCAGATGTACATTTTCTTGTCTATTTGGAGGATGAAGTCCTTCTGGTGGCTGTTTCCCATCTGGTCGGTTGCCCGCGCCGTGAAATTGTAAATTCCGTCGTCGCACGGAGAGCTCTCGCCAGGGGCTGCACTTATCCTGCCGGTTGATTTGAGGGACAGGCAGAGGTCCATTTGGCCTGCTACCTGCGTCCAGTTGTAGGGAGGGGAGCCTCCTGCCGCCGTGAGATCGTAATTATATGCATACCACTCCCTCCCCACTGGGAGCGAGGAAGTCAGGATGTAAACGTCGTTTGCAACGGATACCGTGAAGGCCTTGGAGGAGGTGACATTGTCGGAAGAATAAACGTAGATCGTGAAGTTGAAGCTCCCTATGGCGCTCGGAGTGCCGGTTATTTCTCCGGTTGCAGGGTTGAGGGTAAGGTTGTCCGGAAGTGAGCCTGACACCGACCAGGAATACGGCTGTTCGCCCCCTATTGCCACCATTGTCTGGTTGTAGGGAACCCCGACATTCCCGTTTTCCAGGCTGTTCGTGATTGTGAGCTCAAGGGAATTGATGGTGACCGTGAACTGCTTCTGGGCAATCAAACCGACATTGTCAGTTGCCTTTATCAAAAAGGTGAAGTTGCCGATTTCTGACGGGGTTCCGCTCAGGTTGCCTGTCACGCTGTCCAGGGCGATGCTTGTCGGAAGCGCGCCCTCAATAACCGACCAGATATAAGGAGGAGTGCCGTTCACGGCCGTCAGGGTTGCGTTGTAAGGGATCTGAATATTGCCGTTCGGAAGGACCGAGTTTATTATGAAAAAGCCCCATGCGCCGCAGTAGCAGTCTGTCCCGCCAACCGAGAGGGGGATTGTTTTCTGCGCCATTGAGGTGCCAGCCACTGCCAGGAAGAGGGGCACTGACTCGCTGGAGTTGCAGGGATTTCCTGAAAGGACGCCTTGAGGGGAGAGCGTGAAGTCCTCCGGCAGGCCGGTTGCCTGCCAGCTGGCTGATGCTGGCTGCCCGTTGCTCCAGCGCGCCTCCAGCTGGGTGGCAGGGTATTCGGAATTGCAGGTGCCGTTTGGAAGGGAGGAGGTGAAGATGTAGAGCGACAGAGCTGACTGGTCATTGCAGTTCAGCACCAGCTTCTTGGTGCCGACCTGCGTCCGGTTGTCAAAATCCCCCTTGCTGTAACTGAAGTTGACGGCTATTTCATGGGGCTTCCCAGGCCTGCAGTCCTTGGTGTAATTGATGCTGATTGCGACCTTTTTGCCAGGGTCGATTGGCACCGAGGTGGTGGCGTCCCTTCCAAGCAGGCAGAAGGTGCGGTTTACCCCGTCAATGCTCACCCCTGTCAGGGAGACCGTCTCCTTTTCATCAGCGTTTGTAAGCACGAATACATAACCCGAGTTATTCTCTGTTATTTCAATTGGGCAGGGCAATGAGAGGATATGCGTGGCTTCGCTTATCCTGTAAGGCGCCGCCTCATGGCCCCAATAGGTGGCGGACTCTGCCTGCGAAATGGAGGTCTGCGCGCCTGACAGGTCTGAAATGAAATAGACCACTGTGATTGAAACGATGAGCATGAAGGCGAGTATGAGGAGATATTCGCTCGCACCTTGGCCGCGCAGTCGCATGAGGGGATTGCCAGCACATTATTTTTAACCGTTTGTCTTGAATGCTGCCAAATCCACTCTCATTCCGTCCTTTGCAGCTATGGTCCTGACGCCTGAAGCCTTCTGGATTTTTTTCGCCTCTTTTTCAGCCCCTGCCCTTATCAGGCGCATTCCAAGGTGGGTGATAATGCCCAGCTTAGGTTGTGCTTCCTGAAAGAGCCGGATGGTATGTGAAGTGAAAAGGTGCCCTGGAACGCCATCCTTTTTTGCCTTGAGGTTGTTTGCTATTAGAACATCGCAGCCCCTGTACTGATCAGATATCCCATAGAAGTATTCGGTGTCGGAGGTATAGCCCAAACTTTGGCCGTCCATCTCAAGTACGAAGCCTATTCCTGTTTTGTCATCGTGCTTTGTCCTGGTCGGCGTAAGCGATGCTTTTTTTCCATTTACGGCTATCGAGATTTTTTTTCCTGGTTTTGCCACTATCACGCGGGCAAGAGCACCCATGTGATAGGAGGAAATCCCCCTGTCGCCCTTTTCATCCCCAAGAATTACGCTTCTGGAACCGATGAGCCAGCCCTTCTTTTCGAGAGCAAATCCGCTCATTGCCTCTGCGATCACCCCTGCGTCGTTCACGTGGTCTATGTGGTTGTGCGTGACCACCAAAAGACCGACTTTGCGCGGATCCTGGCGGAAATCATGGCAGGCAATGAGTGCGCCTGGCCCAGGATCCACATGAATGGCAATAGACCCGTTTATCCGGAATCCGCCTGTCCTGCGGGCCTGCGAAATGAGGTTCCATCTCCCCCCTCCTGTTCCAAGAAAAACAATTTCCATATGCTCAACACCTGTAAAATGCGAATCCCAATGTGCCAAAAAGGAATAGGAGAACGAACGGGCAGGGTGGCGCCGAGCCTGCTGCCTTTTCTGCCAGGCTGCCCAATAATCCAGGGTCTTCGATATTCACTTCCTCTGTTTTTTCATAGACGTTGCCTGCCGAGTCCGACCAAAGAAGCACGGCATTGTGGGTGCCTGCCGGAAGCATAAGCTCCATTGTTTCGCGAGCAGCATAGGTGCCGCCGCCAATTTTTATGATCGGGTTCACTATGCCCCCGCTCATTGCGATTGTGATGGTTGCCTCAATGCCCCCTGTGGACTTGACCGCGCTCACATCAGTGATTGACATTGAGGGCTCCTCGGCAACGCTTACCACGGCATTTTTCTCGTCTGCAAGCCCCGGAGGACCGTAAAGGCGAACAGTGGCCTGCTGCGCCAGCATTGGCTCATTGGGAATAAATTCAAAGTCAAAATCAGTAGGCCCGATGATCCTGCCAGACTTTTTCTCAATGTGCCCGCCGAATGAAAACTCCACCTGGACATCGGTAGGGTAGGTTTTCGAGGAGACCCTGGCTGTTGCCATTGCCTGCTTGCCTTTCACCAATGATTGGGGCATGAAAAACGAGTCTATTGCAAGCGAGCTGTTGCTGCCTGAAATGTACTCCAGCCTTACAAAACCGCCGCCCTGCGCTGCCGCATACAGAGGGACAGCTCCGGGAAGGCTGGACTGGAACTGCACATTGCCCGAAGAAGAGGATATCCTGCCCTGGAATACTTCATCAGGGGTGATTACGTAATAGTTCTTGTTCTGCCTGGAGGCGGGCAACGCGAAAAGCGCGCTGTTTCGTTCGCCTGGCAAGAGGCTGAGCTTTTCCAGGGTTGCCTGCAGGGTGGGCAGCTTGGAAATCCTCGGGTCCACCCTGACGTCCAGTCTTTTGGTTTCCAGCATGGGCGAATTGAGTGTAAGGGGGCAGGTGAAAACATAATTCTTGGGGACGTCATAGGATGCGTAAAGCTCCCAGACCACTATGGTTTTTTTCCCAGGCTCCAGGATTGCATACTGCTCGCCTCCGCTTACGCTTACTGATTCGCCCCCTGTGCAGCCTGCGAGAACCAGGGGCACAACGCGGTAGTCCTTGCCGTTCAGAACCGCGTAGGCAAGCGTGGATTCGCCTGGCGCAAGGTCGGTTTCCACTGCCTTCAGAACGTAATCAGAGTCAGCTGCAAATGATTCATACTCCTGCATAAATATGTTGTTTGCAAAAGCTCCGCTCTTCCCGGTCGTGTCCCAGACCACCTCTGCGCCCGGATTTGAAATGGTTGCAAGCAGGGAGGGCTCGCGCGAAAGCTCGCTGAACTTGCCTGCCTCGATGTGCAGGGCGTCCAATGAGCCGACCTCGAACCAGGTGGGGTCAACCGGAACCCACTCCCCCACATAAGCCTCCGCCCAGGCGTGCCCCAGCCAGCCCGAGTACCTGTCGCTGTAGACGTATCCGTTCACGTACCTGGCAGGTATTCCTATGGACCTGGCAAGTGCTGCGAACAGGGTGGAATATTCGACGCACACGCCCTGCTTGTTCCGAAGTGCCCATACGGCGTCGTACTCCTGGCCCACGAGGTTTTCATTGTAGGTCATGTGCCTGTTCACGAAAATCGCAAGCCTTGCCACGCGCTCAAACGGAGTGGTGGAGTTTTCAGTGATCTTGAGGGCTAGAGCCCGTATCTCGGGGTCGTCGGACTGCGTGCGGCTGGTCGCCTCAACGTATTTTGAGTATTGGGACGGCACGATGTAGGAAGCTGGAAGCGCCGGGGTTGACCTGGAGTAGGTCTCCACATATATTTCCTTGGAATACTTGAACGGATTTGGGGGGTTTTCAACGTAAATCCTGATGTACTGGTTGCCTTCTGGGCCCTGCCTTGCCTGATCATAGGTTTTGACTTCCTGGTAGCTGCTCGACAGGGGAATGGAAAGGTTGATGTCGAGCGTCCGCACATCCGCGCCAAGAACGGAAACGGTTCCGTTCTCATCTATGGTCACGCTTGCCGACTTCACCAGCTGGGGGCTTTCAATGCCTTGGGCAAAGACCACGGGGAAAAAAGCCAATAGTAAGAGGAAAGCCGCTTTCTTCATTTCCATGGTTTCCTTTCAGTGTGGATTGTATTTAATTATATTTGTGCCCATTTTGGCTTTGTCAACAACCCGCGCCTAAAGGCGTGGGCTTGCTATGATGCTGGTGCTTGGGAACGGAAACGCCTTTACCCCTGCCTTCAGGCAGGGGCTTCGGGCGAGGGTTGTTGGTGGCAATGGAAATAACCGTGGATGGCAGGAAAGTGCGAATCAGGAGCGCAAGCACAGTGGCAGACCTGCTTGGCGCGCTCAAGCTGAATCCCGAAGAGACGCTTGTGAAGGTGAATGGGAAGCTCGCCCCAGGCGGAAAGAGGATCTCGCCGAAAGATTCAGTGAGAGTGATGAGGGTGATTTTCGGTGGCTAAGCTGGCTGCTTCTTCAAAATGCTTCAAGTGCGGCAAGCCTGCTGCCATTTCACTAAACTACATGCAACAGGATTTGTGCCAGTCGCATTTTACCGAAATGTTCGAGTCCCGCGTGAAAAGGACTGCGCGCGAGTACCGGATGCTTCGGAAAGGGGAAAAAATAGCTGTGGCTCTTTCGGGCGGCAAGGACTCCTGCGTGATGCTGCACATGCTCCACGGGATTTCCAAGTCCCTTCCCATAAAGCTGTTCGCAATAACCATTGACGAGGGCATAGCGGGATACAGGTGCCGCACGCTTCATGTTGCGAAAAGGGAATGCCGCATGCTCAAGGTGCCGCTGAAAGTGATAAGTTTCCACAAGGAATTCGGGAAAACACTTGATTCGCTCCTGAAAAAGAAAGGGGTGGAGCGCTCCTGCTCGTTTTGCGGAGTGATGCGCCGCTACCTTCTGAACAAGTTCGCGCGGAAAATGAAGGCTGACAAGATTGCGATCGGGCACAATTCGGACGACGTTGCCCAGACCGTGATGATGAACCTCATGAGGAACGAGCCTGAGCGGCTTGGCAGGTTCGGCCCGCTTTCGGGCGCTATTGAGGACGAGCTTTTCATCACAAGAATAAAGCCGCTGTTCCTTACCCCTGAGCGGGACATTGCAGCTTATGCGATCATGAAGGGGATTGAAATTGAATTTTCAGAATGCCCCTATGCCAGGCACGCTTTCAGGCAGTATGTCCGGGAAATGCTCAACAAGGCAGAGGAAAAGTACCCCGCCACCAAGCTTCGCATTGTCCGCGCCTTCCTTGCGCAGCAGAAGCTGATGCAGGACGGGGTGCGGATGAGGAGGGGAAAGGAAAAGATCCTGCGCTGCAAATCCTGCGGGGAGCCCTGCTCAAGAGAAGTATGCAGCCTGTGCACCATGCTGGAAAGAAGCTAATCCTTGCGGGGGACGTGATCCTCGAGAAGCTTCCTTGGCAGGAAGACGCTTGTGAGGGAAGGCGACCGGTTGTTTTCTTCGCTGCTGTATATGACATGGTAGTGGGTGAATTTGTCATTTCCCAGCAATCCTTTCAGCATCCTTTGGGGGGCGTATTCTCCGCTTTCAGTCACGTTGCCCGCCCAGGCGACTATGAATTCCTTCCCAGTTGGCAGCACGTTTTTTCCGTCCACAATTGGCTTTTCAGAAACGAAAACAGGCCGCTTGAACATGCCCCATCTAATAAATTTTCCTTCAACCTGCTTGAATATTTCTTTTGATTTGCCTTCCTTTTCCTTCAAGGCTGAAATGGAGAGGTAAGGGATAAATTTGGTTTTCAATGTACGCGCTTTTTTCGGGTAGAGTGATAAGAACCTTGGAAGGTGCCTGATTTCCTGCGTCATGACCTATCACCAAAGGCATCTAAATAGGCATCATCATAAAAAGGGTTCGGATTTGGCGCGGATTAAGCCAGGAATTTCTTCTTGGCTATCTTTTCCTTCAGATAGTCGCCCACGAACGAGAGGCGCGGCCCCTGCAGCGCGTCCTGCTCGAGCTTTCTCTTGGTCTTGAGCACTGTCTTCAGCTCTTCCACCCAGTCCTTGTGGTGCAAGATCCACTCGTAGGAAAGCATTTCCTCTGCGCGCTTGATGTCCACTTCCTTTGCCTTTATGGTGAGCTGCGCCAGGAAGTCATAGTCCTTTATGTCCCTCATGGTGACTCCGACGAATCTCGCTTCCGGGGTCGCTATGTCCTGGCCAAGATAGGCAAGGTTCATGCTGCCGGTCTTTATCGCCCAGTAGATGTACCAGCCCCATGCGTCGCAATCGGTGAACACGTAGACTGGAAGTTTCTTGCTCGCAAGCTTCCTGATGAGCCTTCTGCAGCCGCGCGAAGCCTGCCCTTTCGGGGTAATGAGTATGCAGTTCTCCTTTTTCCAGTACTTGTCCTCGTTCAGCCTCTGCCACATCGCGTCCTTTTCCACTACGAGAACGTAATCCGCATCCACGCTCTTGAATTCCATCCCATTGTCAACGTCCGAGGGGATCATCCAGCCGCTCCTGCCCTGCCTGGTGCAGTCTATCTCGTCTTCTGTGCCTCCGAACTTGTCGCGGAGCACTAGCGGGCCTGCCACCACGCCTTTCCGGTCGGTGTTCAGGTTCAGGTCCTCGCGCTTGACGTTCAGCGCAACCTCCAGGTCCTCCACAAGAGGGTTGGATTCGGATTGCTCGGAAAAAAGCTCCTCGTCAAGATTCTCCCCAAGCGAGAACTTTAGCTGGTAGAACAATCCCCTGATCGAGGTGTGCGCGTCTTCATTGAGGAACTTCTTGCACTTGGAGGCAATTGCGACGGTCTGCATGAACTTCCTTGCCTGCCCCACGTTCACGAACCTGCGCTCCTCTGTCTTGTCGCCTAAGCGTATGTAGCCGATCCCCTGGTCGTAAATTATGTTGCCCTTGCTCCGAAGCGCGGTGGTGAAGGTCGGGGTGCTTTTCGCCTTGATCTGCTCGAGCATGTCCTGCCCAAGCCCCTCGAGCTTCTTGATTACCTCCTCGTCCTTTGCCCTGCCTTCCTTTTTCGTTGGAACCATGAATATCACAGTGCAATCGAATTACTCGTCTATTTCCTCTTCAAATTTTTTCCCGTTCGTTTTACTCGCCATCCATCCGTCTATTCGTCAATGTCCTCCTCCTCTTCCACTTTCCCATTCTTGCCGTTTGTGCTTTCCTCCTCGTCCTCGCCATTCTCAATCTGGCCGGAGTATTTTGTTTCAATCAGGTGCACCAGCATTTTCTCAATTTCCGCTGATTTTCCCTTGCCAGCAAGCTCGGGCAGGTCCTTGGAAAGCTGCTGCACGTAGCGGAGTATCGCCTTTTTCCTCTCCTTGCGGTCGTGGTCGCGGTTGACGCCCGAAAGGTAGCGCTGCAGGTCGCGGGCCGCCTCCATTATGGCGTTTTTTATCTCCTGCAATATCTCATCCTCGTTGGAAATCGCCTGCTTTCCGGCGGAGGTGTATGGGACATAGACGCTTGAAATGTTCACGAATACGCTGATTGGCTCTTCCTCGAAATTTTTCAGCTTGTAGCGCTTCCAGTCGATTTCCTTCACCGCCTCTGTGATTGCGCAGCCGGAATTGTCAAAGAGCAGGGGCGCCCTGTTCGCATAGCGGATGACTTCGCTGCCTGTCATGCTGCCGTTTGCCCTGCCGGCTCCTCCTCCGTAGGCAAGCGCAGCCTCCACCATGAAGGGTATGCCCCCCTTGAATATCTTGGGCGAGCGCTCGGTGACCACCACAAATTCGGGCGCAAGGATGTTCCGAAGCGACTTTTCAATCTGCTCCTTTCCTATGGGCTTGACTGAATCTGTGGTGGGCGCGATCCACTTGACCTGCGGGTTTTGTATGGCCTTTACGAGCTTTTCAGCCTCGTGCCACTGCAGGTCGGATGGCTTTTTGTCAAAATCCAGGTCAGGGACCAGCGCTCGCAGCTCGTCCACCTTTGCCGCCGAGACCCTGGCGAACCTTTCCTGCAGGAAGGAGGAGACCCGCCTGCATTCCTTTTCCCTGTGGGCAAAGTCTATGAGGTCGTTTGTGGAAAGCCCCATGGGGTGCGGCTGGACCATCATTGGCTTTTCAGGCACGCTGTCCGAAGAGCGGGGAAATGAGGATTTCTGCCCTTCTGGATCTATGAGCGTGATGGAAAGGTGGGGATTGGCAAGCGCTGT
Organism: Microcaldota archaeon; assembly: GCA_013331805.1. Lineage (GTDB taxonomy): Archaea > Micrarchaeota > Micrarchaeia > Anstonellales > Anstonellaceae > UBA10161 > UBA10161 sp10161u. Next base: position 9,381 of record DUFS01000082.1, on the reverse strand, counting down.
CCTCCTGATATATTCGTAAACGCCAAAAGATGACTTGTCGAACTTCACGTCCCCCACTTCGGCCTCCACCCGTATGCCGTTCCCGAAATTGCCGTCCTCCTTGACTGCGTTCATGATTTTCGGCGAGTTGGACTTCAGGTCAATGGAAAGCTCGCAGGTTATCCTCTTGGTGTCATAGCGGCTGACCACCTTGACAGGCTTTCCGGTGGTTATCTGCGCATACATGGTGCAGCCAGAGGCGCCGATGCCCTGCTGCCCGCGCTGCTGCGCGTAGCGGTGGAACTTGGTCCCTGCAAGCATCATGCCGAGCGCTTTTCCGATGTGCTTTTCAGGAATGCCAGGGCCGTTGTCCTCTGCAACCACGCGGTATTTGCCTGTGTCCTTGTCCAGCTCGGTTATTGCAATTGTGACCTCGGGAAGCAGGCTCGCCTCCTCGCAGGCGTCGAGGGAGTTGGTGACATACTCGTGCACAATGGTGGTCAGCGAGCGGGTTTTGCCCGAAAAGCCTAGCATCTGCTGGTTCTTCTTGAAGAATTCCGCGACTGAGTGCTCCTTGAACTCCGTGAATATCTTTTCCGTCGAAGTAACCATTAGCTCACGTTCTCATTCATTTGTCGCCGCCCAAAATACGGCTGTGAGATTTAAAATAGGTTTCTGTAGGGGCTTGCCGCTTCACTTCGCCCAGAGAGCCATTGCCACGCCTGAAATCCCTGCGATTGCAGCAGCCGCCCCGAATGCTGGAACTGCGCCGAATGCGGCCCAGAGCGCGCCGAACAATACACTTGCTGGAAGATAGGCCGCGCCCACTGCCGAGTTGTATGCGCCCAGCGCCATGCCGCGCGACTTTTCTTTTGTTATGTCGGATACGTAAGCCTTGTTCACTGACTCGTCGGTTGAGACGAATACGCCATAAATTGCAAAGAGAAGGGCGACCTGCCAGAAATCGCCTGCGTATGCAAAGCCGACGCAGATAAGCGCGTAAACTACGAAGGAGGCTGCGATTATGGGCTTTCGCCCGAGCAGGTCCGAAAGCCGGCCTATTGGCACCGAAACAGCCGCATATACCATATTATAGAGTATGTAGAGGAGCAGGATGTCCTGTGCTGCGATTCCTATTTCGCTTGCGCGCACTATCAGGAGGGCAAAACTGAAGTAGGCAAGCGAGAAAAGGCAGGATATTGCAAGGAAGCTCCTGTAATTTTTGGGAAGGAGTTCCAATTTCCGCCAGAAGCCAATGCGCTTTTCCTCTCTTTTGTGTTCGATTCTTGCTTTCGGTTCCCTGACGAACAGCCAGATTATGCCAACTGCGATGAATGCCGGGATAATGGCTGCGTAGAATACCGTCTTGTAGGCTGATTCGCTGCTGCCAAGCGCGGCAAGAATAACGTATGCCAAGGCAGGCCCGACAATTGCGCCCAAGGTGTCCATTGCCCTATGAAGGCCGAATGCCATGCCCCTGTTTTTCTGATCGGAGGACGCTGCTATTATCGCATCCCTCGGCGAGGTGCGCACGCTTTTTCCCACCCTTTCCAGGCCGCGGAAGACCAGCATGAAAGGCCAGCTTGAGGCAAGGGCAATGCCTGCTTTTGAAACAGAGGAAAGCGAGTAGCCGATTATCACGAACTTCTTGCGCCTTCCTGATGAGTCCGACCAGTAGCCCACGAATATGTCCAGAAGGGAGGAGATGCTGTCTGCCACGCCTTCAATCAACCCGATAGCCTCTTTTCCCGCCCCCAGGAAAGCCGTTAGGAAAATCGGCAGGATGGGAAAAATCATCTCTGACGAGACGTCTGTGAAAAAGCTGACAATGCCCAGTATGATGACGTTGCTTTTGATGCCTTGCAACAGCTTCATGGGGGAATTCCGGGCTAACTGTTTATATTTTAAATATATAAGCAAAGACTTATATATGGCGGGGAAGGCTTTGCAGGCGGTCGCGGACGGCACACGAATGCTTCTTCTTCGGGAAATCCGAAAGAAAAAGGGCATATGCGCATGCGAATTGCCCCCTGTTGCAAAGGTGAGCCAGCCCGCGGTTTCCCAGCATCTCAAGGTCCTGCTGGAAGCCGGGCTCGTTGAGATGAGAAGGGTTGGGGTGAAGAGGATCTATTCCCTTTCTGAGAAAGGAAGGAAGGTCATGCGCGACATTGAGGGGTGGTGAGATGAACATCAAAATACTTGGCGGAGGATGCGCTTCATGCAGGAAACTGGAGGAAAATGCGAAAAAAGCCTGCGCTGAGCTTGGAATTGGCGCAAAATTCGAAAAAGTGCAGGATTACGCAAAAATGATGGAATTCGGAATAAGCTCCACGCCTGCGCTCATGGTTGACGGCAAGGTTATTTCCGAAGGAAGGACGCCTTCTGTTGCCGAAATAAAGGAGATGCTGGTGGAGTAGATGGGAGTACTCGAGGATTTTGCGGGCTGGGTGGTTCACAGCCTGCTCGGAATGCAGCAGAAAGAGAAGCTTGCAGAAGCCCTGAATTTCTTCATTTATGATACGATCAAGGTCTTCCTGCTGCTTGCTGCAATGGTTTTTCTTGTGGCAATAGTAAGGACTTACGTGACTCCGCAAAGGGTAAGGAAATGGCTGGGCGGCAGGAAAGAGGGAGTGGGAAACGTGCTGGCCGCCCTTCTTGGAGTGCCCACGCCTTTCTGCTCCTGTTCGGCTGTTCCTCTTTTCATAGGCTTTGTGGAGTCAGGGGTGCCCTTGGGCATCACTTTTTCATTCCTGATTGCCTCGCCGGCAATAAATGAAGTGGCGATTGCTCTTTTACTAGGCATGTTTGGCTGGAAGATAACCGCGCTTTACATTGGAACCGGCCTGGCAATTGCTATTGCTGCAGGCATGATTATTGGAAGGCTGAAACTTGAGGGAGAAGTGGAGGAGTTTGTCTACAAAATAAGGCAGAAAAAGTTATCCGAAAAACCTATGAGCTGGAAACAAAGGCTTGAATTTGGAAAAACGGAAACCAGGGATATCGTCCTGCGAGTGGCTCCTTTTCTTGTGCTTGGCATCGGAATCGGAGCTCTCATGCACGGGTATGTGCCTGTCGGATCCCTATCAGAGCTTGCAGGCATGGGCAATCCCCTTGCCGTCCCGATTGCTGTGCTGGTCGGCGTTCCCCTGTATTCCAATGCTGCAGGCGTGCTTCCCATAGTTCAGGTGCTCATAGACAAGGGGATGGCAATGGGAACTGCGCTTGCTTTCATGATGAGTGTGACCGCGCTTTCGCTTCCCGAGATGATCATACTCCGCAAGGTGCTCAAACCCAAGCTCATCGCGATTTTTGCAGGCATTCTTGCGCTATCTTTCATAGTTATGGGCCTGATTTTCAACGCAGTTATTGGCTGAGGAACGGGCAGTTTACTTGAGCAGTTTCCCTATCTCCTCCTCTTTTATCTTGCGGCGGCATTTTTCAAGATAGGCGTACACGTTCGCGTGCGGCGAGCCTTCTATAAGCTTGAAGATCGCGGTAAGGGCATAGTCCAGCGTTTCGAGCTTGGAAATGACCGAGACAGTATGCCCGTAGCAGGCGACATCAGCCTCGACTTCCTCCTTTATTATCTCCTTTGTCCTGCCCTTCTCCCCAATCACCCTTCCCATTATCCTGTGGATTGCCTTGGGCGAGCTTTCGAAGTCGCGAAGGTCGATTATCTTGAAGCCGTAGCTGTCGGAAAGCAATCGGAGGGCGACTGCGGGATCAAAGCCCCTGCCGATCGCCTTCACAATGTCCTTTGCTATGAATTCGTCCACGCTCTCGCCCGATATTACCACTTCGCCTTCGGATTCCACTGTCAAAGTCACGCTCATGCGGTGCTTCAGATAGTCCTTGGTCTCGCCTGATGTGCCAAGCAATGCCTGCACCCTCTCCTGCGGAATTTTCACTATCTGCATAACGAATCCCTGACTTTTGATTAATGCTAAATAATTTAATAGGGGGAGTTGGCTGAAGCGCCCAGGCTTTGCTTTATATGAACGACGCTTACATGAACTCCGCCAATCCTTTCTGCTTTTCTATTTCCTCTGTGAAGACGGATTCTATGTCCTTTCTCAGTATCTCGATCCTCTGCTTCATGTAGAGCGGCAAATGGTAGCGCTCCACCAAATCAGCTGAGTGCTGCAGGTACTTGGTAATGCCGCCCTTGTGTATGGTGAGGAGCAGCTTGCCCCCGCACTCGTTGCACTTGCCGGAAAGAGGTATTCTCCTGAACTTGATTTTGCAGTCCAGGCAGCGGAACTCCTGCTGCGAAAAGGAGCGCAGGTTTCCGTAAAGGTCTGGCAGGAAGTGGTGCAGGAGAAGCCTCTCGGCCGCATCGGGCGCGTTCACTGCGCGAATCTTGTCCTGAAGCACGAACTGCGCTTCGATTTTTTCGGACATGTCCTTGAATTTTAGGTAGGTGGACTCGTGCGGCCCTGCGTTGATCGAGGAGGTTTCATGCGTGTATGAGAGTGAGGAGTACTGCTCAACTTTCCCAAGCCGCTTTTTCACTGTTTCTATTTCGATTTCAGAAGGCGAAGCATAGCGGTCTGCAGCCTCATAGAACTCCGGCGGGTAGGCGCTGCAGCACTCCATAGCGTGCACCTCGTCGTCCACCTCTCCGGGCGGGATTTCGGTGGAAAGCACCAGAGGCGCGTCCATGGTGCCCCCGCGCGAAACAGGGAGGAAGGAGCGCGAGAAGTTCAGGAGCCCGTCCATGAGAAGGATCACGGTATCCTCGTCTCCGTCCGTATTCCTCCTTTTCGCGCAATGGAAGTAGGGGTGCGCAAAGCCAACGTGCGCATCGGAAAAGCCGATAATGCGCGCCAGGACGCCTGCCGAAGTGTGCGGCGAAAGCCCGATCACAAGCTGGCCTACGAGGTCCTGCTCGGTTTTCAGGCTGTAGAACGGCTGCATTCCGTAGAGCTTGGTCAAAAGGTCGTCTATGAACCCTGCAATCGCAAACAGGTACTTGGAGCCGTGCCTTGAAAGGACAATATCCTGGGGCTTGAGGGGCAGTATCTGCTCCTCGTTTGAAAGCGCCTTGCCGTGAATGTCCGATTTATAGCCGAGCTTTTTCAGCTCCGTAACCGAAACCGAAATCTCCTTTGGCTTGAACTGCGTGAGCGGTATGTCGGTTGCGTCAAAGCGGCAGGTTCCGTCGCGGAAAACAAAAACGTTGTGCTTTGCCCGCAGGATCCCCTTTTCAATAGCCTCGGGCATTTTCGATTCGGAAAAAAGCCCCTCCACGCCCTTCACGTCCGGAATTGCGTCAAGGTTCAGGCCGCACCTTTCCTGCGCGCGTTCCACCAGCTTTATCACGTCCACAGGCCGCTTTTCCCAGTAGTTGGTTGGGACTTTGCAGGAAGGGCATTCGGGCTGGCGCGTGGGCCTGCCGCACTTGCCGCACATGCGCTCATGGACAGCGTAGCCTCCGCAGATGCAGCCTGTGGAAATAGTCACGTTTCCGCACGCTCTGCAGCGCATCCTGGCGATTTCCACGTCTATTCCCCTGCCTTCGCGGTCGCCGCGCGCCTTCATGCGGTTGTAAACCTTGGTGATGCTGGCGTTCTTGTCAATTGACAAGCCGACCGGGAAAAGAACGTTCACGGATTTTTTCATCCGCCGCTCGCGCGCCTTTTCAGGCCTGCCCATGCGCGATCCTATGTAAGTCGGGCTCTTGGGCATTATCTTCATCCCTGATATTTCGCTCAGGAGCTCCAGGACCGGCTTTTTCTCGTCGAAAAGCGACTCGAATTTCTCTGCCGTGATTTTCCTGTCCACCATTATCCCCATGGTCTTGAGGAGGGCGTATGCGTGCTCTCCTTGTATCACGACCTTGCCTTTTTCCATGCTGTGCGGCACGCAAAGCTCCTCAAGCGCGGACTTTGCGGGCGCGGACTCCAGCTCAAATCCCTCGAGCTTCAGCAATCCGTAATTCGGCTTGCCTGTTTTCAGCCAGAGCGCAAGATCGCGCAGGGATTCGTGGCTGATGTCGTGCCAGAAATAGGTGTATCGGGGATGGAGCGGAACGGAATGCCTCCTGCAAAGCTGCACCGCCTCGCCTGCGGAGAGGTCGTGCTTAACGGTTTGTATTCCCGCTTTTTTTGCCTCAAGCTCGAACCTCTCCTCGCACCAGGCGCCAGGCAGGAGCGGGTGGTTGGATTTTGCAAAATCGCCGACGCTGATGAGCAGGTCGCCCAGGAACAGGATTTTTTCAACATCAGGGACAAGCTTTTGCGCCTCCTCGGAAGTGAGGGGCTGGACAACGCTTCCGTCCTTGAGCTTGACCACAGGGCCCATAATGCTGTCGCAGGGGGTCACCACGCAGCTTTTGCCAGGCCGCTCGATTTTCATCTGCGTGCCGATCGCAAGGAAGGAGTCCAGGAGGTACATGCTTGCAGGGTGGATTGCCTTGCCCATTATCCCGGTTGCGCGCGTCCTTCCGTAGCGAAGCCGCCACCCGCCCTTGGACGAAGGATAGGCGAATATCGCCCTGCCCGCTACCGATTCGTCCAGGAAGCGGAAGTCTGGCTTGGGGGAAAAAGCGCCGCCCTCCTTTTTCGCAACCTTTATGACCGGCTCAAGCCAGGCCCAGTCCAGCTTTATCTTCTTGATGTACTTGTTGACCTTGGCGGCCTTTTGCGCAATGCCCTCGCAGATGACAAGCGCGATTCCACTCCTGACGCGGTTGGTCGGTATCCCGGGCGTGTCCCTGTGGACCTGGACTTCGTCATCCTCGGTAGGGTCGCCGTCTATGCAGACCGGGCAGCTCCTCACTATGTGCCGGATGTCATCATCAGGAGGCTTGTATTGCAGGTGCGCGGAGCGGGTGCCGTAAACAGTGATTTCCTCCAAGTACCTTTCTATGAGCGTGTCAGTGGGGCGGAAGTCGCCGACCCCAAGCTGGCGCCTTGCCACGTCCGCAAGCACCACCGCAAGCGCCGCCACCGTGCCTCCGGCAGACCGGATGGGGCCTGCGAAATACACAGCCAGGTAATCGCTCCCGTCCGGATTGGAGCGTATCTCGAAATTGCTGATTCCCTCTGTGGGGGCGACCAGCACCCCTTCGGTCAGGATGCCCACGCCTGTGCGGACAGCCTGCTCGATGAGCGTCCGCTTGTCCCCCTGTATCACTTCTCCCGCAGCGATTTTCTTGAGCACCAGGTACGCGATTGTCTCCCTGCTTTTGCCCTCAGCCTCAAGTGATCGGATGATGTTCTGTATTCCCGGAGGCCCCACTATGCCCTCCACCCGCGCGGCAACGTCAGAGGCAGGCTTAATCTCCACTGAAAGCGAGGGGTCGAACTTCTTTTCCCGCGCACTTTCGGCAATGGCGTAGGCTTGCCCCAGCCGTTCCTTGAGAATGGAAACGTATTCTTCGGTTTCCTTGTCAATGCCTTCCTTGTTCACCAAATTATTCACCTTATGAAGTTCGCATTCGTTTTTCTTTCGCTTCCCTGTTCACCAATCCATACGCCTTGAAAATTCCGTGAAATCATCATTCACAATTCATCATTCGCCCATGAAGTTTATGTGGCTCAGTTTCCCGGTCTTCGCCTCCAGTATTGGAACAATCGCGGGAGTGGGGTGGTGCCCCATGCGCACCTGGAAATCTGTCCTGTCCTGGAACGTGCCGCTGTTCAGGAGCAGCGTGCCCCGATAGAGCATGTAGCCGTTCTTGTGCACGTGGCCCATGTGTATTATGTCCGGCTCCTCCTCAATCACCAGGTAGTCGCGCTCCTCAGGGACGATCAGGCTGTCCCCGTAAATCGGCGAGAGGTGCCTCCTCCTCAAAAGCTCAAGCATTGCCTCCTCAGGCTTCTCGTAAGAGAGCCCGCCCATGGCAGGGATTACCGAATCCAGCGAGGTTCCGTGATAAAGGAGATGCTTGAGCCCCTCTATTTCCACATTCGAGGGGTTTCCGACCCGCACCACGTTGGATTTCACAAGATCTTCGCCCAGCGCGGGCTGCGGCTCGGCGCGCCTGACTGCGTCGTGGTTCCCAGGCGCCGCGATCACGGTTATGTAATCGGGTATTTTCTCCATTGCAAGGTCGAACATTTCGTACTGCTTGTAGATGTCCTTGACTATGAGGTCCTTTTCCTGCTCAGGATAGATGCCAATGCCGTCCACCAGGTCGCCGCACACAATGATGTACTTTACCTTGCCCGCAAGCTCCTCGTTCCCTTCGCTCCCGTTCAGCCAGTTGAGGAAGCGCTGGAAGGGCTTTTCCAGGAATTTCCTGCTGCCAAAATGCAGGTCGGAAAGGTATACTATGGCAAAATCCCGCTCGGTTTTTTTCTGCTCGCGGGCAAAGGGTATTTCGGGCCAGGTAACCGTGTCGCAGATGAATAATTCGTCCGCGTTCTTGCCGTCAAATGCGATTATGTCGTCGTTGAGGATTTTTCCCGAGAGCTTGTATGCCTCGGTTTCGCGCGGAAGCACCACCTTGGCGCTGCCTTCGCAGTCCTCCACAGTGAGAAGCACGTTGCCCTTTTTCGTGGCCCGCTTGTCGGTAACCATAGCAATCAGGCGCACCTTGCTTCCCTGCGTGGATTTCAGCTGCTTGGTGGTCGCAATGCCGTGCTCGGATATGCGCCTTCTCAGGATTGCCGACACCCTCTCAAAGCGGTTGCGGAAATGGGCGACAAAATCCTCTATCTTGCCAGTGCAGTTGGATTTTCCAGTTATGTCCGAGCGGCCTATCAGCTTGAAACTCGGGGAGAACTCCTTTGCCTCGGGCCTGAATGCCAAAGCCCTTGCGACTGTTACCGGCCGGGTGGGGATTTTATCCTGCCTGGAAAGGAGAACGTCCAGCATTTCCTTGGTGAAAAAAAGCCCCTCGGTAGCGAGGATTTTTTCGTATACGTCCTGGTCAATCTCGTTTTTTTCCAGGAATTCGAAAGCCTCCGGTGTGAGGCGTATGTTTTTTTCGTAAATGGCCTTCAGGTCGGCAAGCACAAACTCCACATCCGCAATTTTCGCCTCATTCGGCACTTGCGGCATTTATTCATTGCCTGCGGGCTTTGCACCACAAAGCCCGCGACTACCCGGTCTTTATCGATTCGAGCGCTGAAAGGATTGCCCAGATCTGCGTCCGCGCGTGCATGGGCATGTTGATGTCCTCGCTCACTGCCTCGATTGCGTAGACTGCGGCTGAAACGCGCGTAGAGAGCTCGTCAGCCCCCTTCAGCCTGTCCTTTGCCTCGGAAAGCGCGCGGCGTATGTTCTTCGGGACGGAGGTGTCCCCGCCAACATTGTCTATGAGCTCTATAACTTCCGTTACTTTCTGCTCCGTCATATTCCCACGCCGCGTTTCCTTTCATTGAAAACCTCACTCTTTTCATGGACAAGGTTTATATTCGATTCGAAAATGCCGTAAGCCCTTAAGATTTTCTT
>DUFS01000017.1 GCA_013331805.1 Microcaldota archaeon | reverse complement strand
ATTGCGCAAGCTGCAAGCGGGTCAGTTGCCTTGACGAACATGCATTGCACCTTATGGACTGGATTTGCCAAAAATGCTTATAAACAAATCTGTACATTAATGTATATTTTTGTACATGAGAAGTAGTTTGCGGCTTTTCACCAGCCATAATGCTTTGCCCTGGACTTGCCAAGCGCCTCCATGGCAGGAACAAAGCCTTTCATGAAAATGCCGGGCTCGCGGATGATCGCATTGGCGCCAATCTGCAGCCTGTGAAGCGTGGAAATCGTGGTGAGGTCCCTGGGGATGAGCGAGCCTATCCTGTCCCATTCTGCGTCATTGAACTTGTAGACTGATTCCTTTGCAGCGACCAATTTTGAGTAGTCCGGAAATTCGGCTTTCCACAAGGACTCGTATGCTGCCAATGCAGATTGCGAGGTGTCCCCATTTGAAATTACCTGTAGGGCTACTTCTGCGGCGAACTTTCCGCTCGTCATGGCAAGCGAGGTGCCGCCTTCGAACATGGGCGAGGTGAAGCCTGCAGCGTCCCCCACCAGCATTAACCCGTCGGAGTAGGTGTTCTTTACAGCGCCAGATGAGGGTATGAAGCCGCCGAACGCCATCTTGCCCACCCTTTTCCTTTCCGAAAGTCCGTATTCCGAAATGAACTGCTCCAACAACTGGCGGGTTTTCGGAGGATCGTCTGTCACCAATCCCACATTCGCCCTTCCGTTGCTCTTCGGGATTACCCAGAGGTAGCCGTGGGGCGCCAGGCTGGGCCAGAGCAGGAACTCTATGAAGCCGTCCGACTCGATTGGCGCAAGCTCGTACTGCAGGCCCACCACTTTCGCAGGCTCGGGATTGAGATTGAGAAGCCTGGAGGAAACGCCTGCCACGCCAGATGCGTCAATGACCAGCTTCGCAGAGTACTCGCCTGCGGTTGTTGAAATTGCCCATTCACCCCCTTCGCGCTTGAGTGCAGTCACACGGTGCTTCAACTTGTAAATTGCGCCTTTCTCCTGCCCGAGCTTTCCTAAGAACTGCTCGAACTTCTCCTTTTCCAGGTCATAGCCAGGCTCGTTTATGTAGGAATACTTTCTGTTGGGAAAGACCAGCTTTATCCCCTTCACGCGCATGGAGATTGCCTCCTCGGGAAGCTCCAGTCCCAGCCTCCTGCATGCAAGCTCGGACAGGCACTCGCCGCAGTGCACGGGCTCGCCTATGCGCCCGTGCTCCTCGAAAACAACCGTGCGCAGGCTTGCTTTTGACGAGGAGTAAGCCGCGTATGTGCCCGCTGGGCCTGCGCCGATAATTGCAACGTCAAACTGCTCCATGCAACCGATTGCAGAAGATGGGGACAATAAAATAAAAGATTAGCTACCTGCAGGGACGAAACCCCCTTAAAGTGTTGCTGCCAGAACCCTTCAGAGGCGGTTGAAATGTTCGTATTCCAGGAGTCTGCAATGAAGACTGGCAGAAGGATACCACTCAATGTTGTGATAAAGGAAAATGAGCTAAAGGAAGGGAAAGCGCAGCCAGACAAGCCAAAATTAAATGCAGAATTCCAAAGCGATTTCAATAATCGATTTGGGATAGAAACTGGTTTTTACGTTACCATAAAAAATTTGTTCAGAGGGGGATTAAGCAATAGAGATATCGATAGAATCCGCCGCCTTCCACAAAAATTAAAGGATGAGATGAAAAAATTTTATTGCAATATGCGAGAGATCGGTCAGAGCGAAGGAGCGGCTTTTTTTTGGACCAAGACCTTTCTTGCAGGAAGTAACGACCCTATCTTTGTAAAAAGGAAGGATGGCATACCTGAACTGGCTATGGCCGAGTCTGTAATGAAGATATATAATTTCACTGCAAAAGACATGATGGCACTTGTCGGGCTATCCTGGCGGCTTGGAGAATCCAACACATTCCAAAGAATGAATCTCAATGTGAAAAAATACGGTGATTTTGGGAAACAGAAGCCCAAGGAAATTGCTGCATATTTCAAGGAACGGATGGAAACGTACAGCAGTAGTGAAGGGGAAGATGGGGACAAAGATAATATCATGCTGTGGCTAATCCGTTCGTTAAACAATTCAAAAGACAGTGAAAGTATCGCGGTTGTGAAAGATGTTGCCAATGGGGTATTTGAGAAGAATGGGGTTGGAGACTTAATGAGTAGGATAAACGAACATCCAAGACCATAGTGGGAGGTTTGCCCCTGCCCAATGGGTGGGCGGCAGGTGATCCCTGAGCAGGGGCATTAACGTGATCCGTTCGAAATCTAATCATCATGGTGGTTCCACATCTGCCTTTTTTGGTTCATCAGGTCCTTTGCAACCGAGAGAAGCTGGGTGCTGATGCGAAGCGCCTCGTCGGGCGAGAGCTTGATGGCCTGCTGGGCAACGCTGTTCATTATGCGAAGCGTTATCACGCCGTCGCGGGGGAAGCCGTTGGGCTCTGAGGCTGGCTCGGACTCCAGCCGAAGCGCGTTCCTGTGGGACTCGCCTTTCTCGTCCTTCCACCAATGGATGATTTCCTCCTCTATTGTCGCCATATCTTGGAATTCCGAAATGTGCTTTATAAACCGGAGTTGGCCTCCTTGCCGGTCTTTTTACCGCTGGTTGCCACAGATTGGGAAGTGGATGCAACTTCTGGAAAGATGTGGTTAAGAGAGGTTATTTAAATACTTCCATCCAGATTGAATTGGTTTCCATGAACAATAAATCCGTGACAACAAAGGCTGTCGTTAGTGCAAATAATGCCCTAAACAATACCAAAAAAAGAATCATTGAACTGATAAAAACTGAAGGAGGAGGCAGGCCAGAGGCTTGGAAAGAAACCAGCAAACAAGTTAAGCACATTGAAATCGGGAAAAATGAGATTATTGGCTACGCAGAGAAAAACGGAATGACCATGGATAAAAAAACTCTAAACCAATTTTTCGGATTTCATAATAGTTACCAGTTTGACCTAGCCGAGAATATGGCGAAGAAGAAATTTTCAGATAGGAGCATGCCATCTGAAGGCTTGAGAAAATTAAACTGATTTTAAGAAAAAAATAGAAAAATCGAAAAGAAGCTATTCCTCCTCCTCGTCCTCCCAGTCCTCGTCGAAGTCCTCCTCGTCGCCCTCGTCGTCTTCCTCCTCTTCGTCGATTCGGTAAATTGGAAGATGGTAAAGGTCGCCCATGCTTCACACCTCTGGCTGTATAAAAGGGGAAAAATATAAAAAGGCGCCCCCGATTTGGCATGGGGAAACGGCAGGATTTTATAGCTTGGGAGCAAAACCACTATCGGGGTGGGTGGATGGCTGTCGTCGACACTCTTACGGGAATACAGAACGTCCTTCTCCAGATAGGTCCCTTAGTGTCGGTAATACTCATTGTGCTCGGCGGCCTTTCCTACGGATTGGCGCAGACGCAGCCCTCGGACCAGCGGGGCAAGTACATTTCAACAGCCTATGCGCTCATTGCCGGGGGCATAGTCGTTGCGGCAATCACCGGCGCAGCCACGCTCATTGCAGGGCAGTCCGCTAATCTTCTTAAGTAGGCTGAAGCACCCTTTTTCAGGACTAGTCCAGTATCGAATACTTGCTTATGTAAATCTCGGTCTGGAGAACAACGAGGAAGGGCATGAGCACCAGCGAATTGATGAGCAGCACGAAAAGCGAGCCTATCTTGTGCGTGGATACCGGGAAGACTGCGCCCAGATTCAGGAAGATGAGGTCGAGCAGAGAAAGAAGCACGAAAGATATCGCAAGCCACAGGGCAAAGTAGTTGAATTTCGAAAAGACCATCTTGAAGGATTTCTCGGCAGCGCGCCAGGGGCGGAGCTCGTCTATCACCAGCCCGGCAGGCGCGTAGAAGAGGGGCAGCCAGACAAGGAGCGAGAGTATCGGGGCAAGAAGGTTCTGCGCGCCAAGCTCAAGTGTCAGGAGCTGGATGATGAGAAGCGCGATTGTTCCCAGGAGGAAAAGGATGAAGACGTTGAGCGTGTAGCCGGTTATGCCCTTGACCACCTCGTTTTTCACCGAGGTGCCTGTGCGCTGCGCCTTGATTACTATGTTGATGTTTACTATTGCAAAGGAAACCAGGTAAAGCGAGGCGAGAAGGGACAGGAGAATGACCCCGAAGTCGGCTGCCGACAGGTCGGGGATGCTGCCGGTGCGAAGGAAGGTCGCCCCGAGAGCCGAAAAAACCGGGGTGTTGACAAGAAGCGGGATGAGAAGGCCGATGAATGCCGGGATTGAGAAGAACGAAATCATCCTTATGTTGCGCGAATATGCGGCGAAAGAATGCGAAAGTATGTTTTCCGCCATGGTTCTCCTCAGGGGTCTGAATATTATAAAGGTAGCGCTGGAAATGGGAACATGAGGCATCCTGCCGTTTCTGGGTCGTTTTACACTTCCTCAATGACCCAGCTTCGCGCAGAGGTGCGCCAATACCTGACTGATGCGAAAAAACAGGTGGCTCAGCAAGAGCGCCTTGCGATAGTCTGCCCCCACGCGGGCTACATGTACTCCGGCAGGTGCGCGGCATACTCATACGCCTCCTGCAGCAACTGGGGGAAACGCGATCTTACTGCGGTAATCATCGGCCCGAACCACACTGGCCTTGGAACCCCGATCTCGGTTTCCTTTGACGACTGGCAGACGCCCATAGGCGTGGTGAGGGCGGATGCGGATCTTGCGGACGCCATAGTGAAGGCGGGAAAACTCGCGCAGCGGGACGAGCTTGCGCACCTGCGCGAGCATTCGGTTGAAGTGCAGCTGCCCTTCCTGCAGGAGGCCTGCCCGAATGCGAGGTTTGTCGGCATATGCATGGGCTTTCAGGAGCTTGAGGCAGCGCGGGACCTTGGCAAGGCGATATTCGATGCTGTGCAGAAGCTGAAGCGGAACGCAATTGTAATCGCATCCTCGGACTTCACGCATTATGAGCCAGCCGAGGAGGCGAAGAGGAAGGACGAAAAGGCGATTGAAAGGCTGCTTTTGCTTGATGAGCCTGGCTTTGAGCGGATAGTCAAGGCTAACGGCTTTTCCATCTGCGGGCACAGCCCGATAGCAACCGCGGTCAACTACGCAAGGCACTCGGGAGCGAAAAGGTGCGAGCTTCTAAAATACACCAATTCCGGCGAGGCGACCGGGGATTATTCCAGCGTGGTTGCCTATGCCTCGTTTGCCATATCGAAAAATTAGTCCTCGAACTTCACTGCTTCCTTTCTCCACGGGTATTTTGCGGACACTATCCTTCTGTGCTGGAACAGGAAGCCCTTTTCCTTTTTCACCACTTCCTTGGTAAACGAGAACTCGTACCTTCCGCCCACTTCGGAATGATACGAGAAATAGAGGTTGAGAAGCGCAGACTTGCTTCTGTCAAGCCCTCGCGAGATGAACTGCGAAACGTCAGCCGAGCGGACAGCCGAGGGATTTGAGTCCGACACATCCAGGTGCCTCTCCCCGATTGCCATTTCCTTGCCGCCAAGCTCAAGCACTGCCTTGAAGTCATAAAGCGGGTGCTTTATCGTCTTATAGGCCAGCTGTGCGCCCGAGTTTTTCGCCTCGAGCTCCCATATGAAAATGGGCCGCATGGCAAGCTCCAGGTGCGCCACATCCTCCTCGCGCCTGGAAGCCACGTTGAAATAGGCGTAGTAGAGAAGGGCAAGCGTGGCAATTGCGGTCAGAGCCTGGAGATAAACCTTTGCCGATTCCACGTCCATCATCCCGGCATGGAACACGTACACGACAATAATGAGCAGCAGAAGCAGCATGAGCACGGTGAGGTAGATCACCCTGTCGCGCAGGAAAGCAATGGCGCCAAGCCTTTCCATGCCACCCTATTCTCCGATGGAGTTTAAAAACAGTGTTTTCCAAAGCGAATGCGGTATTGATATGGGCATGAAAAAATCGAAAAAGCATTTTTTCAGCAGTGGATGTGCATTTTCATCGAACGAAAATGCATCAGACATCGCTGGAGGCGATGCTGAATGAGCAAAGCGAATTCCACTACAATAAAAAGCAGGAAATCCGACCACGTCCTGGCAGCGAGGAAAAGGCAGGTTGAATATTCCGAGCCGGCGGGCTTTGACGACGTCCGCTTTGTGCACAACTGCCTTCCTGAAATGGACTTCGAGGGAGTGGATGCCTCTGCCATGTTTCTTGGCAAAAGGCTTTCCGCTCCCCTCATCATCGTGGGCATGACGGGCGGATACCCCGGCGCTGAGAAGATAAACCTGAAGCTTGCTGCTGCTGCCGAAGCGGAAGGGCTGGCAATGGGCCTGGGCTCTCAGCGGGCAATGCTGGAAAAGCCAGGGCTTGCTTCCACCTATAAGGTACGCAAAGCTGCCCCAACCATTCCGCTCATAGGCAACATAGGCGGCTGCCAGCTTTCCAAATACGGCGTAAAAAAAGTGCGCTCAATGCTGGATGACGTGGAAGCTGACGCGCTTGCCATACACCTCAATCCCCTGCAGGAGGTCTGCCAGCCCGAAGGGGACAAGAAGTTCTCTGGGATACTTGCACAGATTGGAATATTTGCCCGCGACTTGGGCTTGCCAGTCATTGTCAAGGAAACCGGGGCAGGCATCAGCAAAGAGGCAGCTGTTCAACTCAAGAAAGCGGGCGCAGCAATGATTGACGTTTCCGGGGCAGGGGGCACCTCCTGGAGCAAGGTGGAATACCTGCGAAGCGGCAAAAAGCCGGTATTTTCCGACTGGGGCAACCCGACCTGCGAGTGCATCGCAAACTGCTCAGGAGTGATTGAAACTATTGCAAGCGGAGGCTTGCGTGACGGGCTGGATGCGGCAAAATCCATTGCTCTTGGCGCCTCATTTGCAGGCGCGGCGCTTCCCTTCCTGCGAGCGGCTGACCCAAAAAAGGAAGCAGCCGAATGGAAAGACTCATTGAAAATCGCAATGCTCCTTTCAGGCTCGAAGAACATTGCGCAGTTGAAAAAGGCTGCGCTTGTCATTACGGGAAGGACTGCCGAGGGGATGGAGCGGCTGGGGATCGACCCCTCAAAATACGCAAGAAGGTAGGGCTATTCGTTCTTTTTCCATTCTGAAAGGTTGAATATGCCATATGGAATGCCCTTTTCCTTTTGCAGCATGCCGTAGACTTGGCTCAGCATCCGCTCCTTGATTTCCAGGTACTCCTCGCGCGGCAGCTCCCTGTTCCCTACGGCATGGCGCAGGTTTTTGGAATTGAAGCAGAACATGGAGTCGTGCACGTTCTCGCAGTTGTGGCAGAAGTAGCAGTCCGAGCAGTTGACCGAGTGGCTCACCTCGAAGCAGCGGGTGATGTTCACCGAGCTGTAGCACTTGAGGCAGAACTTGGAGGAAAAAACGAAGTCAGAACCGAAAATGTACTCTCCGCTCCTGGGCCAGAAAGAGTATGCGCAGTATTTGGAGTATACGAACGCGTCGCCGCGGTAGCAGAAGCTCGAGTAGCCGTGCTGCCCGACCTCCTCGACCTCGATGTTTTCCCCAACCACGGACTCTGCGGCATAAAGTTTTATTTCGCGCAGCATTTCCGCGGCGTTCGAGAGGGAAAGCCCGCGCGCACTTTCCAATGAGAGCGACTTCTTTCCGAGTTCCTCGCCCTCGTCCAGTTTTATCACCCGCCCCCTGGTCTCTTGGAAAAAGGAGAAGAAGGACAGGTAGACTGTTTTTCCGCTCAATGCCGACTTCTGGGGGGTGAGCATGCGCACGTCGCGAGAAAGCCACTCGGCGTAGGAATCCAGGTCCGAAAGCTCGCGCCCGAGCAGTACCTTGGCGAGGGAGGAAAAGGCCTTCTCGATTGCGGGGTACGCCATCCTAATCCCTTATTATCTCGATTATCGATTTCACGGACTTTTTCCTTTGCATCGACTCAGCCATCTCGGAAACAAGCTTTGACTTGAGCGACGAGTACTCGTCCTTTGGCAATGCCAGGTTGCCAATCAGGTTGCGCCTGCTCCTCTGGTTGAAGGAGAAGAGGCAGTCCGCGCAGTCCTCGAGGTTTGCGGAGTAATAGCAGTCTGAGGACGTGAAGCAGCGCAGCGTTTCGAAGCACCGCGTGAGCTTGTAGGTGTCGTGCGAGGAGATGATGAATTTCGACTCCCCGGTCCAGTTGCAGCCGAAAACGTACTGGTCGAACCTCCCGTTGCTTGAATATGCCACGTAGCTGGCGCCATAGTAGTCAGAAGAGCGGTAGACGTAGGCTGAATCCACTATGCTGCTGGACTGCTCGACGAATCTGCTGTTGCCGGTTATTATGTTGCCGCTGTAGGCAATGCGCTCTGAAACTGCGGAGATGATGGAGTCCATGTCCTTGACTTCGTTTATGGATAGGGGCTGGTGCGAGGTGCGCTTTGCGTAGAGCTCCTGCTCGTCGTTGCTGATGAAGACTGCTTTCCTGGAGAAGTTTGGGAGGGACACTAAGGCTTTTTTGCCGGAAAGGAAGGAGGCTTTCTCGAAAAGAGGCTCCACATACCTGGAAAGATAGGGCGCAAAATCGTCAAGCCCGCCAAGCTCCCTGCCCAGAAGAATCCTGCAGGCGGAGTTCCACCTGCGGTCAAGCTCAGGGTATGCAGCCGGTTCCTCAGGCATGGCTACCTAATACGGCGTTAGACTATTAACCCTTCTTTCCGAAATTCCCCCATGGCAATCAGCCTCGAGGAAACCATCCGCAAGCACACCCTCAAGAACGCGCACGACTACAAGCTCGCAATACCTGGGAAGATAATCGGCAAGGTGATAGGCGAGTGGCCGGACTCGAAAAACGACATGAAGGGCACGATGAAGCTTCTCAACGAGGAGGCGAAAAGGGTGAACGCCCTTTCAGTCGCGCAAATGGCTGAGGAGCTCAAGGAATTCATTTTCAAGGAGAAAAAGGAGGAAAAGAAGGAAATCGAGCTTCCCGGCGCGGTTCAGGGCAGGGTGGTTACGCGATTCCCGCCAGAGCCTTCAGGATATCCGCACATTGGGCATGCCAAAGCGGCTTGGCTGGACTTTGAAGCCGCCAGAAGGTACGGCGGAAAGATGCTTCTTCGCTTTGACGACACCAATCCTGAGAAGGAAAAGCAGGAGTATGTGGATGCACTAAAGGAGGGCCTGCTCTGGCTTGGCATTGACTGGTCGGAGGAATCTTATACATCTGACCGGATGGAGGAGTTCTACACCTCAGCTGACGAATTGTTCGTGAAGTTTTCAGCTTATGTCTGCACCTGCTCGGGGGAGGAAGTGAAAAAAGGCAGGGAGGCGAAAAAGTCCTGCGACTGCTCGGCTCGCGACGCGGAGGAGAACATGGCGCTATTCAGGAAGATGCGCGAAGGGAAAATAGAGGAGGGGGAGGCAATCGTGCGCTTCAGGGGGCTGATGAGCGATGAGAACAGCGTCATGCGCGACCCAACTCTTTTCAGGATTATCAAGGCGCCCCATTACCGGCAAGGCGAGAAATACAAGGCATGGCCCTCGTATGATTTCGTGGCGCCCATCATGGATTCTCTGGAAGGAGTGACGCATGCAATGAGGACAAAGGAGTACGAGCTGCGAAACCCGCTTTATTTTGCAATCCTCAAGTCCCTTGATCTTCGCGCGCCCAGGCTGATTGAGTTTTCACGGCTTGCGATAAAGGGGGCTCCGATTTCAAAAAGGCTGATTGCCCCGCTGATTTCGCAGGGCAAGGTGCAGGGCTGGGACGACCCCCGCCTCCCCACACTCCTGGCGCTCAAAAGGCGCGGGATCCTTCCCGAGGCAGTGCGCGAGTTCGTGCTTTCGTTCGGGCTTTCAAAAGTCGAGTCCGAGCCTGGCTGGGATTCGCTTCTTTCCTGCAACAGGAAAATCCTTGACGAGCGCAGCATGCGCAGGTTCTTTGTGAAAAACCCTGTGAAAATTGAGGTGCATGGCGCGCCGCAAAAGGAGGCTGTGCTGAAAAACCATCCTGGAAAGCAGGAAATGGGCGAAAGGAGAATTGCCACCAGCGGAAGCTTCTTTGTTGGCGCATCTGACCTGGAGTCCATTCCCATTGGCGAGACATTCAGACTCAAGGACCTGTACAACCTCACGCTTGTTGAGCGGGAGGACGGAAACATGAAGTTCAATTTCGAAGGGCAGGAAGGATTGGCAGCAAAGAAAATTCAGTGGGTGCCTGTTGAGTCTGCGGTTTCCTGCAAGGTGATGGTACCCAAGGACTTGTTGGATGAGGATGGGAATTTTGTGCAGGACAGCATGGTCATTGAAATCGGGGTTTGCGAGCAGTCCTGCCTGGAACTAACAGATGGCGCCTGCGTGCAGTTCGAGCGATTCGGCTACGCCCGCTTGGACAAAAAGGAAGAAAACGGTTTGGTGTTCATCTTCTCCTGTTAGCTGCAAAGGGGTGTCAATATGCTTGAAGCAGGGAAAAAGGCTCCAGACTTTTCGCTTCCTGATTCCGAAGGCAATATAGTGAAACTGGGCGATTTGAAAGGCAAGAGAGTAGTGCTCTACTTCTACCCCAAGGACGACACGCCAGGCTGCACTGTTGAGGCGTGCGGCTTTAGGGACATGGAAGGCGATTTTGAGAAAAGGGGCGCCGTTATT
This sequence comes from Microcaldota archaeon, assembly GCA_013331805.1. Lineage (GTDB taxonomy): Archaea > Micrarchaeota > Micrarchaeia > Anstonellales > Anstonellaceae > UBA10161 > UBA10161 sp10161u. The sequence goes on along the minus strand of DUFS01000017.1, from coordinate 23,965 downwards.
CTGGGCATTTCGCCTGACAATTCTGCCTCGCACGCTGCATTCACCTCAAAATACAAGCTTCCTTTCATGCTCCTTGCTGATGAGGGCGCTGCGGTTGCGAAAAAGTACGGCGCCTGGGGTGAAAAGCATTTCATGGGCAGAAAATTCGAAGGGATACTGCGCACAACGTTCATCATCGGCAAAACAGGAAAGATCGAAAAGGTGTTCCAGAAAGTGAAGCCCGAAGGGCACAATTCCGAAGTGCTCGGATGGCTGGAAGAAAAATGATTAGCGCTGCTCCGCCATTATGACGATATCAGCAGTGTTCTTGAGCGCGACGGAAAAGCCCGGGTCAGAGCCTATGACAATAGTTTCCTTGCCCAATTCCTTTGCCTTCACAAGGACTGGCCTAAAGTCGATGTCTCGCGTCATGAGCGCGATCGTCTGGATGTGGGGGTTGTGCACCTGAACCATTGCAGCAACAGCCATGGTCACGTCCACATCGCCGGTGGTTATGACTGGCTCGAAACCCTGGTTGGTCATTGCCTCAATCAGCTTGTCCGAGGCGTACTGGTCCAGGAAAATTTTCGATACCTTGATGGTGCCGTGCTTTTCAAGCGCCTTCCTCACCTGCACAAGATCAAGGCGCACATCCTTGCGGATGACGTTTGGCCCGTCCACGAAAAGCGCTATGTTTTTTGCAGGCTGTTTTTTCTTGAGAAGCGACCTGAATCTTTCGAACACTAATAACCACCTTTTATTTCAGCCTGAAAAACTCAATGGTGTTCAGGAGAGTCTGCCTGGACACGCTTTCCTGCGGCAGCTCCTTTATTTCAGCAATCATTTTTATTGATTCCATGGAGTCCTGCGGAGTTTTCCCTATGTACGGGGCGTCCGACTCTGCCAGGAGTTTTTCTATGGGAAGGTCGCGGATGAATGCTTTCCTTTCCTTGCTTCGGAGCGGAGGAATGGAAACCACTCCTTTGTGCGCAACTGCCGCGAGCGCGGTTTCGCTTTTTCCTGAAAAGCAGTGCATCATGTAATCCAGATTGAAGTTTTTCAGTATTTCAAGGCACTTNNATGAAGCATTCGTGCTGCAGGAAGCGCTCCTCCTCAGTTGCAGCCCATTTGTAGTCCAGCCCTATCTCGCCTATTGCAACCAGCTTGCCACTGTCAGCAATCGGGCCAGCGATGGCATCCTCCCATTCCACGAGCAGAATCTTGATGTCCTTGTGCTTCATCGCCTCCTGGGGTGCGATGCCCGCGCAAAGGTAAGCGTTGGAGTACTCCTTTGCAATCCTCAGGTTCTTCTGATTGGAATCGTGCGAATAGCCCGAGGTAATGTGCAGAATGTGCGGCAAGAGCCCGCCCGAGATTGACTCGAGATGGCAGTGGGCGTCGGCAAAGGAGTATTCATTCATCCGGATTCCTCCTGATGATTCATTCTACGTCGGAAAGCCTTCCCCTGTGCCTGTGGCGCACCAGGTGCTCGTGCGCCCTTGCCCCTTTCTTCATTTCAATCAGGGTGGAAAGCAGGAGAAGCAGGAATGAGAACAGGAATGCCGACTGGATAAGGTCAGCCTCCGGCCCAGTCATTATCCTGAACACCTGCACCAGCTCGACTCCGAAAAAGACAAGCACAGCGAGAAGCATGATTTTCATTGTCTTGGAAAAAGCCCCCTTGTGGAAAAACGCAACTGATATGAGCTCCTTCACAATGTAGGCCGAAATAAGCAGATTGGCAATCCTTATGTACAGCATGAGAATTGTTACGTTGTCCGCTGCCATGGTTTTGCATTCGGTTGCACGACTTATATTATTATCGGTGTCAATTGCAGGCATGAGGCTTTTTGTCGCGATTAGGCTTCCCAAGGAAATGATCCCAGCAGTGGAAAGGGCGGCTGCGCCCCTTGACGGGGCGCTGGGGGCGAGGGTGCTCCCAAGGGAAAGCTATCACCTAACGCTAAAGTTCTTGGGCGAAACTCCGAATGAGCGGCTGGAGGAAATAAAGCAGGCGCTTTCCAAAATTAAATTCCAGCCTTTCGATGTCCATCTTTCCGGTGCTGGCGCATTCCCTTCCAAGGGGATTCCAAGGGCAATCTGGATAGGGGGCGAGTCGCAGGGGGCAGGCGAGCTTGCGCAGAAAATTGAGGAGGCGCTTTTCTTCCTTGGCTTGCCCAAGGAGCATTTCAGTGTGCACCTAACTGTGGCCCGTTCCAAGGGAGTGGCTGACATGGAGGACTTCCTGAAAACTGGCGAGGTGGGCACATTCGGGGTGCGCTCCTTCTGCCTGATGAAAAGCAGCCTCACCCCTGCGGGTGCACTTTACGAAGTTTTAAAGGAATTTGCGGCTCAAGGCTAAGTAGGGAAGTGGAAAAATGGCTGAAATCGAAATAGTCCCAGCAATATTGGCAAAGGACAGGGCGGACTTTGCGAAAAAAGTCGCGCAGGTCGCGCCTTTTGTCAGGCGGGTGCAGATAGACATAATGGACGGAAAGTTTGTGCCCAACAAGACTTTACCCGTGGAGGAATTCCCGCCCATACCTGAAAACCTCATCGTGGAGTACCACCTTATGGTAGAAAACCCGCTTGAATACGTTAAAAAAATCGGAAAGCAGGGCGCGATTTACGAGCTTCATGTTGAAAGCCTCAAGGATGTTGGCAGGGCGATTTCACAGGTAAAGAAAATGGGGGGCAGGGTTGCGCTTGCAATCTCGCCCGACACTGTTGTGGACGAGGTGCTTCCCCATCTTTCCGAAATCGAGCACGTGCTTGTGATGACCGTGTACCCGGGCTTTTCGGGCCAGACCTACCTTTCGAGAATGGAGGACAAGATTCGCAGGCTTTCAGAATCAGGCGCAGTTGTAGAGGTTGACGGCGGGATAGATATCGGCTCTGCAAGGTCGGCTGCTGCAGCTGGCGCCACGCTTTTGGGAGCTGCCTCCGGCATTTTCGCCAAAGGAGACATAGGAAAAGCAATAGAAGACCTGAAAAAAGACTGCCAGGGTTAGCTGTATTATAAATTATTGCGGGAAGTATGCTTTGGGAGGAAATAGGGCTTTTCAGAGGGTAGGCATGAAACTCAAATACATAAAAGAGCTCAAGCTGATGGCAAACACCATCCGCCAGGACTGCATTCGCATGCTTGCAGCGGCGCAGTCAGGCCACAGCGCAGGCCCTTTGGGGCTTGCGGACATTTTTACCATCCTCTATTTCCGCGAGATGAATTACGACCCTGCAAAGCCCGAACTTCCTGACCGCGACCGCTTCGTGCTTTCCAACGGCCACGTGGCTCCGGTTCTTTATGCAACTATGGCGCGCGCAGGCTACTTTGACATTAAAGAAACGCTCACCCTCCGAAAACTGGGCTCGCGCATGCAGGGCCACCCAAGCAAAGCCTACCTTCCGGGGATTGAGAACTCCTCGGGCCCCCTTGGCGAGGGGCTGGCAATCGCCTGCGGAATCTGCCTTGCAGGAAAGTTGGACTCAAAAAATTACCGCGTTTACTGCATGACCTCGGACGGCGAGCACCAGGAGGGCTCGACTTGGGAGGCTGTGATGCTTGCAGCAAAGCACAAGCTGGACAACCTGGTTGCGATCTGCGACCGGAATTTCATACAGATAGACGGCAACACTGAGGAAATCATGCCGCTTGGCGACCTTGCGCAGAAGTACCGCGCATTCGGCTGGCACGCGATCAGCGTGAACGGGCACGATTACAAAGCGATAATGCATGCGCTTGAGGAGGCGAGAAAGACCAAGGGCAAGCCGACTATGATAATTGCCGAGACCACGCCTGGAAAGGGCGTATCGTTCATGGAAAACAAGTACCAGTGGCACGGAATTCCGCCCAAGCCAGAGGAAGCCGGAAAGGCGCTTGCCGAGCTTGATGAGGAGAGGGCGCGAATAATGAAGGAAGAGGACGGGTCGATCCAATGAAGCTCAACCCTGAAATGCATTTGCTGGATCCGCTTTCGCAGGACCTGAAAAAGGCAGCCACCAGGAACGCATTTGGCGCCGCCCTTGCGGATATCGGCGGGCTGGACCAAAACGCGATTGCAATGAGCTCGGATGTCGCAGGCTCGGTGCAGGTGGGCAAGTTCGCTGACAAGTACCCTGACCGGTTCTTCAACGTGGGCGTGGCCGAGCAGAACCTTGCTGCGGTTGCCGCGGGGCTCGCCTACTCGGGCAAAACCGTTTTCATCGGAGCGTTCGGGATATTCTCGCCTGGCAGGAACTGGGAGCAGGTGAGGACCACGATATGCTATGCAAATGCCAATGTCAAGATGGAAGGCTCGCACACCGGCATTTCAACAGGCGAGGACGGAGCCACCCACCAGGCACTCGAAGACATTGCGCTCACGCGATGCCTTCCCAATATGACTGTCATCTCGCCCTGCGACTACAACGAGGCTTACAAGGCTGTCTTTGCAGCCTGGAAGACGCCAGGGCCTTTCTACATTCGATGCACAAGATGCGCAATTCCAACCTTCACCACTCAGCAGACTCCTTTTGTGCTCGGGAAGCTCAACCTGCTTTCCGAGGGCAGCGACATTGCCATAGTTGCCATGGGCGACACCACGCACGAGTCGCTTCTTGCAGCCTCCATTCTTGAAAAGGACGGGATATCCTGCGCTGTTGCAAACATGCACACGCTTTCCTCCCCTGACACGGCAGCGCTTGAGAAGCTTGCGAGGCAGTGCGGCACAATAATGACTGTGGAGGACCACCAGGTGAATGGCGGGCTTGGCTCAGCAGTGTGCGAATCGCTTGCCGAGGCTTACCCTGCGCGGGTTCGCAGACTTGGCATGAAGATGGAGTTCGGGGAAACAGGAAGCGGGGACGCGCTGATGAAAAAATACGGCTTGGAGCGCGAGGGCATTGCCGCAGCGGCAAGGGAGGAAATCGCGCTCAAGAAAAAAAAGTGAAGGGGTGTTTTGCATGAAAATTTTCCTGGACACTGCTGAAGCTGACAAGATAAGGAGGTTTGCAGAAATGGGCATGGTAGACGGGGTCACCACCAATCCCACGCTCATATTGAAATCAGGAAGAAAGCAGAAGGATGCGATTCTTGAAATATGCAAGTTGGTGCCTGGCCCTGTTTCTGTTGAGGGGGTTTCGGAAAAGGCAAAGGACATGGCTGCTGACGGGGAGGAGTTTGCCTCGTGGGCTGCAAATGTGGTGGTCAAGGTGCCCATGACAGAGGAAGGGCTCAGGGCAGTGCGGATGCTTTCCAAAAAGGGCATAAAGACCAATGTGACATTGGTGTTTTCCGCTGCCCAGGCCCTCTTGGCCGCAAAGGCAGGGGCGACTTTTGTCTCGCCATTCCTTGGGAGGCTGGACGATGTCGGCGAGGAGGGCATGGAGCTCGTCCGCCAGATTGTCGCGATTTACAGGAATTACGGATTCAAGACTTCCGTGCTTGCAGCCTCAATACGCTCGCCTCTTCACGTGGTCCAGGCTGCGCTTGCAGGCGCGGACATTTCCACCGTGCCTCCCGATGTCCTGGAGAAGATGTTCCGCCACGGGTTCACAGACGCGGGAATAAAGAAATTCCTCGAGGACTACAATTCCGCTAAGAAAAAGACCGGCTGATTCTCCTCTTCTTTCCAGCCCTGAAGGAGCATTTTTTAAAAGAACCCGAGAAATAGGGGCATGAGATGCATTGACGAAAGGAAAGCGCAGGCTGTTTTTTCCAAGGTGCTGCCAAAAATCAAGCCAACGGATGGGGAGACAAAGAAGGACTTCGAGGAGGCAGGCTACCTGATCCGCAAGCTCGAGACCTCTGTCCCTTCCAATGTGGAAATCGAGCTTGCAGGCTCGCTTGCCAAGGGCACCAACCTCAAGGGGAAAAACGAATTCGACATCTTCATACTGTTCCCGACTGCTTACACCCATAAGGAAATGGTGATGCTGGGCCTGCACTACGCAAGGCACGCGTTCCATGGCATGAGGATGGAATCCAGGTATGCCGAGCACCCCTATCTCCAGGTTTTCCACGGGGATTACCACGCGGACATTGTGCCTGCTTATAGGATAGGGCAGATATCCGAGCGCGGCTCTTCGGTGGACCGCTCGCAGCTGCACACCAAATACGTGAACTCCAAGATGGACTCTAAAATGAAGGATGATGTCAGGCTGCTGAAAGCATTCATGAAGAACTTCGGGATATACGGGGCAGAGCTCCGGGTGGAGGGCTTTTCCGGATACCTCTGCGAGCTTCTTGTCATCCAGCACGGCTCCCTTCTGAAACTGCTTGAGGCGGCATCCGAATGGGAGGAGCCGGCTCTTGACCCAGAAAAACACAGCACTGAGGGCGACCTGAGGCAGGCTTTCCCCTCGCCACTTGTGGTCATCGACCCGGTGGATCCGAAGAGGAATGTCGCCGCGGTGGTGGCGCAGACCTCGCTTTCCCGGTTCATATTCGAAAGCAGGCGCTTCCTTGATGCCCCCTCGGAAAAGTTCTTCCTCTCCCAAAAGGGCAGGGAAAGCGCAGCGGCAATAAGGAGAATGGTAAGGCGGAGGGGGACACGCTGCCTTGTGGTGGGGTTTCCTGCGCCCAAGGTGGTGCCTGACGTGCTCTGGCCGCAGCTCAAGAAAACAGCGCAGGCACTGGTGCGGCATCTTGAGTCCCTGGACTTCTCGGTGTTCGGATATTACCACTGGAGCGACGGGGCCGAGTGCTGCATCCTCCTTGAGCTTGAAAGGTGGGAGCTCCCTTCGGTGAGAAAGGCGTGCGGCCCCTCGATAAAATTCGCTGCCGACGTTGACTCGTTTGTAAAGGCGCACAGCAGATCACTGAACCTCCACTTGGAACACGACAGGATCGTGGCTGTGGAAAAAAGGGAAGTGACGGATGCGGCAGCGGCTCTTTTGTCCGCCTGCAAAAGCCCCCACGGATTGGGGATACCTGAAAACATCTCGCGCGCGCTGAAAGGGGCAAAGGTGTCCCCTGTGGAGAAGCTCATCAGCGCAAAGCACTCGGAATTCCTTTCAGACTACTTCTTTGCCAAAATCGCCTGAAAGCCCAAGCAGTGGGAAACATTTTTATTTGTGCGAGGAGTATTTGGTGCGAGGCGATCGGGCGACTGTGTCGCGAGAGAGGTGCAACGATGGCCCGTTGCACCCGACGAGGCGGAACGTCGCCGAGGAGGAGATTGGAATGAGGTTTTCACTGTTCTTGCTTTCATTCAGCTTGCTTGCGGTTTTCGCAGGGCTCTCGTTTGCGATAACCACTGGCAGCTGCGCTGACGGCACCCCCTATGGAAAGTGCTCCACCAAATTCCCTGGCCAGTACTGCACTGGGAACATCAACGCCCCGACGCTTGGCACGCTTCTTACNNTGCTCCCCCAAGAAGGGCAAGAAGTGCGTGAATGGCGCCCTCGTGGACAAGGCATCAGAATGCGGCTGCTCTGCAGGCAAGACCAAGGTGGGTGAAACTTGCGCGATTGTCTGCTCGGACGGGACAGAGGACGGCAAGTGCTCTGCTACCAAGCCAAAGAAGTGCACCAACGGCTATCTCCTTGATGACGCTCCAACCTGCGGCTGCCCCGAAGGATTGAGTCCGGTGGGCAAGCAGTGCTCTGCCCCGGTCCTCGGCGGATTGGGAGGGGTGGACACGCTGGGAGGCAGCCCTTCTGAAAATGAAAGCGGAACAGCCGGAGCAAGCAACGCGCTTTCCTGCTGCTGCCTGCCAATCGCGCTCATCGGCCTTGCAGGGGGATTCGCATTTTTCAGGAAGAGGAAGTAGATGGGCGACCAGGAAATAGGAAGGCTTTTGGCCCGCGCGAAGTCGTTGGAATCAAAGCAGCTTTTCGTTAAAGCTGCTGATTATTACATCAAGGCAGGCATGGAATACGAGGCGGCAGCCGCGTTCGAGAAGGCGGCCGCGTACGGCAAGGCTGAGGCGCTCTTCAGGAAACTCGGCAAGGACGATGACGCAATGCGCTGCAAGGAGAAGCGGGAGAAATCCTCAAGCGACGCCGGAAAGACCTGGCAGGACCTGCAGTCTGAATTCCAGCAGGACAAGGGCAACCCCTACTGAGGCTTCCCGTCCTCCTTCTTTTTCTCATAGTGCCAGCGCGAGACGAACCCTCCTGCGTGGGGAACTGAGACTTCCGGGAGTGCAAACAGCCTCATGCCCGCGTTCCTCATGAGCAGGCAGAAATTAATGTCCTCTGAATGCCCGTCCGGGTCGAACCAGAAAATCCTTTTCCTGCCCTGAAGCGACGGGAGCAGTTTCTCCTTGACTGAGCGCGTGCGGATGAGCATGCAGCCCAGGCCCGCAGCGTCCACCTCGGCAGCCTCGCTTCCTTCGGGCATGAAGGATTCGAGCGGCACCTTGGTTTCGCCCCCTTTGGCAAGGCGCCTGTAGCACAGGGGCTCATAAGTGGACTTCCGAAAGTAAAGCGCGGTCGCCGCGTCGGCCTCAGGGTGCGAGTCCATGAAATCTATGAGCTTTCCCACGTGGCCGGAGTTCACCAGCATGTCGGCATCCAGCCAAAGGATGTATGAAAGCTCGGGCTCCATGGAAAGCGCATCGGAAAAAAGCCGCTCGCGGGACTTCTCAAGCGGGACCGCCTCGTTCACGAACGTGGTCAGCGCGAGGCCCTTTGAGATTATGGAAACATAGGCATTGGCAAACGCATGCACGAAAAGCCCGGGCACCGAGTCTGACACCGGCACCAGAATTGCCACGCCCCTTTTTGCCTCCCCCATGCTTCCACCTGCCAATTCGCGCCTCCTGGTTTTACAAAAAGCAGCCAGCCTTTACCCGATCTTGTCCTTTATCATCGGAATGAGCTTCTCATTCATGTAGGTTTTCTGGACAAACCCGACTCCGGGGTATTTCTTGGCAAGCTCGTCCGCGAAAACCTCGGATAAAAGAACGCCGGAGACTATGATCACCGGCGTCTTTACCTTCATCTCCTTCATCTTTTCCAAAAATTGCCTTCCAGTGAATTTCGAGACCATTATCATGTCCAGGAGGAGCAGGTCGTACTTTTTCACGTCCTCAAGCGCCTTTTTCGGGTTCAGGGTCACTGCCACCCCGTAGCCCGCCTTCTGCACCAGCATTTTCTCCACTTCCGCAAAATCCCTGTCGTCTTCGAGTATGAGGATCTTCTTCATTGCAATCACCCCGCTGAGAGGTTATCATCAGCAGGCTTTTTAGGTCTTTTGAGAGGGGGAGGGCGCCCCGACCGGGCCGCCTGCATTAGGTTAAGCTGTAGCACCTGCACCCCGTTGGAAGCTGAAGCCAGACGTTTTTCAGTGATATTCCAGGTAAGTGCCTTCCTCGTCAAACTCGATCTGGATCCTCTGGTGGCAGGAATTCCTAAGCTCGGTAGAACTGCCGCGGTAGAGGTGGAGGTTCACTGTCCTGGCGCCGAACTTTCGGATTAACTCTATGCCAGGAACATAGTCGCCATCGCCAGAAAGGAGAATTACCGCTTCATGATCCTTCGTCCTTGCAAGCTCAATGGCATCAGCAATCAGCATTACGTCAATGCCTTTCTCCTTTGTCAGCCTGATCATCCCCAGCTTGTGCAGCAGCGCCCACAGCTTTTCCCTGCAGGAGTCCACAATGCCAACCGCAGTTGCAGCATTTTCGACTTCCTCTTGCGTCAGATTGGCAAGGTAGCGGAGCTTTCGTGTCTTTATCTTGAGGGGAAATCTGAGCTTCGACAGGCTGGAATGGAACTTCTGCTGCCTGGCGTAGCCTTCAGGGTCTTTTGTCCTGTCCTTGAGGGCGTCATAGAAATAGATGCGCTTGAGCTCGAACTTGTCAGACAGCTGCTCGAACAGCTTGCCAAAGTGCTCGGCGTTGAAGGGAAGATGGCCATCTGCCTTGAGCGAATGGTAGAAGTTGGAGCCGTCTATGAACAGCGCGGCAGAAGTTTTCATAAGAAGGACCGTTAGCCTGCGGTTGCCCAGTCCTTTCGAACCAGGCAAACGCAGGGAAGCAATGGTTTTATTCTGCCGGACTAGGTTTTAAAGCCTTGCCACCACGTCGAGAGCCGCCCGCCCAAGGTTAATCGGTAACATCTGCAAGGCGTTGGAAGCTTAGCGGTTTTAGGGATAAAATGTGTATAAAGGGATAAAACCGCCTTAGGCTGCAACAGACCGTCCGTTAGGATACCGATCCAGTATCAAGCCGACCAAAGAGATCCTAGGAAATTGTGGGGGTGCCACTAGATTTTTATACTTTTAACCACTGATTTTAACTATATGAGTTCTAGTCTTATCATTCGAAAAGGAGAGTTTACAAAGTCTGTCATAGCTCCTAAAAACATAGCAAATATGCGACTTCGATTACCTGACTTCAGGAGTTCCTTGCCTCTGGTTCATTCCGAGTGTGGCTGGGAAAACCCAATACCGCACGAAAAGCAGGAAAAAGCCGATTTTAATTTCAATGCCGAAGAATTCAGAAAGCTTGAAACATATCTTGCATCTGAACGCATCATAAATCATAAGCTACATTCGATATATTTTCCAGCAGCATATACAGGAAAAGTTGCAAAATCCCTTGCAAATGCTGGATATGCGATCCTGGCCACAGACATAAGCGACCTTTGGGTTCAACATCTGCGTTCACTTGGATTGCGGACTGAGAAGAAGAGTTTCGAGCAAATTCCCAACGAGAAATTCGATGCAGTAGTTTCTTTTGAACCGTTGGCAGTTCCTGATGCGCTGACTTATCTTGGCCTTCTTCGTACTCTCCAACGGAACATTCCTTATATTGGCTTGCACTCCATTGAGCGCCCCCAGGATGAAAAGCTTTCTAAGCCAGAATCCTTGCTAGACAGTCTTTATCGCGATGAAGGAATATTTGCGCCCCACTATGATAGGTGCGATGTCCTAGCCTACCGCATAATTCTGCATTATGGCGTGAAATACTCCCCTCTTCGTTTCTACTCAGACGAAGCCTACCTATTCGATGCCATCACATTTGCTCCGACAAAGAGTGCAACTGAACGAGCAACGCTTGATCTATTGCTAATTGATAAAATGACTTCAGTGGCTGATAGCAGCAATGACAAACTCATGCTATCTGTTTCAATCAAAGATATTGCGAAACAGCTTGAAAAATCTGCATCAGAAATAGCCGCAAGTCTTTCAAGACTGTACAAAATTTTTAACACAACCCTATTTGAAATTTTTGATCTGAGGAGGGATATTCCAAAATATCTGCCCCCGATTAAGATCCTAGAGTAAATTCATTTGTCGGATCGATCGTTTCCTCGAACTATAGACACAGCAGTGTCGATATTAGCGGCAACTAAAATGTTTCCATATTTAAGTCTTTAGCTATAGTCTCGTAAGGTGCACCAAACCGAACTCGCCCGTTTTCACTCTACGACGTGGACAGATCTTCGCCCCGACCGGGATTAGCACAAACAGTTAGAGTTTGGCGTTGCACTGACGTTGGAATCTCTACTTCTGCGGCACCTTTCACTCGCTTTTTAGCCCCCATAGCTTATTCTAAACTATATTAAACAAGAAAGCAAGTTTAGTATTAATTAGTATTATAAACCCTCTTCGCCCAAACAGCAGCATGCAGGAAGACCAGAAAACAGAGTTCAAGGAAAGCCTGGACGAGGACGGCATTGCCAAGACCATGGCTGCCTTTGCCAACGGAGACGGCGGGACAATCTACGTTGGAATGACCGACCAAGGCGTCGCAAAGGGCGCCAGCATCGGGAAGCACAAGCTCGAGCAATTCACCAGGAAGATGCACGATGAGACCGCGCCGCCGGTCGTGTTCGAAACCGATTTCGAGAAGAGCGGTCTGCATGAAATCCTCCGCATCCGTGTCCATCCCGCCAAGCGCAAGCCCATATTCTACAAAGGCATCGCCTACAAGCGAGTGAACAAAACCACCCTCAAGGTCACAGACCCGGAAGAGCTGCGCAGCCTCTTCATGAACAAGACCGTCTTTTTCGATGACGCACCCTGCCAAAATGCCAACATGTCCGACTTGGACGAGGCCAGCCTGCGCAGGTTCGTGTCCATGGCTGCCGCTTCCAGCCGTCTTTCCCACCCAACAAATAAGGCAGACGAAATCCTTTCGAAGCTCAGCCTGATAGACGGCAAGGAGCTCAAGAACGGGGCGGTGATGCTCTTTGGCAAAAAGCCGGCAGATTTTTTCCCGGTCTGGGGCATCCGGTGCGCAGTTGTCTCGTCAGGCCTTGAATTTAGGGCCATGCATGATTTCGACGGCAACCTGATCCAGGCTGTCGAACAGACATTGGAATTCATTCTTTCCCAGATTCCGAAGGAAATCCATATGGAGGGCGTGCGGCGCATCGAAAAACTACGCATCCCGCTGGAAGCCATCCGCGAGGCGTTGGTCAACGCGATTGTGCACCGCGATTACTTCTTCGCCTCCTACATCTACGTGACAATAGGCCCGGACTACCTGGAAATCAAGAATCCTGGGCGCCTGGAGGGGCTGAGCATCAACGATTTGGCCAGCGTCCACTCTTCCGTCATCAAGAACCCCCACGTTGCCCATGCACTCTACCTTTGCGGCTATGTTGAAAAATGGGGGACGGGCACCCTCAAAATCTACCAGTCCATGCGCCAGAACGGCCTCAAAGACCCGCAGTTCGTTACAGACCCGATGTTCTCAGTCCGGTTGAGCATGCAGACTCAAAAACTGAACGAGCGGCAGAAACACATCCTGGCTGCAATGCAGGAAGGCAAGCAGCTGCGGCCGACCATCGTGGCCAGGAAGTACGATATCTCCGTCACTGCCGCAGTGAAGGATTTTGCCCATCTAGTGCACTTGGGGCTTTTACAGAAAACCGGGAGGGCGCGCGCCAGCAGTTTCAAGATTGTTAAATGATACTAAACAATTAGATTAGTTTAGTATTGTTTAGTATACTGAAATGAGTCAAAAAAAGTGAAGGAATGCCTGGAAAAGCTCAAAGCCAAAAACGCCATCCGCGGGGCGGGAAAGACAAGCAGCGGACACTGGGAGGTTTAAGGAAATGAACTCCGAGCTAAAAGAGCAGATTTCTCAATTGGATGCTGGTCAGCTTCGTGCAATCATCCTTGACTTTGCCAATTTGAAGAAGGAGAATGCCGAATGGCTGGAAATGAGGTTTAAGGGCAGGGGCGACTTCCCCGCCACAACAGCATACTACAAAAAGAAGATATGGGAGGCGCTGTTCTCCGAAAGGATAAACCTGCGCGCGGCAAGGCAGGCTGTCCTTGACTTCCGCAGGCTCAAGCCCGAGCTGCCACTCATGCTAGACATGATGGTTTCCTACGTTGAGATTGGGATTGAGGTGGAGAACGAATACGGCGACCTTTACGAGGCATTCTATTCCAGTATGGAAAGCATGTACATATCCTCATTGGGGCTCCTGAAAGACAATCCCTCACTTCTTCCGCAGTTCAAGCCAAGGATTGAGAAAATCATAGGCAAAAGCGCGGAAGGGTGGGGTCACAAGGACACGCTCACAGATTATTACGAGATGCTGCTGGACGGCACGCTTGGCAAGGATGACGGGATTGATATTGAAGGGACTGAAGAGGGCGGGGATAACGGATGAAAGACGTGGCAAAAGCAATGGCAAGCGGCTGGAAAAGCCGGTTTCTCGGCAAGTGGAGGTTTGTCCACATGGACGACTTTGCCCGCAAGGACATTGACATGGAAGTGCCGGCGCACATTACGCTTGAAAAGGGCGCGCACGGAAGCTTCCAGTTCATCCTCGTTTCCGGGGAGATGGACGGGAAGTACATCGCATCGACAGGCACAGGGCTGTGCGTGTTCGATTTCACGTGGGCGGGGAACGACGAGTGCGACGAGGCATCCGGCGACGGCTGGATGGCATTCCTTTCGGACACGCGCGCGGAGGGCGAAATCCGCTTCCACTGTGGGGACACACACGCATTCAGGGCTGAGAGGAAAAGAACGAGATTGCGAACCAGACCGGGGATATAATGGTATATCTGGAAGTTTACGACAGCACTTTCCGCTATCTTGAGAAAATCGGGATTGTAGACGACGTCACCAACTCGTCGCTGCTTGTCCTGGAGCCAGTGATGGAACACTTCACGCACGGTCAGAATAAGGAAAGGCGCGAAAAGACATTCAATGAGTTCATAATCGAGAACGCGCTTTTCAATTATTTGCATGAGGGCAGGCTTCTCATCGACTTCCTTTCGGGTGCATTCTACAGTTCGCTTGGCGATGGCGAAAAAAAGGAGTTTATGCTTATCAAAAATTCAACAAGACGGAGCCTGAAGTTTATTCGCAGCGAAAAAACAGGCGAAAAGGATTTGAAAGGGCTTGACCTGCGGGAATTCCACTTTGTTGATGCTGACAGCAACGAAGCGTTCACCGTAATCAGCTCATCGGAACTTGGCTTCAAGAACGGCAATGTCAATGCGAGGCTGATAGAAAACCCGAATCACCCGGGCAAATATTCCTTCATAGGGCTGATTGCGAGTGATGACCTGTTCAGCGGCATATCTGAATTCTCGAAGCTCAGCCAGATGCTGGCAGATCTGGAATCTGCAAAAGAGGAAAGCAAGCAGCTGTTGCAATACAGCCGCGAGCACGGGCTGCAGGAAATTGCGGAATACAAGAGCAAGGGCAAATTCCAGGTGCAGGACAGGAAAATAATGGAAATCAACCGCCGTTTCATTGAAAGGCATGGCATGGGCTTTGACGAATTCCTTGAGGATTTTTTCGGATTGGCGAACGACCGCGAAAAATTCATCGCAATGGCTGAGGATTACCTTGCTGGATGCGATGGGTTTATGCAGGCGGTATACGATACGAGCTATATTTTCGGCATTGACCTGCTGGACGAAAAGGAGCTGATCTCGGCATACCTCTCATTGGTGAAAAGGGATTTGCCGGGGTTTGAAAAAAGCTTCCTTGCGCTTCAAGAGGCTGAGAAGAAAGAGCACAGGGAACTCAAAGGCCTTGACATGGCATTCACGCGGGAGAATATTATGGAACGGCAACGGGAATTCATGAAGGAAAATTTCGCGCCGGCGGACCAGAAAGGGTATGAAGAATACAGCCGCAAGACGAGGGGTATGGCAGCTGATGAAATCGTGTCTTTCCTGCGCGAAACAGCCGCCTGCCTTGAGAAGAGCCGCGGAAAAGTGGAGGATGCCGAAATCGATTTGACTCTTATCCGGGCATTAATGCGTGAACCAAACAGTCTCCAGTTCGCGGCAGACATCAGGGTCAAGGAAACGGATGGCGGGCCTGACGCGGATGAATTCTACGATTACACCGAGGCAAGCGACAGCGTGAGGGAAAAATACGTTTTTCTGGCAGCGGCATATCACGCATGCAAAGGCGACATTGGCAAGGCTGCCACCCTTATCCAGAAAAACCGCCTGCCGACATCGGAATGCTTCGAGGAGATGTTCATCATAGGCAAGATTCTGAGTTTTTCTGAAAACAGCTCATACAAGAAATATTTTAGCAGGGCAAAACATATTGACAGAGAAAGATACCGCGTTGAACTCGCAAAATTCTTGGAAGAGAAGGAACATGATGCGTGTACTGACCCCCTCTAGGACTGCACAGGTCGGAACCACAGGAATTCCAGCCAAGATTATCGTGAAACCACAAATGTCGAAACCATGAAAATAGGGCGTTTGACGCCGGTAGCATACCTAAATCGAACCCGCCATTTTCCATTCTCCGACGTGAAAAAGACTTTTTCGCCCCGACCGGGACGACAAGCAGGAAGCGCTTGGCGGCTTTTTCGCGAAGCGAAAATAGGTCGGGCTGCGGCGCGAAGCGTGAGCGAGCGACGCCCCGACCGGGCGCATACGACAGAAATAGTTTCGCCCACACCTCCTGCAGGCGTGGTTTTTACTCACTATTACCTCTTATTGCGGCAACTTATATAAAGCCAGCCCGTCGGAATTATGACGTGGGAGTATGGGGGATGAATTCAAAGGAAACAAGGCGGAAGTGCATGGCGACAAGAATGTCACAGTGGTAGGCTCTAAGGATACCACTATACACATACACGGGGGTCAAAAGAAGGAGCCTATCGAAAACTACGAAATTGTGCCAGAAGAGCCATTAGAAAAGATTTTTTTGCTCCTTTTTGAGCGCGTCTTCCGTGAGAATATTGTTGCTGGTTATGCAATATTTGGCCTACCAGCTGTTGGGTTCCTTGGAGGTTATTTTGTCCTTAGCGCAACAGCTCCAAACGAGCTTTTGTGGGCAGGATTGATATTCCTCCTATTATTTGGCGTGTTTCACGTTTTATCAGAGCGTCGAAAATGCGACCAATGCAATAGTAATTTTGCCCTTCAAAAACGAAAAGCAACTGTCTTGAAACGGAATAGAGTGATGGGAGGAGAAGAAAGACTGATAGAATACCACTATGTATGCAAAAAATGCGGCCATGAGAAGACCTCAAAGGAGAGAGAGGTAATCAAAGACGAACCTCAGATGAGAATTTGAAGGAGAATATAGATGGTCAAGAAGAAAGACTTGGAGACTTTGGCCATACTCGGTATAGGATTGTGGTTTTTATCTGAGCTTGCAAAGAAGCACGGAGATGTTACTGCTTATCGCTGTTGGAATTGCGGGGGAATGCTAAAACCTGGTCAGACAATTTGTCCTTGGTGCGGTGCTCGCCAAGATTGGAGGCAGATTAGATGAAGCCTTCCTTAAAAGACCGATTGATGCCCCCCATCTGTAATAATATTAACGACTGGATAACGATGTGGTCTTTCATTCTTACGGGAATCTCGTTCATTGCATGGCTCATGTCTATGTTTTTTGCGCAGGAGTATCAGTTGTTAATTTTTCAAGTTTTGGGCTTCATGGGAGGGCTAACAATTGGAAGAATAAGCGTCACAATAGCACCTCAGAATAAGTAGGACACAGAATTTATGATGTGATAATTTGGGAGATAAATTTGAAAGAAATACCGCAGAAGTGCGTGGAGACAAAAACATCACCATAGTGGGCTCTAAAAACATAAACATCGATTCTAAACAACTATCCAAAAATGATGTTCCAGATGTCAAAGTTGAATGCGCTATTGGTCTTGCTGATTGGGGCCCGGACCTATTTAATCCAGGAAGAAATAGAGTTGACACTATAATGAATCTTGTGGCTAAGAATTTTGATGAAAGGCCCGTAACAATTTCAACCGTTGGTATAGAAGTAGAAAATGGAGAATCCTTACTTATCAGGGAGTTTGGGCCGATAGATTCGCTACCAAAGCGTATACAGTATGGCGAAACAGCCACTGTAGTAAAAGGCCTAAAAGAACTGGCCGACGATCTCCGAAACAGAACACCGACATGCATTTGGTTTAGAGATGCGTTAGGGCATACGTACAAAAGCGATGAGAAGCATACACAATTATTGATAAAATGGATAAGAAGTAAAAGCGCAGAATAGACTTTTGTAAAATTCTAACATCACTTGATAAAACCATTTTCGCTACACCAGTCAGAAAATGATGGATCTGATAAGCACCTTGTAGACGGATCCATAATTGTTATTCCGAATGGACCCTGAGATACAAGCTCGGACTTATTCGCAGCTTCATCATACGGCCTACAGTTTTCGGAAGTAAGCTCCATCGCAACTTCTCCCTCAAAGTATGGGTATCTTGAGCTATAGGCCTGATAAAAATCTTCCGATTCAATTGACATGTTCAAGTCACAATACATACAAACAGAGCTCTTAACCTCGCCTTGCGACTTGAAGAAACACTGGCCACGTTTATCCTTGAAAAGCTCTGCATCGTATGTTTTCGTTGATGTAGAACAATTAAGCACGAGTGGTACTGGAATTTCAAAGAAATCGTGTTGACCACTCTTAAGCAATGAAGTATGGAGTGGTGCCTTTGCTGTTTTATTCATGTAACATGGAAAACGATACGATAAGGACATGTTTGTAACATCTATCTTTCCAATATTTGTAATATCCACACGCACAAGGCTTGCGTTGGCATATGCTGTCGGATAAAGAGATGGAATAACTTCCAGTTTTGGTTTTTCACCATTCATTTTTAGCCAGAATTGGTTTATTGGTTCAGAGAATATTGCTCCAAGAAATATGGCAAATAAATTTGTTACAATGAAAATTATGATAAAACCTGTCAGACTTCTTTTTGGTAATTCATCTACTTGACGTGCAGCCTTTTTATCTACTGAATGAAGTTCTCGTGAAATATCTTTCATTATTAGTTGATAGAGCAAAATTTTATCTGTTTAACCCCTATTTCTGCCTTTTTTATCCGCGCCCGTCTAATTTCTATTCCTTCGCCTTCATTGACCCGAAAATCCCTGATTAGAATTCTTTATTATATTTCCCAGTAAGCCAAAACTGGTTCTGCCGCCCAACTTTCTTGTATTTGACTTTGCCGTCTGCTACCAGTTTGAGAAGATGGACCTGTGTAGTGTTCCAAGAAACGTCAAGCTCTTTCATGACGTTCTCAGTGGTAACTGGCCAGTCCTGTTTTTTCAGAAATTCTATAATCTTCTTGGGTATTTCAGTCTTTGACATGTGGAACCTCTTTATGATATAACATAGTTCCAGCCATAGATTTTAAATCATTTGCGGCTTATTCTTAGCGGGTGGTGGCTTGACGCTGCTTATTTTAGGGCTGGTCTTTGCGATATTCTTGGCA
The DNA here is from genome assembly GCA_013331805.1 of Microcaldota archaeon. Lineage (GTDB taxonomy): Archaea > Micrarchaeota > Micrarchaeia > Anstonellales > Anstonellaceae > UBA10161 > UBA10161 sp10161u. The sequence continues at coordinate 5,344 of DUFS01000017.1, read as the reverse complement.
GGATGCATCTCCAGTGGACAATTGACGTCAAGTCAGCCACAAACACTGCCGCCACAGTCCCAACCAACAGAAACATACGAGTGCCCAGATAAAAGTATTGTAACAGATCTCAGCAAGTGCCCTAAATGCCCCAAAAGCTGCGATGACAATAATAGTTGCACAATTGATACCTGCGACAAGAATACAGGATATAGGTGCAGGAATCTTGTGTTCGAGGGGCCCCAGATAGGCTGTTCTGGTGAAATTGAAGGCTGCATGGAAAAAACATGTTCTGCGGGGGTCTGCACAACGAAAAAACAGGCTATCCAACCTGAATGCAGGAATGATTCTGACTGTGATGACAAGAATATTAGAACTTCTGATATTTGCACTGGGTCTGGTTCTTGTACTGCGAGATGTGAACATGATTTGGCGAAATGTCCTGACGGCACCCAAGTGGAAAGCTGTTCTAATAATAAACCAAAATACTGCAACTCTACCCTTCAGCTTATTGATAAAGCTTCAAAATGCGGCTGTGATACAACAGATTACATCTATATTCCTGTAGGGGAAACCTGTAGGAACTACTATTGGAAAAATGAGGGCAAGAGTACTACAATGGAGGAACGCGACTATAATGGAGCAACTAAATTCACGATAAACTCCATGGCGGTTAGAAAAACAAGCGATAAAAAAATCTTTGTAATTGATGTGACTATTGAAAATGTCGGTAAAAAATCAAGTGCTTTTTACTGTATGAGCACTCTACTTGTCGATTCCCAGAACAGAGAATTTGATTCTACCTATACGACGGGTCAATTTGGAGGTAATCTAAATCCAGGAATGAAAACGACTGGATTGTGCGCATTTGAGACTCCCTTCGATGTAGAGCCATATGTAATATGGTTTAGAGCCTTTGCAGAAGGACATCCGTATTATGTAGAAAAATGACCATTATTTCTTTCTTACTACACCCGCGACTCCACCGCATCTCCAGCATATGATCATAACTATGGTTCCGATCGATCCTGGAGAATATTCGGAGGTCGTAAAGGTTGTATTTCCACATCGAATACATGTTGGCATTGACATAAGCATCACCTGTCCATTTGGCTTCGTTTCGTAAAAATGACCTTAATCTATGTGGACATCTATAGCTGGAGCTCCGCGCAAGCGCATCAGCTCACGAAGTGCAGTATAGAATTCCCTTTGGATTGAGTTTCTATAGCGCAGAATAGCATCCAGCCCATTTTCAGTCGGTATAGTGGATGAATCTATTCTATCCTCGTATTCATCTAAGGCGTTCTTTTCCCTTATGCCGATGAGAGCGGTAAAAAATCTAACTTGGTCATTAAACATTTTTCGGAGTTCATTCTTGAGACTGTTTTCGTCCATGCTTGCAAATTCTTCATTTCCTCTATAGCCACTTAGATCAATTTTTCCTGCATCCAAGTCTGCTAAATGTCCTTCTGCAAGTTCTTTCAATTCTGTGAGTGCGGCATTGCTCATCTTTTCCAGATCATGATGCGCAAAAAGCGAACCAGAGGTGTGCTTTCTGACTATTTCATCAATCAATATTTTTTCGCGTTCTCTAAAGAAGGCATTTTCCGCTTTGGAGGCCCTGCGAAGCCGCCAGCACGCCTGGACCATTTGCTGGACAAGGAAGGCTTCTGCCACATTCTTAGGAGCCAAATCTTGAATAAACTGGTCATTCAGGCGCCTGAAATCGGCTTTAGACTCAAAGAAAGGGCTCTTATCAAGGACTGTCTCCTCTGCAGTAAGACCATGCTGAAGTGCATTTAGTCGTGTTTGAGTCACATTTTTTGGACCGGTCGAGCGTAAGGCATTTTTCTGGTTTGATGCTTTTTTGGCTACCGATGTCATGTTATATCACCCATTAGACTTCGTTTTATCCATCACAATGTAGGCCGCACCTTCCAGTCTGTTTATAGTTTTACGGAGATTAGCGAACTTTAGATGCTGTTTTTCGTTTAACACCGGATTAAGCTCTGCCTCAAGTACATGTAATTCATCAGTAAGCGTTTTTTGAACATCTGGCAGCAGAATGTGGCGATTCAGTCGTTGTCTAAGTGCAGCTTCGCAGATGGCAGATATGTTTAAGCCTGCCAGAACAGCATGGTCATGAGTGTCAGGCGTTAGAGTGATTGTTGTTCTTGCCGCCTTTTCAGTAACCGCTAACCTTGGCCTACCTCCTGGCATAAAAAACACCAATTTTAATGCGTATAAAAAATATCGAAATCTCTATGGAATTCGCAAAGGATCCGAGAATAGTATGTATAGTATATACGAAACACGTGTATATAGTGTAAGTAACTTTGGATATTTTTGATATGTATCGAACCGTAACGGACGGGATGTCGGACTGAATGAGATTGCTCATGGTATCGACCTTATTCTACGTGCAACTCCATACCCAACGGTCCGTAATGTCTTTTCACGGAATAGTCTCTTTCAAAGACGTGTAGGAGCTGGCGTGCGACTGGCTTGGGTAGGCTGAACCAGCATCCGGCAAGCCTGAAAAATTCTCTGAGGCTCAGACCGGTCTCAAGACGGGGTCGAAACCTCGCGAAAGCGAATTCTTCGAAATGAAAGTCGTAGATCGAAGACACATTGTTAAATAGGTCCTTTTTCTCCATATTGATCACCAACACTGTTTTCTGGCAAGCCGCCCTCAACGGCTTGCTGCTTCTTTTTTAGCAGTTTGTAGAGTTCATCCAACGAGTTCAGCCATCCTTCAAGTTTCTGCATTTTCTCCCTCCTTTGCATAAAGCAAGGATAGCGCCTTCCGGATGGTCCCAGATAACGTGCGGCCATTCTTAGTCGCATGGGCTTTCAGAAGGCTGAGTTCATCAGCAGACATCGACAATGTTTGTTTCACCCATTTCACCTCGGAGATGACTTTGCCGTTAGAAATACATAAAAATATGTCTTAGTAAATTACTTTATGAGCAAAAATAGGGGTAAAAATGCTCCAAAAGGAGGAATCTTCACGCCCATTGAGCGCGAGATACTTGCTGGAAAGAATCTCAAAGCCCTGAAAGGGGAAGATCGCGCGAAATATTATACTGCTAAAAATAGTCTAACAAAAAAGATTTTGAGAGTTGAAAACTATATTGAAAACCTCTTGGATGACATAGCTTATCTTAGAGCATGTGATGTCGAAGAATTAGTAGACATGGATATTATCAAACGAATTAGCGCCAAACTGATGGTTAAAATCTGGGAAAACGATGCGTGGGATGGAGAAATGCGAAAAAGGATAAAGGAAACCGTTGACGAATACATTGCATTAAAAAAATCTAAACAGAATCCTTTTCAAAACCAAGAAAATCCCAAATCTGGATATTCAGAAAGACCAACGGATGACATAAAAGAAGCTGACAACGACTTAGATAGAATTGCACACACAGATTCGGCAGAATTTCTCAATTTTCTTTCATCCTTGGATATTAAAACTGATCAACTAAGTATGATGAAGTATGTTCAGACTCTTGACAGAGGAAACAATTATGGGTCATATCACATGGACATTTTCCGTGCGAAAGGCGTATATTTTGCAGAATATAGGGACAAAAAATTTGTTATGAAAGATGATGATCCGAAAAGACGCATGTTTATTGGTTTTGATATTTTACAGTACCTCTATTCAAAGTTTGATCACGAATGGGGAAGACAATTCGAAAATTTAGAAAATAAGTATCCCGATTATAGAACAAATGAAGAAGAAAGTGAGAACATTCGAATAGAGAATATGAAATTAGTCGATAAGATACCAAAAATGGATGGCATGTGTCTGGATTGGAACGCGATATATTTGGGAATAAAAAAATTTAGAAGACCATATAAAATTAGAAGAAATAATGTCAAAAAGATTTGCGCGAAATTAGCCAAGGCTAAGTTTTTAATTGAAGAGAAGAGACGCTATTCTGTGAACATGGCGGAAGAAAGCAAGCGTGGATTTATTTGGAGTGTAACTGTTAATATTGAAAATCACAATAAGATACCTGCATGGATACGAATAGGGAAAGGAAAAACAGAGATTTTGAATTATATAGAGTCATCTTTTGAACAATCTACCTCTCGTTAACCTTTAATTTGTCAGCTAAATAGACTCGAATTTCTTCGCTTTGAAGCAGCTCCATTAACGGCTCAATCTTCTTTTCAAATTCTACGCGTTTGTCTTCCATCTCCACGGCTGCCCTCAAACTCAGGGGCATTCCGCATCCCTCGCAGAAGCGCGCAGCTACGGTGTTAAGCTTGAAGCAGCGCGCGCACTTGGGCGTGGTGTTCTGGTCGTCGGGCTTCTTTATGCCGTAGGCACCCAGGAGCACGTTGTCCAAGTCAGCCCCGCTCAGATGTATGTAAGTGCCGGCCATATCGGTATCTGGCACCCACCCCAAGTAAGCCGACATCTGAGCCTCGTTTAGTCCCATCTTGGCAAGCTCGGTGGCCCGCGCGTGCCTGAAAGCGTGTGGATTGACTCGTTTCTGAACTCCGGCTTTTTTGGCTATTTTGCTTATCTGAAGGCGGAAAGTGTCGTAGTCCATCGGCTTGCCGTGCTGCCATGTGAGATTAGTCCAGAGATAGGCATTCGGATTCTTCTTGTCCGTGTGGTGCTCAAGCCAGGTCGTCAGATAATGCACCGAAGCGATAATCCGAACCCTGCGCCTGCCAGTCTTGCCGTCCACCATGAGGATAGCCCCGTATTCGTCAAAGGAGATGTTTTTCAGCTGAAGAGTCGCCATTTCGCCTATCCTGCACCCGCTCTCGTAAAGGAGCGAAATAATAGCCTTGTCGCGCGGGTTTTGGGCTGTGTCCATCAGCTTGTCGATGTCTTCCTTGGTCAGGAGCTCTTCAGGCAGAATGTGGTTCTTGCTGCTTCTGATCTTTATCCAGGCCACCTTGTCCGGGCAGACCGTGCCGTTGCCTTCCAGCCACTTGTAGAACTTTTTGAGCGTCACCCTGTAGATGCCCTTGGTGTCTGGGCTGAGCTTGTCGTTGCGCTCTATCTGAGCCACAATAGCCTCAATATCCGCCCTGGAAGCCTCCTTAAACGGTTTTCCGAGCATTTTGGCAATAGGATACAACCTGTCAGCGTAGAACAGGATTCGGTGCATTGACAGGCCTGTAGCCGCGCAGTTGTCAAAGAAGTCGAGTATTTCCTTCTTGGTGGCTTCAGCCAAATCTGAGGCCTTTATGCGCCGTAGCCACCAGTCCATCTTTACTTTCTTTTCATAGATGTCCCGCTTTTCCATAGCAACACCCTTGTGTCCACCCCCTTATTAGGAAGTGTCAAGGGCGCTGCTATTTCAATCGCAAGCGCCCCGACCGGGATTCGAACCCG
>DUFS01000002.1 GCA_013331805.1 Microcaldota archaeon | reverse complement strand
AGCCCACGGCCCCATTTTTTTACCTGATTTTATCGTCGTAATGAACAAACGCAATTATTTCCATAACCTGGCATGCCCATGACGGCGGATGGTTATTGCAGGCAATGGTTTTAAATAAGTTTCAAAGCAGGCCAAAAGCTAGGAAAAACAAAAAAAGAATTTGCAAATTAAATGTCCTTCTTTTTCCTTCTTAGGGCAAAGAGGAACCCCGCGCCTGCCACAATCGCGATTGCGCCAAGCATTATTGCTAGCGCGAACATACTGTGTGCGTTTTCTGGCTGTGCAACTGGCGCAGCCGGCTGCTCAACTGGCTTGATTGCTGGCTTTTGTTGCAAAAGTATTTAAATATTAACATTTAATTAATATTTCATGAAAATTGCAACTAGGCTCAGGGAGTACGTGAAAAAGGCAGGGGTTGCCGAGTTTAGGGTTTTGGACAGCCTGGAGCTCACTTCCTCAAATTCGCTGCGCGTTACTCTGAACCGGCTTGTGAAGGAAGGCGAGTTTTACAATCCCACAAAAGGAATTTATGTTTCCAAGGATGCCGATCCGTTTATGGTTGCAACCGTGCTCAAACCGGGTTACCTGTCGCTTGGAACCGCGCTTTACCTGCACCATTTGATTGAAGAATACCCGTTCACCATCTATGTTGCTTCAAGCGGGAAAGGTTCTTTTCGCCTGGGAGAACACGAACTTCACTATTTTAAGGCAAAAAGCTATTCGGGATTGATTGAAAAGCCATATAAGATGGCATCGGTTGAGAAGGCGATTTACGACTGCTTGTTTCATTCAGATTTGGTAGGTTATGCAAAAATCGCAAAGGCGCTCTATAACTCGGAAATTTCGGCAAAGAAGTTCCTTGCCCAAAGCAAAGGCGAAGGCGGCGCGTTCTTCCAGCGGCTCGGGTATATACTATCACTTCTGCCAACGCGGAGCAAGGAGAAGAACGAGCTTATGGGGCACTGCGGAAAAAAGGTTCGCGCCAACGCTTACCTGCAAGGAAGAGGGCAGGGAAAGTATGTTCCAGATTGGAAGCTGATTGACAACGTAGGGGAAAAGGTGATTCTTTCATGGTGGCAACAATAGCGTTCAGCCCTGACGAGATAAGGGAATACGCGGCAAGGGCAGGGCTTGGGTTCCAGTTCATGGCAAAGGAAGCCTTCATGTTTGAGCTGATGGAATTGTTCGCGGAAGAAGAATTCGTGCTCAAGGGTGGCACTGCGATTAACAAGGGCCATCTTCCGGGCCACCAGCGCTTTTCAGAGGATTTGGACTATGACACAGACTACGAGAAGCGTGAGGTGGAAGCGTTCGTACGCTCGCTTGGCTGGAAAATCAAAAAGGAGTTTTTCACAAAGCACTCTATTGGCTTCACGCTGGCGTACACATTCAATGAGACTGAGGACGCTGTCAAAGCAGAGGTTTCATTCGGATTGAAAGGCGGCCATGAGAAGAGAAAGGCAGTGTCCGACTTCCTGCCTGTGTCGAAGCGGGCGGAGATGTACACATTCCGGGAGTTGAACAGGCAAAAGGAGGAAGCGATATTGGAACGTAAGGAATGGAAAGACCTCTACGACCTTTACTGGATGAGCGAGGTAAACGCGAAGGAATTCAAAATAAGGGATATGAAAGCGTTTGGGGAAGTGCTGGAAACGCTCCAGGTGCCAAAAACTGCAAACGCATACATTCCAAGCGCGAAAAGGCTCAATTGGGAAGAGATAAAGGAGAGAATGAAAGGATACGCGGCGGATGAGTAGTCTGGACACCCTTTATTTTCTAGGGAAACAAGGTGTCTTTCGCGCGTCGGGTACAGCAAAAAGTGGGTGGACAAATTTCTCTGGAAATTTGTTCATTTCCATTGAACAAAAGTGCTCATCTTTGTTCATTTCAANNTTAAACAAAGGTATGCTTGGAAGTGGATGTTGGAGAAATAGGATTTGCGCAATTCTATCTCGATGACCCCGCTTCAGTTTGTAATGGTTCAGCCCACGGCCCAGCTTTCCTCGAATATATATGCAATTGCTTTTATACTTTGCATCTGAAGGGGAACCATGCTTCAACTTGACCCGAGGATGTTCGAGTTCGCTCTCACCTCCTTCATCGCCATAATGATAATCATCAATCCCCTTTCCACAATAGGGCTCTTCTTGTACCTGACCAAGAACGACAAGGAGGCAGGAAGGGGCAAGATCGCCTTCATGTGCAGCCTTGCCTCATTCATCGTGCTGGTGTTCTTCGCGCTCACGGGATTCCTCATTTTCCAGCTGTACTCAATCACCTTGGAGGCATTCAGGATTGCCGGGGGCGTGGTGCTGCTCCTTATCGGGCTGCGGATGCTCTTCCCGCCTGCAAGCGAGCACAAGGAAGTCCACGCAGGCTCCTCGATTTGGCTGGTTCCCCTTGCCATTCCCATGACTTCCGGGCCAGGGGCAATAACGACCGCAGTGGTGCTCTCCACGCAGGTGAACAATCCCTGGATGGAAATCTCCCTTTGGGCCGCCATATTCGTGGCTTGCGCCATAAATTTCGTGGTCCTTCGGAATGCCGGCTGGGTGGACAGGAGGATAGGCACTACAGGCGCCGAAGCTCTAATCAAGATAATGGGCCTCCTGGTCTGCGCGGTCGGAGTGCAGTTCATGATAACCGGCCTGAAGGCGGCTTTTCCGCTTTTAGCTTAAAGCATGCTTGTGTGTTTATTATGGAGGGGATGTCATGCAAGAAATCACCATAATGACCGAGAACCGGGTGGGCGCCCTTGCTGAAATATGCGAGATTTTGGGCAACCGCGGAATCAATATCGAATCCATCTCAGCTCAGGGTCTTGGCGAGTCTGGCCTGATTAGGGTGGTGACAGGTGATGCGACAACCGCGGCAAAGGCGCTTTCCAACAGGAAAGGATTTAGCGTGAGAACGGGGGACATACTGATCGTGAAGGTGAACGACGAGCCTGGCGAGCTTGGGAAAATCGCACGCAAGCTCGCGCGCGCGGAAATCGACATCGAGTCCATGTACTTGCTTTCCAGGCAAAAGGGAGTGATGGAAGTGGCGATCAAGGCTTCGGACATGGGAGCGGCGATGAAAGCGATCAAATAATTATAATAATAGAGCGCCTTACATAACTCCATGTTCCTCCTGCTGAAAGAAAAGCTGGGAAAATCGCTTGCCGATGCAACGGGCGAGACTGCCTCTGATTGCGAAAAAACAATCGAACTGCCGAAAGGGCAGTTCGGCGACGTGGCAAGCTCGATTGCCTTTTCGCTTGCCAAGAAGCGGAAAAAAAATCCGTCCGATCTTGCGAGGGAGATTGCCGGGAAGCTGAAGCTGCCAGATTGGCTCGATTACGTCAAGGCAGACGGGCCCTACCTGAACTTCATCCTCTCCAATTCATTCTATCGCGAGCTTCTCTCAAAGGTTGCCAAGGAAAAGGAATGCTTCGGAAGCGGCAGGAAGAAAAAAACAAGGACCCTTGTGGAGTTCCCGTCGGTCAACCCGAACAAGCCCTGGCATATAGGGCACCTGAGGAACGCGCTTCTTGGCGATTCGGTTGCCAGGCTGCTTGAGTTTTCCGGGGAGCAAGTTGAGCGGGCCGACTACATAGACGACCTTGGGCTGCAGGTGGCGCAAAGCCTTTGGGGCTATCTAAACCTTGGGAAAAAACCGGCTGGAAAGCTGGATTTGTGGCTCGGTCAGGAATACGTGGAGGTTTCGAGGAAGTTCGAGTCCGACCAAAAGGTGCAGGAGGAAGTCCGCATTCTGCTGAAAAAAATCGAGGATGGGCAGAGCAGCGAGGCTCGCGAATGCCGCAAGCTGGTGGAGAACTGCGTGGCTGCGCAGTATGACACGGCCTTCAAGTTCGGAGTATTCCATGACGTGCTGATATTTGAGTCGGACATTGTGAATTCGATATTCAAGGAGGGAATGGAGCGCTTAAGGGAGAGCAAGGCAATCGTGCTTGAGAAACAGGGGAAAAACTGCGGATGCCTGATTGCAAGGATGCAGGGAAAGGAATTTGACGAAATGGAAAGCCCTGACAAGGTACTGGCGCGCTCGGACGGCACTGCGACCTACACCGGCAAGGACGTGATTTTCCAGCTTTGGAAGTTCGGCCTCCTGAAAAGCGACTTCGTGTATTCTGATTTCATGCGCCAGCCAGACGGAAGCTTGTGCCTCATGAGCCACCCCAAGGGGAAGGGGAGGAAGTTCGGCGGTGTGAGGCGGGCGGTGAATGTCATAGGCATGGAGCAGGCGTACCCGCAAAAAGTCATTAGGGAAATACTCCGCTCCATGGGGCACGCAAAAGAGGCGGACAACTCAATCCACCTGTCCTACGAGCATGTGGGGCTGGAGGACGAGCGATTTTCAGGAAGGGCGGGAACCTGGATGGGCTTCACTGCCGATGACCTTTATGCAGAAGGCATGAAAAGGGCTGAAGGGAAAATCAAGGAGGAGGTAACCGGCGATGAGCGGGGCAGGATAGCCACTGCTGTTGCTTCCGCTGCCATCAGGTTCTCCTTCCTGAAGACCACTCCTGAGAAAAAGATAACCTTCAGGTGGGAGGAGGCTTTCTCGCTTGAAGGGGATTCGGCGCCCTATGTCATGTATGCGCACGCAAGGGCGCACAAGATATTCGAAAAGGCAGGCAAGGGGAATGTGCACGATAACCCTGAGATTGAGCTTGCCGAAAGGGAGCTGCTCAAGAGGATTATGATGTTCGGCTTTGCAGCCTCGGAAGCCGCACGGCACATGCGGCCGCACATTGTTGCGGAATACTGCCTGGATTTGGCTGCTGCATACAACAAGTTCTACAATACCTGCCCTGTGCTTTCGGCTGAGGATGAAAAGCTGAAAGAAAACAGGCTGGCAATAAACTTTGCCGCGCTTTGCGTTCTGAAAGCGTCGCTTGGCTCAATCGGCATACAGGCGCCGGATAAAATGTAGCTTGGCGCCTACCTGCCAATTCTGGCCAGATACGCATCAGTGGAAAGCAGTTCGCCAAGATTGCACGGTGGATTCGCCCAGACAAGACGCAGCGTTTCTTGCGTGCCTTTTTTCTTTTCAAGCTGGAGATGAAAATACAGCCCCAGTTCGTATGGCGAATAAGGCAAGTTCAGCACTTGGCGCTGCAGCACATGCAGGCTGGAATCGGTTTCCAGCCCGATTGCACGCTCTTCGAATCCGCGCTCGCGGTGGTATAATACGTTCCCGAACCTCGCCCTGCCATCTTCCAGCGCTTTGAGCAGTGACAGCTGGGCTGTCAGTTCCTGAATGCTGCTGCTTTGCTGTTTTAAGAAGGAGAAGACGTTCCTGGTGCGTGAGTTGCCATAGCGGTTCTTTATGATGGCGAATATGCCGGCTTTTTGGCAATAGGCAAGTTCAATTGCCGCATCGAACATGTCCTGGCCAGTTGCTGCCCTGTTTTGGAGGTGGACGATCTCATGGACGCATGTTGACTCAAAACCGTGCTCATCAGCAAGGGGGGAAATTTTCACCCAGGCGTTGTTTGCGACATGGCAGCCTTTTACTTTAGGCAGGAACAGCCTTTTTGGAAGTTCGCTGTTTTTCCGGTTCTGGAGCGACGAATCAGGCACAATGCAAAGAGTCGAGCTTTCGACATAATGACTTGCTGTTTTATCCAGGAGGGTGCCGCTGAGCATTTTTGCCAGCACAAATTCCTTTGCCCTTGCAACAGACTTGCCAACGTCAAAATTTGCCCTTATTTCGCCGGCATGGATCACCTTCACCTGAAAACACCCGGCATATAAGATTGGCTGAAGTTGTTTTATTACTATTGCCTCCCTTTGCCGCTGCAGGTCAGACAGCCACGATTTTCCCGCGCTCTGCTATGAGGATCCTCCGCCCATTGGGATAAACCGCGTGTATTGTGGCTGTGATGGGCGTGTCCCGCGTGTAGACATAGTCAATGTGCAGGCTGGCTTTCACCTTTCCTGCAAGCGAAGTTGGAGAGCCGAAGTGGTCGTTCCTGCCGTATGCTATGTGAGGGCCTGCCTTTTCCTTCTCAAGCACAGGAACTTCCTCCCCGCTCCTTGCCTTTTCGTTCAATCCTAATCCGAGCTCTGCGATGTTTGCGTTGTTCTCGTCCTGCGAGATGTTTTCGATTATTTTTTCAGCCTCAGCCGAATCCCCCTGCACGCGCACGATCCTGTTCTTCTCCACTTTCAGGAATGCGACTTTTTTGTCGCTGTGAGAATAAATAGGCCATGTTCCCTGCGTCTGTGAGTCGCCGAACTCCCTCCTTCCTTCAGGTGAAACGCCTTCGTAAGGGGGGGTGAAAAGCTCGCCGGATGGAAAGTTTATGAAATCGCCCTTGTTGCGGCACATGCCTGACTCAAGCTCCCAGTTGCTTGCGCGCGTGTCAATGTGGAGCCTGGTGCCATAAGGAATGCCTGATCCGGAAAATACTATTTCAAAGCCGGCAGCGACATTCACTACCGAAAAAAGCCTTTTTCCCCGCTCATCGATTTTGCGGTAATCTGCGGACATCGCCCCTTCCATTTCGGCTGTCACCCCCGGCATTGAAATCACCCGCAGGTTGGGTGAAGCTGCCGCAATGTTCCGCAGAGGCGCGGTTGCAGAGTACTGGTTCATTGCTATGACTATGTTTGCGCTTGATATCAGGGAGGCAAGGCCGTCCACATGCCCGCCGTTGTGCGTGGAAGCCTTTTCTGGAAGTTCGGCATTGTTCTTGCCTGTTTCAGGGTATTTTGCTATTGGGAGCAGGTGGAAGTTTTTCTCGTTTGAAAGCTGAAGCGCTGCCTTGTACCAGCGGGAAAGCAGCTCCGCCCTGCCGTATTGGGAAGAGCTGGGGCGTGATGGAGGGTAGTCAGTGAGGAAAAGGAGCCTCTCGCCTTTCTGCGGGGCGAGTATTGTGTCAATGAGCTGCGCAAGGGCTTTTTGATCCATGAAAAGAGTGGGGAAGATAAGCAATTTAAGTTATGCTGCGGAAATACACGAAGATAAGCGCTTAGAATGGATTATAATAGCCGACGGGCTGTGATGGGTGCGGCAATGGCAAGGAAAAACGGCGAGCTCATAAAGCTGGAAAAGGTTTGCAAGATTTACCCCATGGGCGAGGACAAGCTGTACGCCCTGAACAACGTGGACTTGGTGATAAACCGGGGCGAGTTCTCAAGCATACTCGGCCCCTCGGGAAGCGGCAAATCAACCCTACTGCACATACTCGGCCTGCTGGACGAACCCTCAAGCGGCAGAATATACCTGGACGACATGGAGATGCACAGGCTCAACGAAAACGAGCGCGCGCGGCTTCGGGGGAAGAAAATAGGGTTCATTTTCCAGATGTTCAACCTCATTCCCAGCCTCACGGTGCTTGAAAACGTGACCTTGCCCGCCCTGATTTACGAGGCAAGCACTGAGGAAGCCGAGGCAAAGGCGAGAAAAACGCTGGAGAACATTGGAATGGAGCAGAGGCTTTTCCACTACCCGAACCAGCTTTCAGGAGGGCAGAGGCAGAGGGTGGCAATCGCCAGGGCGCTCATAAACGACCCGGAAATAATATTCGCCGACGAGCCGACAGGAAATTTGGACACCAAGACGGGGCACGACGTGCTTACGATGTTCCACGACCTCCATGAGAGCGGCAAGACGATAATAATTGTCACGCATGACTTGGGCATAACGAAGATGACCCACAGGACAATCAGGATAGTTGACGGGAAAATAGTGAAATCTTAGGCAAATGCAAGGATAAAATTTCGATAAATTTTGTCAGCATTGGAATATGGAAATTCCAATACAAAAACATATGGAAATATTCGAGGTGAGTTGTATGAAAACCTGGAGCATAATATTAATGGCAATGGCGCTTCTCCTGTCAGCGGGCGCGTCTTATGCCGCGATGTCGGTCGAGACGTACACCGTCACGCCGTCCACGCTGAAGCCCGGGGAGGAGGGCTCGGTGACCTTCTCGGTGAAAAACGTCCTGCCCAGCACCGCGACCACCACCATAGCCCCGCTTGAGGACGTGCAGGTCTTCTATACGGCCCCAACCGGGATCGAGTTCAAGGCGGCAAGCCCGTTTACCATAGGCACGATTGACAGCGGCGGCTCGGCGTTGGTTTCAGTGCCGTTCCGCGTGCTCCCCACAGCAAAGAGCGGGGTCATAACTGCTTCGTTTTTCATATCGCAGAAGGACAAGAACGACCTGAAGACCGTGAATGCGATAATAAGGGTGGTCAACCCGCCGATAATAACCCTTTCGTCAGACCGCCAGACCATACTGAGCACGGACGTGATAAACCTGACAATCACGAACAACGGAGGGGCGGCGAGCAAATTCGTGATAAAGCTTGCGGATGGCACCAATTTCTCTTTCATGGGCACCACGCAAATATACGTGGGCGACCTGGCAAAGACAACAGTCGTGCAGGTGCCGCTTGACTCGAGGAAGGTCACCGAGGGGCTGAACACGATACCATTTGTAATCAGCTACCAGCAGGAAGGGGGGGACACGGCAAACGAAACGAAATACCTGACTGTTGCCGTAAAGAAGGAGAAGGCAGACATCTCATTCACGCAAGGAGAGCCAATTGTGACCAACAAGGACAACATCCTGAAGATGAAAATCAGGAACAGGGGGCGCGCACTGGACGATTTCCGCGTCCTTCTTACGGATGAGAAAGTTAAGGCAAGGGAATCCAGCCAGATTACGCTTGGCAACCTGGCAACAGGGCAGGAAAAGGAGTTCGAAGTCCCGGTTTTTGCCGATGAGCAGCCCGGTGTCAGGAGCACCTCTTTCAACGTCAAGTGGGTGGAGGACGACGTGGAAAAGGAGGAGGCTTTTAGCGTGCCGATCGTGATAAGCTCGGATGCGGAAGTCGGGATCTACCTGGAAGTGAAGCCTGCGCCTCTCGCCGTGGGGGGGGATTACACGCTTTCGGTTACCACCTCAAACCTCGGCTCCTACAAGATTGCGAACGTGGTGGTGGCAATCGAGGACAGCCCTTCGTTTGACATACTCAACATACAAAAAGAGCAGTACATAGGCAACCTGGACAACGACGCGTTCTCCACTGTCCAGTACAAGATAAGGGTGAAGAGCACAATCGCAGCAGGGGATTACCCGCTTGCCTTCAAGGTGCGCTACAAGGACCAGTCAGGCATATGGATAGAGAAAGAAGTGAAGACCATAGTTTCAATAAGGCCTGCAAGCGAGGGCGTGCAGAAGGACAATGGCAACGGGACCCTGATGCTTGTCGGGATTGTTGTGCTGGCAGGTGCAGCCTACTGGTACTTCAAAATGAGGAAGACTGGCAAGTCTTCATTAGCTGGTGAGCGAGCGAAGTGAGCTCAACGGATGAGAAAACCTAAAGTAAAATAGTTTTCTCAGAAGCGTTTGCTCGGCAATATGATCTTGTTTCGAGGTGCATGAGTGAAATCCATCGACATCGTGATGTATTCGCTCAAGAGCCTGCGGCACCGGCAGATGCGCTCCTGGCTGACCATACTGGGAATCGTGATAGGCATAGCAGCTGTGATCTCCCTTCTCACGCTCGGGCAGAGCTTCAATGACCAGGTCAACCAGCAGCTCTCGGCGCTGGGCTCGAACACGATTTTCATAACGCCGTCTGCAGAGTCGTCGGGCGGGTTCGGGGGCGGCGGATTCTCGCCAAGCGCAGGCAAGCTCTACGACCGGGATGCGGAGCGAATCAAGCGCGTGCCGGAAGTTTCTGTGGTGGCAAGGCTGCTTTCCATCAGGGCAACCGTCGGCTTCAAGGACAAGAACCTCACAGCGAGCATAACGGGCATAGAGCCCGGAGTATTTGAGAAAACCACCGCCTTGAAGATCGCCTCGGGCCGCTTCCTTCTGGACAATGACCGGCGCGTGGTGGTGATCGGGAACAAGATCGCCTACGACACATTCGGAAGCAGGAACACTGTTGGCGTGAACAGCGCCATACTGATAAAGGGCATCAAGTACCGCGTGATCGGGATACTCGAAAAGTCTGGCGGGGGTTTTGGCTTCAGCAACTCGGACGGCAGCATAATCATACCGTTCTCAGAGGCGCGCGACATGTTCAAAAGCACCCTTGCCCCGAACGAGGTGCAGGCAATCGTGCTGAGTGTATTCGAAGGGTCGGACATGAACGAAGTGGTGGACAAGCTGAAAAGCGAGCTTGACGCCAGCCACAAGGTCAAGCCCGAAAGCCGCGACTATTCGGTTGTCGACCCGGCAAGCATACAAAATGCGGTAAGCTCGGTGCTTTCAATGATAACCGTTTTCCTGGGCGCAATCGCGGGCATATCACTCCTGGTTGGCGGGCTGGCCATTGCAAGCAGCATGTTCACCAGCGTGATCGAGCGGACCCACGAAATAGGCGTGCTCAAGGCCGTCGGCGCCACCAAGAACGACATACTGCGGATATTTGTTTTCGAGGCCGGCGCTGTGGGGGCCATAGGCGGCGCGATAGGTGTGATGATAGGCATGATCGTCGCATACGCTGCAAGCGCATTCGGCCTGCCGGCTGTTGTGGACCCGGCACTCATGCTGTTCGGGATCTTGTTCGCATTTCTGATTGGCATTGCCTCGGGCTATGTGCCTGCGAGGAATGCGGCAAAATTGTCGCCGGTCGACGCACTGAGGTACGATTGACATGAGGCTCATGGACATATTCAAATACTCGCTTGAAAGCCTCAAGCACCGGCAGATGCGCTCCTGGCTGACCATACTGGGGATTGTGATAGGCATAGCTTCGGTGGTGGCGCTCCTTACCATCGGCGAGGGCTTCAATGCCGAGGTGAACAGGCAGCTGTCCGCCCTGGGCTCGGACACCATATCCATAACCCCCTCGACAGACCCGTTCGCCAATCCCTTCACCTCCCCATCCTCAGGAAAGCTGTTTGAGAGCGATGCCGAGCGGCTCAAGCGCATCCCGGAAATCACCGACATCTCGCGCGTTGTCTATGGGAGGGCGTCCGTGGGCTACAAGGACAAGCAAATCACCACCCTGGTCATGGGCATTGACCCGGACGTGTTCCAGAAAATGTCAGCAATCGAGATTGAAAACGGGAGATTCCTGCAGGCCAACGACCGGAAGGTGGTTGCTGTCGGCGGCACCTTCGCAGAGGATGCTTTCGGCGCAAAAAACAGGCTCAATATCGGCACCTACCTGCTCATCAACGGGGAGAAATACCCGATAATAGCGGTGCTCAAGAAATCTGGCGGCGGCTTTGGGCCGAACACCTTCCTTGACAACGGCGTTTTCATTTCGTACAATGACGGCAAGGAGCTTTTCAGGGACAGCCTGGCAGATAGGGAAGTGAACGAGATAGACGTGAACGTGCGGGACGGGGCGGACATGGACAGCGTGGTGGAAAGGATCACCCTCGAGCTCGCTTCGGCGCACAAATTGCGGGTGGAGGACAAGGATTTCTCGGTCGTTGACCCCAAATCAATACAATCGGCTGTGGACAGCGTCCTTTCGCTGATAACGCTGTTCCTGGGCGCCATTGCAGGCATTTCCCTTCTGGTCGGCGCGCTCTCAATCGCGAACAACATGTTCACAAGCGTCTTTGAGCGCACGCACGAAATTGGGGTGCTCAAGGCAGTGGGTGCCACCAAGGGGGAAATTATGCGGATATTCGTTTTCGAGGCCGGTGCGGTTGGGGCGATAGGCGGGCTTGCGGGCGTGCTGCTCGGATATGGGCTTGGGCTTGCGGCCAACCTGTTCGGGCTGCCCACCTCAATCAACCTGGCAATAGGCGCGTTCGGGGTGATGTTCGCATTCGTGATCGGGCTCATCTCGGGTTACGTGCCTGCCAGGATGGCATCTTCCCTGAACCCAGTCGACGCTCTGAGATACGAGTAGGGGGTGAACCATAAGGGGGATGTGCATTTTCGGCGATCCGAAAATGCATCAGACATGGAGCGATGCGTCGCTCCATGCTGAAGCTTGCGTTGGCTTCTGCCCCTAGGGGTTGACGCGCTGAGATACGAGTAAGCTATATATTACTAGCCAGAAGATGAGCTACATGGCGAAAGGCTTCCTTTCCCTTGCGCAAAGCAGGAAAACCGCGCACGAATTTTCTTCAAAACAGGTGAGCAAAGCCGACCTTCTCAGAATACTGGAAGCAGGAAGGTGGGCTCCCTCTTTTTTGAACCTGCAGCCCTGGGAATTTGTAATTGTCAAGGAAAGCCAGGCTAAGGAGGCGCTTCTCAAGTCAGCCTATTACGGAATATACACCTTCGGGGACTTCAAGGGCCTGCCGCCGGTTGTGGTGGCGATTGTCCTCAAGAAAAAATATTGGGAGGGGCAGTACGGCTACCCGCGCAGGGACAAGCCAGGCGTATTTGAGGCTTATCTTTCAATTGCAATGCCGGCTTCGAACATGGTCCTGGAAGCTACGGATTTGGGAATCGGCTCAGCGATCCTAAATGTCAATGCCTATGTTGCTGAGCGCACCCTGAAGCTCAAGGACGGCGACACCGCCCCCCTGATTGTGTGCTTCGGCTATGAAAAGCCCGGAGCTAAAGCGCGCAAAAGATCCAGGAAGCCCATGGAAAGCCTGCTCCACTACGGGCATTACGGCGGCAAGGAATGACATCTGATTTTTAAATTGCTTCTTTCTTATTCCCCACACAAGCAGGCCCGACTGCTCGGCGCACCGAGCACTGGGCCGCAATTCGCAAAATTGCAGGGATAGCCAAGCTTGGTCAAAGGCGCAGGACTCAGAGGACCCTTTTTTCCGCTCCAGNNTTTTTTTATTAAATCGTTCTGGGGACCAGCTTCGGAACCTTCTTTTCGTAATCCGAGTACTTCCTGCCGAATTTCTTGCGGAGCGCGTTCTCCTCAAGCCCCATCCAGTAGAGAAGGACGGCATTCACCCAGATTGCGCAGAGAAGGGATGCCAGGTAGGGGAACAGGAGAAACACCCCCCATGACATCAGCATGTCGGCAAAATAGATCGGGTGGCGGACAATCGAGTACAGTCCGGTGGTGATGAGCTTCTTTATCCCTGCTGCGCTTGAAGAAGCCTGGCGGTTTTGCCAAAGAGCTATTGAGAAAAAGCCGAGATAGGTAATTAGTATTATCGCAAAAGCGAATGAGGCTGGCGTGTTCCTTTCGAATATGGTGAGGGGCGGGGCAAGGAGCAGTATGGCCGCAATTCCTGCGAATGCGATAAGCCACATCAGGATAGGGGAGACGAATTTTGCCTGCATGGAGTTACCAGTCCAGAACGTATGCGAAAACAAGCGGCGCCACGATTGTTGCGTCAGACTCGATTATGAAGCGCGGCGTATCCCCGTCAAGCTTGCCCCAGGTGATTTTCTCATTCGGCACTGCGCCGGAATACGAGCCGTAGCTTGTGGTGGAGTCCGAAATCTGGCAGAAATAGGACCAGAAGGGCGCTTTCTGCTTCAGGTCCTGTATGATCAGGGGAACAACGCAGATCGGGAAGTCGCCCGCAATCCCTCCGCCGATCTGGAAAAAGCCAATCTTGTGCGAAGTGGTTTCTTTTTTGTACCATTTTATGAGCTCCTCCATATAGTGAAGGCCGCTTTTTATCATCCCAAGGTGCTTGAGCTTGCCCTTGAAGTGCTGCGAGACGAACATGTTTCCCAATGTCGAGTCCTCCCAGCCAGGCACGAAAAGAGGAAGGTTTTTCTGCGCTGCAGCAAGAAGCCAGCTGTCATTGGGGTCGATTTCGTAGTGCTTTTCTAATATTCCTGAGAGCAGAAGCTCGTAGAGGTACTCGTGGGGCAGCCTGCGCCTGTCTTCGTCCTCGTCCTTTTTCCAAAGGTTCATCACTTCCTTCTCAACCCGACGCATGGCTTCATCTTCTGGTATGCAGGTGTCTGTGACGCGGTTAAAGCCTTCGTCATACAGCGCCTTTTCATCTGCAGGAGAAAACTGCCTGTAGTTGGGCACGCGCTTGTAGTGCTTGTTCGCCACCAGGTTGAATACGTCCTCCTCAAGGTTGGCGCCAGTGCAGGTTATTGCGTGCACCTTGTCCCTGCGGATCATTTCCGCGAGTATTTTGCCAAGCTCTGCAGTGCTCATGGCCCCTGCCAATGTGACCATCATCTTTCCACCGGAGTCAAGAAGCTTCACGTATTCCTCTGATGCGTCAACCAGGGTGGCAGCGTTGAAATGGAGGTAATATTTTTTCAGGAACTGCCTGATTTTGTGTTCGCTCAATGTTTTCACCCATTTCCGGAATTTTCATAGTGAAAATGTAATTAAAATTTATATTGCATTCGGTTTTTTTGTAAGCCCTCAAATTTTTCCTCTCTCGTGTAAACCTTCTTCTACGTCGTGACGCAGGATTTGCGCAAAATCTTCCCCTCTTGCCCTGGCTGTCTGGTAGAGAGTTTGCCTGATGGCAAGCCCGTCCCTGCCCTGATCGCCATGTCTGTCTGGGAAGGGAAAAATTATGACGCTATCGGTAGAATTTTAAGCGCTTACGTTTTTTTCTGAAAAAAATTCTGGAAAAAAGAAAAAAATCAGTCAATTTCCGCAAGCGGCAGCTCATCAATCTGGGCAGCAGTATCCGCCTCCTCCATGATGAGAAGGTCGGATTCGGAAATTCCTTCCAGTGTAGCTCCTGATGTCACTGCTCCTGAGGGCTGTTGCGGATTTTGGGCCTGCCCCCTGCCTGCGCAGCCTAAAGCCAGCAGCGAGAAAGCGAGCAACGCCACCACAATGGTCTTGTAGTCCATATCAAGCACCTCTTCAGGAAGCCCCTGCGGCCGTTGCCTTGCTCCTTATGTGGTCGCGGATGAGCCTGGCTGCATCCCGCAGGTTTTCCCAGATAGACTGCTCTTGAGAGGAATCCATTTTTGCGCTGCCCACGCTTGAGAGCGTGCTTCTAACAAGGTCCAGTTCGCCTTGCGCCTGCGAGAGGTAAGTCGAGGTGCCGCTTGATTCGAGCTTGTTTTTAATTGCCTGCAGCCTCTCAAGGTTTATCTTGGCAAACCCGTGGTAATTCTGAGGGGAGGTTCCGTTGCCCCCCTCGCATCCGTTGCCAAGGCAGTAGGTCTTGAGCGCTGATTTTATTTGCTCCGAGTCTCCGGTTGCCACTGCATTTTGCAGGGGGATGATTACGCTGGTTTTCGCCCCGTCAATCACAGCCTGTATTGCTGAAACAGAGACGTTTTTTGTCGCAAGCGAATCGGTGGTGGACTGCCATTGCGCGATAATCGAATTGTAATGGTCGATCCTGGACTGCCCAAGCGACCCGACTGCGCCTTTTTCGCAATCCTTCATGCCCTGGAGGGCCACCTGGTAGGAATTGCGAAGCTGGGCTGTGGTTTCATTGTCAAACCCGTAATCCCTGTAATTCCGCCTCTCCTGCGCAAGCAGCCTTATTGCTTCGGTCATGTCGGGCCGAATCGTCCCGCTTACAAAAGAATTGAAAGCTACCGCATCATCTCCAACTGAGAGCGCTGCAAGCTGGGACTTGTCATCTGCAAGCTCCGAAGATATACCTGAAAGGGACCCGGATGCTTCGGGCACTGCAGAGATCACGTCATCAACGATTGCCGCAGTGAAGTCCAGCCTGCAGGCAAGGTGCTCGCCCCTCACGTCCAGATATTTGCCTTTGCCTGAAGCGACAGCCAATCCCTGCCTTATCTTAAGGCCGAAATCCTTCACGCGCTGGTTGAGCGTGGACATCCTGTCAACCCAGCCCCTTCCTTTTCCGCTGTTCGAAGAGTTGTTGGAGTCGCCACTGACCCTCATCACTCCGCGATTGTCGCTGTCGTCAGGCTGGTCGTTGAAGTCGTCGCTGCCCTGCTTGAGCATGATTCCCTTTCCAAATCCCTGGCCTGCGAACAGCGATGCCGCAAGCACTGCAATAATGAACACTGCCGAAATCACGCTTAATTTCCCCATATTCATGTTTTTCACCCTCCTTTTGCTTGCCGGACAGGAATCGATTCACCCTGCCAAAGCGGAACTTTAAAATGGGCTTTATTTAATAACATGCTTACGTGGCCTTGGAAAGGGAAGCTTTATTGTGGCTTATTTTTGAAAATAAAGCTTTAGAAATGCTTGGTTGGCTTCACCAAGCCAAAATAGCCAGCTGGGATTTCCTGAAAGGATTTAATAGCTATCTGGGGAAAACCAAATTCATGCACAAGGCGGTTTGCCTGGCGGCAATAATCATCCTGCAGGCAATGGCAAGCGGAGCCATTTTGCATGGCACTGTTTACGACTCGGACACCCTGGATACGGTGGACAAGGCGATCGTGAGGGTGGACACCAGCCCTGAGCAGCTGATGGTTGCGGAAAACGGCGAATATTCCTTCTTCCTGCCCAACGGGAATTATACTATTAAGGCGCAGTCGGGCCAGCTTGAGGCGTCAGAGGGCATTATCATTGAGGGCGACGGAAACTTCACGCTCGACCTGCTGCTTTTCCCAAGCGATGATTTTTTCCCGCCTGATGAGAACCTGAGCGAGGAACTGATAGGCAAGGAATTGGAAGAGGAATTGCCAGCAGGCATTGTTTCGAATGCCACGCCCCCGGCCAGGGAAGAGACTGGCTTGATTCCAATTTTGCAGACGATAATCATGGTCCTGGCATTCGCAGCGCTCCTTTATCTTTTCTGGAAGAAAAGGCAGCCGGAAAAGCATGTGGAAAAAAAGGGCGAAATTGGCAAGACAAGAAAGCCAGCCAGAGTAGCGCCGAAAACAATTGTGCTTGAGCCCGAGCAGAAGGAGGCATTGAAGCTCCTGAAGATTTCGGGGGGCGCAATCACCCAGAAGGATCTCCGCGCAAAGATGCCCTATTCCGAGGCAAAGGTCAGCCTCATTGTCACCGAGCTTGAGGGGATGGGGCTTGCCAGGCGCTTCAAGCAAGGCAGGGGAAACATAATTAAGCTTGTCAAGGGTTGAACTTCCATGGCGATATCCGAATGCCCTGGATGCACTTTTCATATACCCCTGCCTCCGAATCTGGAGGAAGGGGACGTCATGGAGTGCCCGGACTGCGGCGCAATGGTCAAGCTGAAAAGCATGAATCCCCCAATATTCGAGCTTGTGAAAGAGGATTAGCATGGGAATGAAACACCTGGTGGCGCTCATCCTTATCGCAGGCATGGCATTCTCCTCCTGGAGCCAGGTTATCAACATAACTGCAGTTGACATTAACGGCGCGCCTGCGGAAGGCGCGGATATCCTGATTACCTACCAGAAGTCAAACAGGTTCTTGGAGAATGACGGCACGCTTGCGGGGAGAACGGATGCCGATGGCAAATTCAATGCATACATTAGCAATGTGGTGCCTGATGTTTACCATAATACTGCGATAGAGGTGCAGGTCTCCCATTATTACGGAGGCAGCGAAAGGAGGGTTGAGCAGGCAGGCCCTGAGCCAAAAAAATTGGATTTTTCTTTCCCATTCAAGGTGGCTCCCCTCAAGATCCATGCGCTTAGCATCGAGGGACTGCCCCTTGAGAATGTCACTGTTTTCCTGTCAGGAATAACAGTAAAGAAGGAAACCGGGACAGACGGAAGCGCTGGCTTTTCCGTTTTGGAAGGGGAGGCTTTCTCGGGATTCGCAACCTTTCAGAACAAGACTGTCACCTTTGATTCATCCGAGGCAAAGGAGGAACAGGGTGCCATGACAATAACACTGGACATCCCTGTAAGGAAAATACCCGAGAACGCTAACGCAAAGAAAAAAATCACTTTGAACTTGCGCCTGAATGAGGTGGACGGAAAGCCTTTGGCTGGACAGGAGGTCAAATTCCTCTTTTTCGGGGAGGAAAGCTCGGCAAAAACGGACAGCGCAGGCCTGGTGGCTTTTGGAACAGACGAATCTGGGCCTCTCAGGGTAACTGTCTGGAAAAACGAATACAACTACAGCCGCCAGTATAACATCAGCGCCAGCAAGAATGAAAGCTTCACCCTCCCGAGGCTAATGAAGCTGAATTCCTTCAGGTATGTCAAGGAGCCGGAGGAGAACTGCTACCTTGTCCTTGCGAACGTCACAGACCCGAGGCTGAGCGTGCCCAGGCAGGGCAAGCTCATCAGGCTTCTGCGCGGATTCAACACCAGCCAGGGCATCGGGATGGATGAGAATGGGTATTTTTCGGCAAGGATTTGCGTCACTGCAGGATTAAGCGTGATTATGAACATATCGAACAGGTATGAATTTGTGACCACCAGCCCGCTGTACCTTCCCTGGGAGCCGCCAAGGCCACCTCCGAACATGTCATCCTCTTCAAAAGAGCCCGACATTACGGAGATAGGGCTTTCGATTACCGCCTTCCTAATGGTTGGCGGATTTTTTGCCGCGCTTATCCTCAGAAGGAAGCAGGCCCAGCGCGGGGTGCAATACGTCCTGACCTATTTCCACCAGGTTGTGATGAAGTTAATCGGCGCGGACAAGAGGAAAAAGCCCACGCCCAAGGTTGCAGCCCCACTGCAGCAGGCAAAGCCCAAAGATGAAATTACCCAGAAAATCGAGGCAACCAAGGAAGAGGAGCTGGAAAAGAAAGACGCGCAACCTTAATCAGATTATTCTATTTGAGGCGTATCGTGTCGAGGTCCATTGGTGCTCGCGAGTCGATGTGCATGAGCTTGGAGATTGTCCGGCTCAAATCCTCGCACTTGGTTTCGTCCCCATGGAGCGTGAATATCCTTTCGGGCTTGGGGCGCATGTTCTTTAGAAGCGACAGGATCTGGGGCCGGTCGGAGTGGCCGGAGTAGCCCTCCACGGTCTCTATCTGCATGTTTATCTTGAGCGAGGTCGCCCTGCCATCGTCCCCAACTGTCGAGATCTCCTTCATTCCGCGCTGTATTTTCCTTCCCAGCGAAAGCGCAGACTGGTAGCCCACGAAAAACATCGCGCTTTTCGGATCGTCTGCAAGGAGCTTGAGGTATTCCACTGAGGGCCCGCCTGAAAGCATACCTGATGGGGCGATGATCACCGCAGGGTCCCCTTCGGCGATTTCCTTCCTGTCCTTTTTCACAGGCTCGAATATCTTGGATTCGAAAGGCGAGTCATTCGAGAGTATCCTTCTCTGTATGTTGTGGCGCAGGTATTCCGGGTATGCGGTATGGATCGCGGATGCCTCGAGGATCATGCCGTCCAGGTAGACCGGGTAGTTGAAGTCCCGGTTCTTGGATGCGTATTCCTCCATGACGAGCATGATTTCCTGCGAGCGGCCGACGGCGAATGTTGGAATGAGGACCTTCCCGCCTCTTTGGCAGGTGGCAAGCGCAAGCTCCACCAGGCGCTTGTCCGCGTCAAACCTGTTGGGCTGGACGTCGTTCCTTCCCCCGTAAGTGCTGTCTATGAACATGGTCTCAACGCGGGGGAAAGAGGTGCTCGCCTGGTCGAAAAGGCGCGTGAAGCCGTATTTTATGTCGCCTGAAAAAACCAGGTTGTGCAGGCCGTCGCCTATGTGCAGGTGCACCATGGCGCTTCCCAGTATGTGCCCTGCATTGTAGAAGGTGAGCTTGATTTCCGGAGTGATGTCGATCACCTCCCCGTAGTCCACTGTGACCATGTGGGAGAGCTCCTTTTGTATGTCCTTTATGCCGTAAGGCGCCGAGTAGGTGGAGTTCTTGTTCGCAATCGAGATGAAGTCCATCTGAAGCAGCATGGCAAGGTCGCGGGTGGGCGTGGTGCAGTAGACCGGGCCGTCGTAGCCGTATGCGTAGAGGTAGGGAATGAAACCGCAGTGGTCCATGTGCGCGTGCGTGAGCACCACTGCGTCGATCTTGTCCAGCTCCATGTTCATTGCGTTGAGGTAGGGGTATGCCTTGGAAGGCTCGAATGTTTCGGGGTTTATGCCGCAGTCGACTATGACGTTGCTGTTAGGCGTCTGGACCAGCGCGCAGCTCCTGCCGACCTCGTAAAATCCGCCCAAGGCAGTTACCTTCACCCAGTCGCTCTTGTTGGGAAGCGCCGAGCAGATTTTCTTGCCCAGGCTGGTGAGGAATTTCTTGCGGCTGACCGCCTCCTTGAGCATGGTGGTGCGAACCCCCTTGATTGTGGAGGATGGCATGGTGGGGGTGCGTAGGATTACCGGCGCCCAGGAAGTCTTCTGTATGATGGACTTGAGGGTCATGCCGCCCTTGCCTATCACAAGCCCGGGCTTCATTGCCTCAATGTTCACTTCGGAGAATTCAGGATTGAATGCAATGTTGGTGACACCTGCCTCGGGAGGAACGATCTCCTTTATGTGCTTCAGCGCCTCCTCCATGGGAAGAAGCGAGGAAGGGTCGCTTTTGACCAGTATCCTTTTCCTGATTGTCCCAGCGATCTTGCGGATGAGCTGGTCGTTGGCATAGAATGCGTTGATGTCCTTGAGGTAGATTACAATGTCCAGCCCCTCTGCCTCCACCTTGGTGAGCCGGCATTCGCTGGGCACCATCTCATGCAGTTTTTTCTCTATTTCCTTGAGTTCCAAGTCGTCGCCTTTTTGAATTCGCCATTATTTGCGAAATTTAACGTGAAAAATTGCACCTACTGCAGAAGCTTTTCCACTTCGGAGCGCTCGTAGCGGCGGAATCCGCCTTTTGTGACTGTGACCAGGTCCACGCTCTCGCCCGTTGCCGCGTCGCGCTTCATTGCCGCGGCGATGGCCTTTGCCGCTGTGCGCAGGTTGTCCTTTATCGAGCCGCCTTCCTTGTACATCTCCTCAAGGAGCCCGTATGCTACAGGCGAGCCCGAACCCGTGGAAACGTACTTTTCCTCGGTCATGCCGCCCAGTGCGTCCAGGCTGAACACTTCGGGCTTTTCGTCGCCCACTCCGCCGATCAGGAGCTGCACGTAGAACGGGTAGAACTTGTAGTTGTGAAGCAGGTTGGAAAGCAGCATTGCCGCAGCCTTGACCCCTATCGCTTTGCCGTGCTTGAACTTGTACAGGCTTGCCTCTGCCTGCATAAGGCGGATCAGCGCCTGCGCGTCGCCCACCCCGCCGGCAATGGTCATGGAAAGCCGGTCGTCTATCTGGTAAATCTTCTGTATGTCCTTGTTCGCAATGAAGTAGCCCATTGTGGCCCTCCTGTCCGAGGCCATGATTATGCCGTCGCTGCACACCACGCCGACCGTGGTCGTTCCGGTGGAAAGCGTCCTCTCTTCTGCGTCCTTCTCTATCTTGGTCGCCATAGAAATCCCTCTTGTGGTTTTTCAAATCATGCGAATTTAAAATGAATCTCCTAATCTCTTTTGAGGATGAGAGTCTTAGAAGAAAAGCGAACTCTTTAGGAAAACAAAGGCTTAAAAGGGTTTGTAGCAGGCTGNNCCTTGTTCGGTATCTCAAGCTCGGAAAAGCCGCACTTTTTCGCATCTGAAATGCCGGCTCCGTATATTATATTGCTGATTTTGGCCCAGTGGATGGCTGAAAAGCACATGGGGCAAGGCTCGCAGGTGCAGTAGATTGAGCAGCCCGAAAGGTCGATGGTCTGGAACTTCTGGCAGGCTTTCCTTATTGCCACGATTTCCGCGTGCGCGGTTATGTCATTCCCGCCCCACACCTCGTTGTGCGCCACCCCCACAGGCACGCTGTTCTTGATTATGCAGGCCCCGAATGGCGCCTGATTGTCTTCGATCCCCTTCTTCGCCTTGTCTATCGCAAACCACATGAACTTTTCCTTTGGCTCCATAGAATTCCTTCCTGAACAAGTAGTGATATTAGGTGTCCTGCTTCTTTATTCCATCTTGCCGTCGTCCCGGAAAACTTTTGTTTCAGGCTCCTTGACCTTGGCAATGTTCTCTTCAGCTTGCGCCTCGCCGGGCGTCTTTGTCTTGGGCGTCTTGGAGAACGCAGCGTCCCGCTGTTTCCTGTCCCTCTCCTTGCCTTTCAGGTCTTCGCCAACCTGGGTCAGAGTCTTGGCCGACCCGCCGCCCTTGGGCGAGGATTTTTTCTGCTCGTTGAGTTTCTGGATTTGCTCGTTGGCCCATTTGAGAGTTTCAGTGTAGCCAAAATCACGAAGTCTTTCAGCAACTTCGTTCCACGACATTCCAACTTTGATTTGTGATTGCTCTTGTTTTTGTTGTTCCTCGCTTTTTCCTTGTGCGATTCCTTCTGTTTTCATCTTAGCTTGAACCTGTTTTACCTCGACTTCAGTCAGATACACTACATTTTTTTCTTTATTCGTATCAACTTCCTTTTTTTTCATTGCAAGCAGATTGGTTGGTGGTGGAATGTCTCCTTTCTTTGTTGCTTCTTCTTTGATAGGGGGCGTTAATACTTCGGGTGTGATAAGTGGCTTTTGGACTGGCTTTTTTGCATATTTTTCATTGTCCCCCATACAAATCTCTCTATCTGCTGCCTAGTAGAGCCAATACGTCTTCTTCCACCTTTATATTTAGAGTTTTCAGATTTAGTTCCAATCTTACTGCTTCAGTTCCATTTGTCATTGTTTCGTCTCTTATGAACACTTCATCAGGATTTCTGCCTCCGCTGATAGTTGGCCTTTTGAACAATGGAATCTTTCCAAACAAACTTTCATAGGTATTACTAAGTCGCTCGTTCGGTGTGATGACCAATAGAGTTGTTGGCGTAGTGGCGACAATTGAACCATTCGAAGATGTGTAAATTGCGCCATCATGGGTGAAAATTTGACTTCCGTCATTTGTTTTTGACCCTGCAGCATTAACAATACCTGTCGAATCTTTATTCATCTCTATAGTCACTCTGAGGATTGCATTTTCAAATACTAAACAAACTCCCTCCGCCTTACCATCAACAACATCAATCTTCTTCTTTACTAAATTATCAGATGCAGTTTCAGGTAGCCCTATATCATTTAGGGCTTTTTTTATGTTTAAGTTGAGATCTACTACAAATCCACCGTCCACCGTAGAGATATTATCAAGCTGCAGCATTCCATCCTTCAATTCAGCGTTGTGTTTCCGCACAGGCTCTTTCTCATCGCTCTTGTTGTCTATCATCTCAGTCGTTTTGGGCTTGTTATCTGCCAGAAGCCCTTTCTCCTTTTCCTGCGCGTATGTTGGCGAGAGGGCCGCGCTGAGTGCTGTGAAGGTGGTAAACAAGATTGTCGCACTAACGACTGGGCTCTTGAGAATTTCGCCTGTTTCGTGAAGCGCCCTCTTGAAGCGGGAGGTTGGGTGCTGCTTTGAGCTTCCGCTAGTGTGAATGGCAGCCTTCTTTTGGATTTCGTGATGCTTCATGAAACCACTTATCGAGAGCTGCGCCTGTTCAATTACCCCTATCTGCTGCCTAGTAGAGCCAATCTGTCGTCTTCAACGGTTATAGCTAGAGTTTTCAAGTTTAGTGCAAGCCTTACAGCATCAGTTGTACTCATCATAGTCTCGTCTCTAATAAATACTTCGTCCAATGTTCTTCCACCGCTGATTATCGGTCTTTTTAATGGAGGAATTTTTCCAAATAGGCTTTCATAAGTAGGACTCCAAGTGTCATTAGGTGTAATGACCAATAGTGTATTTGGCGTTGTTGCAACAAGAGTGCCGTCTGACTTTGTAAAGATTGCCCCTTCATGAACAAAGAACGTACTGCCATCCTTTGGTATGTGTTTTTTTATAAGAACTGCTTCTAAATCGTCAGTCCTATTCAAAATATAAATAATACCTTTCTCAAAAACAATATACGCTTTCTTCCCTTCTTCTCCTAATTCTGGATATATTATTTGTTTTATATCCTTGACTGTTGCATTTTTTAGTTCCATTTCAAATAAAATTTCTTCTATATTTATTACCGCAGTCCCGATATGTCCATTCTTTAATTTTGAATTGGGAAAATATAAAGAATCATTCAGAATTTCAACATCAAACGTCTTCTCGCCAACTATCTTTATCCCGTTCTCGTAAGTGACCTTCCTGTCATTCTCAACATCTTTCTTCTCTCCAGTTGTCAGCAGCGCAAGCTCTGTCTTTGCCTTGTCCTTGGTCTGTGCCTGAGTCTTGCCTGAGCCAAACGTGAACGATGCAGCCGTTACAATCATGGATACAGTCAGAATTGGGTGCTCGATTGCTAATTTTCCAAGTTCCCGGAAGAAGCGCGCTGTCTTGTTCTGCTTGGAGCTGCCGCTCGCCTTGTGCACAGGATTGA
>DUFS01000074.1 GCA_013331805.1 Microcaldota archaeon | reverse complement strand
GAGGCCACGTACAGCGGGGAGGAGGCGCTCGGCGGGGTGAGGCCCGGAAGATGGTCCGGATAAGTGTTGCTTGCAGGGTTTGTCTGAACGTAGTTGCTGAAAGTGTCCCTGAATCCGATGACAAGGTTGGTGGCAGTCCCTGGTGAGGAGGAGGTGCAGTTGTAGCTGACGTTGAAGAAGTTACCTGCGCTGGAGTTGGAAAGGTAGGCGCAGCTGCCTGGCGAGCCGCTTGAGATATTTGTGAAAACAATGTCGGTTCCGCCGTTGGCATCGCTTGCCCCTGCCGTTGCGGTGAACCAGTGGCCTGCCGATGCATTGGTGAATGATATTTGGTAGGTGATTTCAGGGGCCACATTGTTGGCAGTGACTGTGAAAGTGTAATTGCTGTCCCCCCAATCTGTCTGGGAATTATTATCCGCCGCCTCCACGTTCCATATGTAGGTTCCTGGCGTGAAGGTCCTGTTCTGGAAGACTGGGTAGAAGGCGGTTTTTGTGTAGTTGTATAGGTTCAGGATTTCCGTTGATGAGAGGAACCGGTCGTATACCGCAATCTCGTCTATCGTCCCGTTGAAATCATTGTTGCCTGCCCTGTCCCCGCGGTCGCCGACCGTGCATTTGGCGTTGCTGCCGCCGGTCGGATCCGAGGCGTAATTGTAAGCGCTGCCGAACTGGGTGCCGTTGACATAGAGATAGACGTTGTTGGAGGAGGTATCCCTGGTTATGGCAAGATGGTGCCAGGCATTCAGCGCGAGGTTTGTCGTCCAGGTGGTGACATAATTGGTTCCGGCTCCTGATTCGTGGAAATAGACGATGTCATCCGTGTCGCCCACTCCAAGGCTCCAGAGGTGGTTCAGGATTTCGGTTTCGTTATTCTCCCCATAGTCGATGACATAGGATGCCGAGGTTCCCGTCCCGGTATTGCCCCCGCCAATCTTCACCCATGCCGCGATTGTCGCATTACCCAGTATTTGGAGGGAAGAGCCCATCCCGCAATAAATGTCGTCATCCGTGCCGTCAAACGTTGCAGCTTTGCCGAAATACCCCGCAGCATAGACGGCATTTCCCTCTATGGTGCCGTTATTGCCACTGCCCGACCAGTCGTACGCAAGGGAATCGCTTTCGGATTTGGCCGTTTCGTTGTTGAGGTGATACAGCAACACAAGCCCTGTGGAGTTGTATGGAATCTCTCCATTCCATCTTGTCTCCCTTGCTGCCCAGGATCCTGATTCGTTGGTGTGGAGGGTGGCGTTGGCGACGTTAGAGTCGTCAGTGGCGTTGGAGGCGAATTGCCAGGTCGCGTTGGGGCTCTCCGTTGCGTCCGGGGGGGAGATGAGGACAACGGTTGGGGGCGCGTTTATCGCAGTGAAGTCGGCTGAAAGGTTGAAGTATCCCGAGTAGGTGCCGCTGCCGCCCAGATCTATCGCGTTGCACCTGAACGCCTCGAACGTTTCACCGACGAAGGGCGAGGTGTCCCAAGACAGGGACGAGCCGTTGGTGTGGTTGCCTATGACAGTATAAAGCAGGGCTGGTGCAGCCTTCATTTCAGCAGCCATTAGGACACTTGCCCCTTCATTAAATGGCAAATTCCATAACATAGAAGTTGCTCCGGCGCTTGGCACTGATTTATAACTCATGCCGCCTATGGCGCTATCAGTTCCCAAATCTGTTTGCGAATCATTCGGAGCTGCTACGCCGTTGTATCGTGTTCTCATTATATCGAGCACCCAACTCCCGTCTGCGACTGTTGTGATGTTTACAGTTTGTGAGGCAACATCCCCTGATTGAACGTCAGTTGCTGGAGTTCCGAACGGGGCTGTTTGCTTGACTCCGGCATATGAGGATGCCACAATGAAAGCACTGGCTGATGCGTTAAGGTCAACAACAATATTTGCAGTGGTGCTTGTCGGGTTTACCAAATACCAGATTTCTGCCCTTACCTGCGATCCAGACGCAACCGAGCCCAGATAGGTGAGATTCTCATCTGTATTGAATGTGATTCCTGAAACTGTTTGACTCCCAGCAGCGATTCCGACACCCACGACCAATATCCTGTCATCTCCTGCACCGACCGCATAGCTTGAAAGTGTTAAGGGGTCCCCTGAACCAGAAGTTATGTTGCTATTGTCAAAGGTTATATCCGAAAGCCCATCGGTGAGATTGCCCTTTTCTGCAACATAAGTGATGGTATCATTATCAGCATCCGTGCTTCCGCTGCATTGGATGCTGACGGTCCCGTTGAAGGTGCCGTTGCACGTGCCGCCGTTACAGGCTATGTTGGTGGGAGTGGTGGGCGGAGAATTGTCTGCGGCAGCATAACTAATGGAGAAATTGTCTACCTCTTGGTTGTTCAAGTCGCATCCCGAACACCCGGGCCACCTGGCAAATCCGAAACCCCCCTTGCCCGCGGCAGCCAGAGAGGAATCCGTGGCATTGCACACTGCAACGCCGTCATCATAGGCGATTATGGAGGTTCCCACAAACGACAGNNAGTTGGTTGCTGTGTTGACTATCCTGAATATCCCCGTATCAGGGCCAGGGGTCGTTGTCATGGACCATAAATAGGTGTTATTCGAATTGATAAAGCGGCCGACAACACTCAGAATATTGTTATTATCGCTATCAACAGACACAGCTGTAAGAGTGACATTATAATCGGCACTGGGAACGGTGTCATTGGCAATGGCAATCCAGCCGGTATTGGAAACCGTTGCAGTGGCAACCTGGTTATTGGTAATATTGGGGTATCTGGAGGCAGTAGACTGATAGCCTAAAATCCACCCGGAACCGAGATCAGGGGTGTGAGCCGTCAGATTGACATTGTTGCTGTCAGTAAATGTGTCGTTGAAATGTATGGTCGCAAGCGCGGAGTAGGTGTAGTTCCCGGTCTCGTTGCTCTCGTTTATTGTCTGGTTGCTGGGAAGGCCGGTGACATTGTTTATGATTGCGTTGTAAACGTTTATCCTGCTGAAATTCGCAGCGTTGTATTCGATGAATCTGCCTGTTGTCTTGAAGCGCGTTTCTGNNGAGGAGACTGCGTCTGATTTCGAGGTGGAGGAAACTGCCGTCGCGCCGCTTGCGCAGGCAGGCGAGGTGATGTAATCTGCCCCGTTGTTGCCAGAGGAAGCGACCATGAAAAGGCCGGCTTCCGAGGCAAGGCTGGTTTCCTCTGCAACTGCGTCGACCGAGTCGCAGTATCCTGTGAAGTTCCCCCCTCCCAGGCTCATGGAGACTATCTTCACCTGCCCCCCTTGCGCAAGGGAGCTGCAGTAGTCGATTGCGGAAATGATGTCCGAGGAGTAGCCTGTGCCCGAGGAGTCCAATACTTTGAGCGAGAGTATGGTTGCGTTGGGCGCGGCTGCATGGATGATTGATGCCATGAGCGTCCCGTGCCCGTGGTCGTCCGATGCGTCTGTGTCGTTGTTGACGAAGTCGTATCCTGAGATTGCTTTTCCCTCAAGGGATGGGAGGCTGAAGTCCACCCCTGTGTCAAGAAGGCAGACTGCCACGCCCTCGCCGGTGTAGCCAAGCCCGCCTTGAACACGGTCTGCCTGGATAAGGGGGATTGAGTCGGAAAGCGAGATTTGCATTGGCAGGTCGGGGTATATTCTTTCCACGCCTGCGTCAGCCAGATTTTCCAGCGATTCCTGGCTGATTTCCATTGCCTGCAGGCCCCTCTTGCCAAGCTTTTTTATGCGCTGTGCGGCTTCTGCTGCTATTGGAAGGTCTTTGAATGCGCCCTGCCGAAGCTTGACAATGACCCTTGCTGTTGCATTGTTTTCAAGAAGCGAAAGCGTTGCCTGGCTGATCTCCATCTGGCTTCCTTTTGCAGAAAGGAAGGCGGCGAAATCCTCGCCGAAAATTATGGAACTTTTGGGCTTTTTTTCAGGATGCTTCTGGCTGGCAAAGACTGAAATGGATTCCGATTCCAGGGGCGGCCTGTCAAGAAGGAGAAGCGCCCATTGGGAGGGCTCGAAGGATGAGATGGTGTGGTTGATTTGGATCGGGGTGCCGTTGCCGCTGAATTCCACCAGCAGGTTGGAAAAATCAGCCTCCATGCCGTCAGAATAGGTCACGTTCAATTGTGAAGCAGAGGCGTTTGCCGGATAAATGCCGCCTTGCTCTGGCTTGGAAAGTATGCTTAACAGCGAATCATTGTCTGTCGCGGAAACATTCACCAGCGCCCAAGTCCCCTGCTCGAAGTCAAGGATGGTGAAGTTTGCCTGGGAGGTGTTGTTTCCAGATGAGGATTCTATAAGCAGGTTGGAGAAGTTTTCCTCCAGGCCGTCTGAATAGGACACGTTGATTATGGCTGATCCGTTCTCAGGCTGGTATTGGCTTGGCTCGCCTGCCGTGGGAATTAGCCCAGGGGTTTCGTTTTCAGTTGCGTTTGGAATTGGAATGATGGCTTCTGAAAGGTTGGAAGATAGGGACTGGGAAATGTTTGATTCGTTTGACGGCAAAGGGCTGGAATCTGAAAAATTGGAAGGGAGGGATGGGGGAATGTCTGATTCATTAATTGAAGGCTCGGCTGTGCCTGCCGGGTTCTGGGGGTATAAGGTGAGCGGCGCGGTGTTGCTCAGGGGGTCTGTGGAGATTGCCTGGAGCGTGTAGTCTGATTCCGGGAGGCTGACTTGCGCCAATGCCCAGGAGCCCATTTCCATTTCCAGGAACTGGAAGGATGGGTAGGAGTAGGTGCTGTTCTGCACCATCTCAAGTGCCATGTTGGCGAAATCCTCTCCAAACCCCTCCATATAGGAAATGTTGACCAATTGCGGGATGGCGAGCAGGCCTATTAAGAGGAGGATGGGATTTGCCTGGAATAATAGGTTTGACCGCAATTCCATCTTGTCTTCCTCCTTTCTTACCTGCCCTGCCGGAAGCTAGCCGACAGGCTATCTCCAGCTGGAAATCTACTGGTTTGCCCCTCCCTTTTTATGAGATGAAATCGCAGAGAATGCTTATAAACTTAAGGAGATGGTTTTGCGCTGCAAAATATGCGTGGGGCTGTTGGGTTTTTGCCTAAAACCTGCGCCTCAGCATCCTTCTTGTGAGAAGCAAGGCGAAAAAGACAATTGCCACCAGGATGGCTGGAAGGCAGGCGCAGAGGTAGTTCTGTTCCTGCCCCTGTGGTGCGCATGCCTGCGGAAGCGCTGCGCAGATTTTCCGCTCAACAGTCCGCCCCTCCCCGTCTTGGGGGCATTTTTCCACGCGGAAAAAGTCCTTTCCAGAGCACCCTGGAGTCTGGGCGCATGCCTGCAGGCGGTATCCTTCAATGCACTCCCCCCATTCGCCGCAAAAATATTCATTGCAGTCCTGTTCTTTGCTTCCAGGAACGCCGCCCGCCACGCCAGTGCCGTTGGCCGCCGTGTTGTTTGCCGCGGCCAATGCCCCGGGCGCGATTGACGAGGCAATGGTGAATTCCGCGCTTCTGGTGTTGGTTGACTCGTTGCCTGCAAAGGTTGCATTGATGAACGCCCGATATGCGCCTGGCTTTTTGCCTGCTGTGTCCCAGAATCTTGTGATTGCCTGCGTTTCGCCGCCTGCGATTGCCGAGCCTGCATATGGCATGGTGCCCGCAAGGTTGCCCCCTGATTCATAGATGAATATTGTAGCCTGGAAATATTCAACCGTGTTGACGAAGCTGCTCACCTGCACTTCAAATTCGGCAGGCTCGCCTGAAAGCACTGTGGCCGGATTGACTGAAAAGAAGGAAAGCTGAAGGGCTGCGGCCGAACTTCCGTTGAAAGGGACCGCTGTTTCAACAACCGCGTTGCTGAACTGGGCAAAAACCATCAGGAAAAGGGAAAGGCGCGAAAGGGCGATCATACGGATCCGAAATTGGTTCGAAGCAGATTTTTAAAAGCATATGGGCGTTTCTTCCCCCCCCATTTTCGCCTATTTTTTTATGTGTTTTCGATGTGAACCGCGATTGCGCCGCCCTTGTTTCACGTGAAAAGATCCCGCAGGAAGCGCGCTATCCTCGCCAGCAATCCCTCCCTCTTCGCAGGCTCAGCCTCCCGCCCCATCTCATCCACAAAAATGGCCGGGGTGTATTTTGCCGGCTTGGAAATGTCAAACTTGCTGTCCCGGTCGCGGAGCATGATTTCCGTGAAATCCACAAGGGCGCGGGAAAAAGGGCAATATGGGCTGAAAAGCACCAGGGGGGTTTTTGCGGATATGCTCTTTGGCACGTTCGGGTCCTCGGGAATCACCGCGCCCAGCCGCGCAGTGAACAGGCCCTCCATCTCGCGGGGGTGGATTTCATACGGTGCGTTGGTGACGCGATTGAGAAAATAGACCATGTTCGGGAGCCTGCCGCCGCGCCCGTGGTTGCGCATGAACGACACCAGCTTCAGGGCCGCCGTGCACGAGGGCATGTCCGGCGTCATCATCACAAAAACGCTGGTGGAAACCGCCACTGCCTCCTTGATGAGCTCCGAGAACCCTGGCGGGCAGTCTATGATTATGAACTCGTATTCGAGCATGTCCACCACTTTTTTCAGGCGCTCGAACCGGATCTTGCCATAGGGGGATATCGAAGATGAGACGCAGCGCAGGCCCGAGGCCGGGTGTATGGGCAGCACCTCGTCGAGCGTGGATTCGCCGGCAAGAAGCTCCTGCAGCCCTGCCGACTGCGGCGAGAGGCCGAGGTGGAAGAACACGCACGGGTTGTATATGTCCGCATCAATCAGCACGGTGGATGCCCCGGCCTTTGCAAGAAGGGTTGCTATGTTCACGGCCAGAGTGCTTTTGCCAACGCCGCCTTTGCCCGAAACCACGCTTATTATTTTCTTAGGCATACCGAGGGGGTACGCAGGGGAGATTTAAAAGTTATTGCGGGGGCTTCCTCTTCCTCGTTTTCACCCTGCGCGCCTGCCTGGCGGCCTCTTCCTCGCCGTCCAGCATTTTTTCCATCTGCCTGAGGCTGTCGAGGCGCTCCTGGCTGTATTTCGCCGAGTTGATCTTCCTGTGCAGGGCAAACGCTATTCCTGCCGCCGCCGCCAGCACAAAAGCCAGCAGCAGCAGGTTCGGGAGGACGCCGCCCATCAGGGCAAACAGCTGGTCGGGCAGCGGCGGCGCGAAAAATTCCACCAACGGCTCGTAGATGTAGACGAATATCTGCTTGTCAAAGAAGGTGTTGCGGTACTTCATGCGGAGGGTGATGCCATAGGTGCCGGCGCTGACGAACGCGGGGGATTCCACTTCGAAGACCAGGTCTTCCGAGCTTCGCGAGGGCATGTTCAATGTGAGCGCGCGGGGGTTGATCTTCCAGCCCTGCGGGCCTATTATGTCCAGCTCAACGTCGTGCGCGACTCCGCCAGAATTGAAAAGCTTCATGGTGATCTCGCCTTTGTCGCCGGGGAGCATGGTGGGCACCTGCAGGTCGCGCACGAGGATGTCTGCCTGCGAGGATTTGTCAATTATTATGAGCTGCGCCAGGTTCCATCCAGCGTAGTCAGAAAGGTCGGTGAGAAGCAGGGGCACCCTGTAGAAAATGGTGCGCGATTCCTGGGGAAGGACGTCCTCCACGTCCCAGCGGATGTTGGATCCCTCGATAGTGCTGGAGCCCTCGCCCGACACGCTGGTCAGCTGCGTGGTGAACTTCCGGTTGCCAAGCTCGTCAAAGAAAACCGGGGGGACTGCCTCGTAGACCTGGATGTGCGAGATCGGGTCAGCGCCCCTGTTGGTCATGGTGAGCGACACCAGCGTTTCGCCGTTTTCATAGTCCAGCGAAAACTGGCGCTTGACCGCAGGCTGGTCAGCCCGGAAGGAGCGCACCACGCGGATGATCGAAGGATAGGAGACCTCGGACTTGCCCGCGGATATGTTCATCACAAGCGAATAGTAGCCGGCAGGCATGTCGTCAGGTATGTGAAGCGCAAATGGCACTGTCATCTTCTCGTATGCCGGGAGGAACACGTTTGCAACCGGATTGGCAAGCGCGGCTCCCGCGCCGGCAAGGCTGATCCTGATGCTGACCGGCTGGTCGGTCGGGTTTTCCAAAAGCGGGTTGATGACTATGTTGTCGCCCGGCAACACCTCGCGGAAGGGCGAGAACCGCAATACCCGGATGTCTGAAGCCCTGGGCGCAGTTGTCGGGATGGTGACGTTCGGCATTTCGGCATATATCGGTATGCTGGCTCCGGGCGAGACCGTGTAAGACGGGCCGGGGGAGGGCGAGGGAGTTGGGGGCGCCGGGGAGCAGGAGATGTCAACCGAGACATGATACTGCACCGCACTCCCGTTGTTGGTTGGAAGCATCGCCTGGAAATCCATGGGGCTTCCGTTGTATCCTGTTTCATCACTGACAGCAGGAGTGATGAATACCAGGTTCCCGCTTTGGTCCTGCAGAAAGCCCAGCCTGAATTTGCGGGCTGCCGCAGGCTCGGTGTATGCCGTGGGAACGCCTGAAATGCTTCCAAAGCCCGATGTGGAAAAGGTGCTGCTCTCCAGGAATGTGGAGGAGGCGTTCTCGGAATGCGAGCCCACGAACGAATCGAGCAGTGCGAGGCTGCCGGGCGCAAGCGAGGAAATGGCGCTGGAGGAATTGGAAAACAGGAGGTTGACTGTCTCCGCCCCGTGGGCGCAGCTTGAGGAGCCGGTTTGGATGGTCAGGCTGGTTATTGCCCCGCCTGTTGCAGTTATGACTGCGGGCGCAAAGGGCGAGGAAGAGACCTGGCCGCAGGCGCCGTGCCAGCTCGAGGCGCCGAACAGGGAAACGTCAGCGCGGCTGATGTTGCCCCCCTCGGTTTCCGCCCCGGCTGCGGACAGGGGAGGGGCAAGAATAATAAGACTCAATAGGAGGATGCACAGCTTTCCTGCTGACATATGCTTCCCTCCTTATTCTCCCTTCCTTTTCCTCCATCTCAGGAAGATGAAAAGCAAGAACAGCACCAGCAGCAGGCCGACAGCGAAAGCCGCGCCAACGAGGATGAGCTGCAGCTGCATTGGCTGCTCCTCCTGCTCGAGGGGCACGGAATACACGGCGCTCTTGGTCAAAAAGCCCCGCCTTCCGCCGTACTGGAGGGACACGTTGATGTTCTTGTTCAGGCTCAGCTCCTTTTCATTCAGGCCGAGCAGGAATTCCTCGGTTAAAAGGGAATTTTGGTCCACCTGGCGGATGGAGGGCGCGCTGACCTTGGTGAGGATCCCGTTTTCGTCAAAAAGCGAGACCTGGGCGAAGACGAACGCCGTCCCGTCCCCGTCGTTTTTGATGGTTATCAGGAGCTTTTCGTTGGCCTTGTCGTACTTGGAGTATTTGACGCTCACAATGGAGTTGTCCACGTAGTCTATCGAGGCAAGCGCAGTATCCAGGACAGCGGCCTGGTCAAGCGACCTTTTGGAAGAGCCGAATTTCACAAGCGACACCGCAGTGACCGAGCCCTCGCTTATCCCTGAAAGGTCAAGGCTGAATTCGTCGCTTGCGCTGCCTCCGCGCTCCACCAGGGCAGGCTCGCTCCTGCCCAGCACGCGGTAGTCCTGGCCGTTCACTTTAATCCGGATTTCGCTGGTGTAATAAAGGGGACCGTCGCCTGTGTTTTCCACCCCCATCATGACCTTGCCATTCTGCCTGTTGTACACCACTTCGCTGATGTTGAGGAGGGGAACATAGGCAGGGAGGCCGAAGGTGTCAAGCGAAAGCACCTTTTCCGAGCTCGAAGGCATTGCCTGCGCGAACTTGATGACCACCCCGAGCGTGCGGTTCACGCCCTCCGAGGCAAGGTCGTTTTTTATCCTTTCCCTCATGTCCTGCACAGGGGTGATAAGCTCGTTTCCTATGAGAAGCACGCCGGTTATTTTTCCTTGCCGCACGTTTTCCTTGAGGAAGTCATAGGTCACAAGGGGGATGAGCTTCCCCATGAGCAGGATGGGGAGCGTGCCGGATGCCATTGCATCCTCCAATGCCGCGCCGTCGCTCAGTATCGAGCGGTTGAAGTTGTATGTTGCCACCATCATGCGCACGATTTCCACATTGTCCTCGTACTTGTCCTCGCCCTTGCCAATAACAGTGGGATTGGCGGCTGAAAGGCCGTCCCGCACCTGCCTGTCCACGTATCCGAAAATGGTCACCTTTTTGCCCGCGGTTATTTCCGTTATTTTCGCAATGTTGCCCTTGTCGGCGAGAAGCACGTAGGATTTGGTGAGAGCTGCGTATGGAATTGCTGAAATCGCGCTGTCGGAGTATGCCGAATCGACCACTATGAAGCTTTCTGCGCCTGACCTTTTCGCCAGGTCCAGGTTGGTCTCTGCCCCGCCTTGGGAAGCGTAAAGCTCCACCTGGTTGCTATAGCGGAGCTCGCTTTCGGCCAGTATGCTGACCGGATTGGCTGCGGACTGCACCAGGAGCACCGAATGGTTGGACCCCACTTTTGCCAGGAATATGCTCAAGTCGTGGGCAGGGGAGGGGAGGAAACGGACAGGATACCCCTTGACGTTTGCGTAGAATATGCCGGAAAGCACGTCTCTCCCGTCAAAAGAGTTGACAGCGACAAAGTCCTCGGCATTCGCAAGGGATACCAGAAGTATGATTCCGAATAAGGGTAATCTTGCG
>DUFS01000070.1 GCA_013331805.1 Microcaldota archaeon | reverse complement strand
TATAAATAAAAAATGCGACCGCCGGGATTTTCACACAAAGCACCAGCCAAACAGGGAGTTTGGGGGGCGCAGCACTAAGGGGGCGGAGCCCCCCTTGGGGTTGCATTTGAACCCGGCTCGCGAGATTTGTGCGGCCGATTCCGTACAAACCGCCACATCAGCCATGGCAATCTCGAATCCTAACCAGGCTAGACTACGGTCGCATTTTGCCTGCAAAATGCAAACGGGCGGGCTAAGCCCGCTGCGGTCGCATCGCAGGGGAGAATTGGCGTGTTTGGTTTTAAAACGGTTGTGTTTCCTTTGCCCTACAACACACATTTAATATTATATTGGAGAATTTAGTCCATGAGACGTGTGGGGTTCATCTTTTCGCTCGATGCGTTCGTTGCATTCACTCTCACCATGGTAACGATCAGCCTGCTCATCTTCATCATCGGAACACCCAAGCCGTATTACGCCAGCCTTGAGCAAACCTCCAGGCTGGCACATGACACGCTGCAGGTCATGGCAACCAGCTCGCCTGATGGCAATCCTCCCTTTTATTTGGAGTACGCACTATCCGGGGGCCTCCCGCTTAACGAGGTCATGGACAAGACTGCTGGCGGCATAATCCCGTTCGGCTACGGCTACAGGCTGGAAACCTACGATTTCGCAAGTAAAAAATGGATACCAAAATATGACTCCTCATATCCGACGTCACAGAGCGGAAGGGAGGGCAGGAATTTCACCAAGCTTCGCGCGTCAGCCACCATGTTCTCCTCCTTCTATGAAGTAGATCAAGTGAGGGGAGAATCCCAGTACTGTTACCTTTCCTGTTTTGGTTACAACGGCACCAACAACCCTCCAGCATCCCCCTGCTCGGTCACCCCCTGCAGCCAGCCCATCAGCGGTTTTGGGGCGGGTCAAAACAGCGTAAGGATGGTGAGGCTGGTGGTCTACACGTGATATTTATGGCTGGGAAAAGGATTGCTCAATCGCGCGGCTTCTTCTTCACAGTGATGGCGCTTGCAATGCTCATGCTCATGCTTCTCAGCGTCCAGGTCTGGGTCAGGACTTTCGAGCAGCAAGACTCGCGGGCAACGCAGAAGTTCAAAGGAGAGGCAATGCGCCTCTCGCTTTCCACCCTTTCTGATAGCACCCTTTCAAAGTTCGCAAACGCATCCGCGTTCTACGCAACTTATAAGCTGGTCAATTTCACCTCCCAGCCGGGGAAAGCCCTTTTTCCAATTTCAACAAGCGACACTGGCAATCCTTCGACTGAAAGGGTGCCTCAGGTGATAAAGGAGCTCATGCTCAACGGCTCTTCGATTCCTATTGAGGGGGACCCGTCTTCCATAACTTACAGCGACGAAGAGAAGGACTCATACGCACTTTCCTCCTGGCTGGACAAGATAGCCGCGGCTGCCGAAGTCATGGGATTGAACGCAAGCTTTTCTTCCCAGAAAAACTTTTCCTTCAGGCAGGTTTCCGCTTGGGACTTGAATGTCCAATTTGAGGTGGAGATGAACATATCTGACCGGGAGGGCACCATGCGCCAGAATAAGGTCCTCAAGGCAAACGCCACCTTCCCGATTGACGGCTTCCTGGACCCCCTCATAAGGCGCTCTGACGCAGTCCAGCGCTGCAACAGCGGGTCGTCCTGCATCAATTTCTCAGAGCGGCAGTTCTTCAGGAATGTGAAATACGACGGGCCAGATGACCTCGAGCCAGACCAACTCATCCTGGAAGGAAGGGTGACCGAAGGATACGGCTGGTTCTACGGCCCTGTTGTGGACGAGTACCCGACAAATTTTTCAGCAGATGAAATAGCAAGTCTCTCGCAATACATGCTGGTGCACGAATACGACGAGAGCATGACCATATTCGCAGACTCCTACGGTGCGGTAATCATGACCAATAAACCCGAGGAAATCAGCTATATCTACACCCCGCCCGGAAGCTCTGAAGGGTGCGAGTACAATGTCACCCAGCAGGTAAAATGCCTGAACTGCTATGTGCGCTACACGCCTCTCACAGCCGGCTGCCCTGGGATTGCTGAGCAGAGGTACAACAACGTCACCAAGCCCTACATGGCAATAGACGGCACGGATTGGCTTAGCGGCGTTAAGAATGTGGACTTGGCCAACGTATCCGACTTCAAGTATGTGCTGATGGACAACGAGTTCCTCAATCCGGCAGACATCAGGGTGCCCGGGGCATACCACAGGATCTGGGACATGACAGCGCTTCGCGACGCCACCATCTGCGGGTTTTATGTCAAGAGCGAAAAGGGCCCATCCTTTTTCCAGCGGATGGTGCAGCAAGGCGCGGACACTCTGACAAGCCCTGCATTCGGGCTCGAAACATTTGTAATAGGCAGGTGGGCTGGCGGGGCTGATGACAAAGATGATGGGCATCCTGACTTTTCCAGGCTGGACCATGAGTTTTATAATCGGGAGGGGGTCAGGGACGATTCGCTGTTCCCGAGAATAATGGGCATGCCGGGCTGCAAAAGTTATGAGATGTGCTCCAATGACCCCAACGTTACGGAACTGGGCGTGGGCATATTCAGGGTGAGCGACGATGCCGCGGGCAGGTATGGCATGGATGGCATAAGATGCACTTCTGAGCACTGCGGCTGATGTGATTTTGATGGCGCGAACAATTGGAATGCGCGGACAGGCGGCGATTGATTGTGCTTTGCACAATGCTCGCACCTTGCCCATGCGTGGTCAAGCTGCGATTGAGTGGTGCTGCGGCGTTGTGCCCTGCCTGGCACCTCGCCGACAATGTTCTGCTGAACATTGCGGCACCACTGCCCGCCCCCTGCGTGCGCAGGCGGCGACCGAAATGCTGGTCCTTGCAGGCTTTGCCCTGGCTTTCATGCTCCCGTTGGCCTTCCTTTTCATTTCCTCCTCAAATGCCGAGCTTTCCGAAACTTCCGTGAACCAGGCCAAGATATCAGCGCGTACCATAGCAGACGAAGCGGGTGAGCTTTACCTCCAAGGACCGGATGCCAAGAAAACAATTTTTGTGAACTACCCAAACGGCATTGTAAATGGCTCCATTGAAGGGGGACTGGTGGTGCTTACTGTTAACGCCAACGGGCAGGAAGTGGACGCGGTCAGCACCACATTCGCGAACATTTCCGGAAATCTGGCAGGCAAGCGCCTGGCAGGCATCCAGAGGATAAGGCTTGAGTACATCTGGAATGGGAATTATGTGAACATAAGCTACAAGGATTAGGGCTGTGATTTTCATGACATGGGCAAAATCAACCGGGATGCGCGGGCAGGCTGCGGTGGAAGTGCTTGCCTATGCCGCATTCTTCCTTTTGGTGTTCGTCACCAGCGTGGCGATCTTCCTGCAGCTTCAGGAGCAGGAGCTTTCGCGGGCTGAAAACGCCTTTGCCCAGGAAGTGGCATACGGGTTTGCGGACCATATAGAAACGGCATTTGTCGCAGGCAAGGGGTTTTCACAGACA
This sequence comes from Microcaldota archaeon, assembly GCA_013331805.1. GTDB lineage: Archaea > Micrarchaeota > Micrarchaeia > Anstonellales > Anstonellaceae > UBA10161 > UBA10161 sp10161u. The sequence continues at coordinate 26,093 of DUFS01000070.1, read as the reverse complement.
GTCACCTTGCCTAGCAACATTCATGGCAAGCCCTATATCATCACCGTCAGCAAGGCCGAGCGGGCAGACTTGAAGGAAACGGGCTTTGTCTACGTGGACTGGCAGGGGCCCTCCAGGATAAACAGCTTCTCTGCGCCAACAATTACCTCATCGTATGATTTATTGGTTGATCCGTCTGGTTTCATAAGCAATCCAAACGCGAACAGCATTTTGATAAACGCAAGCAAGGGACTTCGTGTGAAAATTGAGAACACGGGAAGCTCCATCAAGTTCTCAAAGGGATAAACATGAGAATGGCAAAAAAACACCAAAGGGGGCAGTATTTCTCCTTCGATGCGATCATAGCATCGGTTATCATGGTGATTGCCATAACTTCCCTTGTTGCCTACTGGTACGGGGCGCAGTCGGTAGTGGACTCCCGCACAGGCTCGATGTACGATGACAGCATGCGGATCGCCGAATCACTAATGTCCCCTGGCTCGCCTTCAGATTGGGCAAGCCTGGCTGACTTATCCAATGTTCGGCAGATCGGGCTTGCTGACGATTACTCCATCAGGCTCAACAAAAGCAAGGTCGAGCGCCTGGAAGCATTAGTACCTGACTTCTCCGCTCCTCCTTCCCCTGAAAGCAATTACGTACAAGTCGGTCGGATCATGCGATCGCCAGCCCAATACTACATAGTTATCGATGATACGGCAACAAACGGCGCAACAATGCTGTACACAATGGGCTACAGATATCCGACCAATGCCACCCAAGTTGCAATTGCACACAGGGGGGCGGTAATTGACGGCATCCCAGTACGAGTGCGGGTCTTCCTCTGGCGGCAGTGAAGTTTTTCCTATTCCACTGTCACGGATTTAGCCAAATTCCTCGGCTTGTCAGGGTCCTTCTTCATTCCCACTGCCATGTAATAGGCAAGAAGCTGCAGCGGAATTGCGTAGAGTATGGGAATGGCAAGCGGGTCCATTTTAGGCATCCTGAAAGAGTAAGTAGCCTTTGAAATCGCTTCTTCCTTATCCGAAAGCACCACCAGGGTGGCGTTCCTTGCCCTGCACTCCTGCATGTTGGAAAGCGTCTTCGCAAACGTTTCGCCAGAGGGGGCAAGGGAAATCACGGCAACCCCCTTTTCTAGAAGGGACAACGGCCCGTGCTTGAGCTCGCCCGCTGGATAAGCCTCGGCGTGAAGGTAGGTTATCTCCTTGAGCTTGAGCGCGCCTTCGAGCGCTGATGGGTAGGAAAGCGAGCGGCCTATGAAGAAAAAGTCCCTGTACTTTGACAGTTCCGAGGCGATTTTCTCAATCTCAGATGCGCGGGACAGGAGCTTTTCGATTTCATCAGAAAGAAGGGCAAGCTCGGTCATCTTCTTTCCCTCGCCTGCGATGAGGAGCGCGATTTTTGCAAGCACTGCAAGAGTGCAGGTGTATGACTTGGTGGCGACCACGGCGATTTCCGGGCCTGCGCCGATTATCACTTTTTTGTCCGCCTCCCTGTAAAGCGAGCTTCCCACCGCGTTGGTAATCGCAACAATTTTTGCCCCTGACTTTTTGGCAAGCCGCACGGCGGAAAGCGTGTCTGCGGTTTCGCCTGACTGGCTGATTGCCACGACCGCGCGCTCCTTGCCTGTCCTTAGGTAGGGGAATTCAGAGCCGTATATCACATCGCAGTTCATCCGCAGCTTTCCCTGGAGGAGCGCCTTGAACACCAGCCCTGCGTAGTAGGAGGTGCCGCAGGCGATCACAGTGGCGCGCTTTTCGCCCCTGAGAAGGGACACCGCCCCCTTGACGTCTGCTGACAGGGCTTCGCGTATCTTGGTCTGAGACTCGAAAATCTCCTTGAGCATGAAATGCGGGTAGCCATCCTTTTCGGCCATTGAAGCGCTCCAGGTAATGACATGGACCTTTCGCTTTGCATTCTTCCCACCCTTCCCGAAAACCTTCCATCCGCCCCTGGTCAATTCGGCGCGGTCGCCATCCTCAATATAAACCGCCTTTTTGGTGTATTCAAGGAGCGCTGGCACGTCCGATGCGCAGAACATCTCGCCCTTGCCTATCCCTATCACCAGCGGCGGGCCGTTCCGCGAAAGGTGTATGGCCTTTTCCCCTTCTGCCATTGCGAGAAGCGACCAGGATCCTGAAAGCTTCCCTATTGCTAATGCAAAAGCCTTGCCAAAATCCTTCCCCGCCTTCCATTCCTCCTCTATAAGGTGGGCTACGAGCTCTGTGTCGGTTTCAGATGTGAATTTATGGCCTTTCTTTGCCAGCTCACTCTTCAGCGAGTCGAAATTCTCGATCACTCCGTTGTGTATGACGAATATTTTCATCGAGCAGTCGGTGTGCGGGTGCGCGTTCTTTGCAGTCACCCCTCCGTGGGTCGCCCAGCGCGTGTGCCCTATGCCTAAAGTGCCCTCAAGCTGCAGGAAGTTCCTTTGCTTGTGTATGTCGTCTATCCTGCCGATATCCTTGATGGATCGCACCTTTCCGTCAAGCGTGGCAATGCCCGCAGAGTCGTAGCCGCGGTACTCGAGCTTTCGCAGGCCTTTGAGTATGACTTCGGATGCCTTCCTNNATCACAAAGCCCTCAAGATGGGCGATGCCGTCCCCTTTAGCGCCCTTGGCATCAATCGTTACTTCGTATTCCTTGCCCTCTTCCACAGGCCTTCCGATGCCGTCCATAGCCCCCACCCCTTCCAGCTTTCCTTGATTATTGCTTCTACGGGCTGGTTAATAATATTTGGTATTTTGCAATGCGCAAACGATGCAGCCTCAGTTGTTCCTCACCTGAAAGGCCGGATATTCCTCCTCAGCCTCATCACCGAGGAGCCTGCCCCAAGGCGCGAAAAAAGGCTTCCGTACGCCCTTTCAAACTCGTCGCCCGCAAGCGCTGCGCGCAAGTCTGCCTCAATGAGCACAGCCGGGTATGCGTATGCCTTGTGCAGGGAGGAAAGCGAGTGGACAAATGAGGCTATCTGCCCGAAGGTCTTCTGCCCTGACAAAAACTCCACCCGAAGCGGCCGGTCGTCCTTCACGGGCTTTACGTAAAATGCCAATATCTTTTCCGCCCATTGCCCAAGGTCCTTCAGGATCTGGTGCTTGCCAGGGGAGGAGGCATAGGAAAACGCGCAGGTCCGCTCGCCTGCTTCCAGCATGAAAAAGAGGAAATTCGTGTCAGTGGTGTGTGCAAACCCTGCCTCGTTTTGCGAGTGCTTNNGTTTCGTACAGCTTCCTGTACTCACTGACCACTTCGTTGTAAAGCGGGCGGATTTCGGATTCTTCTGACGGCTTGTCCGAAAGCAGCGGGGCAATCGAGCCGTCCATGAGCATGTAGGCAGGCGAGTGTTTCCCAATCAGGCTGCTGGCGCAGGAAAGCTCGCCCCTGAGCCTGAAGAGGGACTTGTGCCACATCACGTCGTGTGAATCCAATCCGCTCCGGACGTCGTACTCCATTTTCGGAAGCGAAGAGGGGAAATATTTGTGGGAAGCCACCTTGGAGCCCTTGTAATCGAACACCACGCCGACCGAGCGCATGAGGAGAAAGTCAAACCCGTGGAGCTCCTCGCCCGCAATGCCGCTGTCCACTGCCGCCACCGAGCCTTGGACTTCAGCCTTTTCCACAGGGCAGAACAGCTCCTTTTCCAGGGTTTCGGCGTATTCCATCTTCCCCGAGTTGAAACGCAGCCGCTTTGCAAGGTCTGCCCTCGCCCTTTCGCTGGCCGCAATCCTCTGTGCGATCTCTTCCAATCCCGAGTCAAGCATAAGGGATATAATATTGAGAGGACTTTTAATTTCCATGCCACTCAAGCAGGCAATAGTCGTCCGAAGCGACCTGGATATGGGGCGGGGGAAAACCGCAGCGCAGGTTTCACACGCTTCCCTTTCCGCCTTCCGGAAGGCAGAGTTGGCTGACAAGTGGGTGGCGCGCAGGTGGGAGGCAGAGGGGCAGAAAAAAGTCGTATTGAAAGTGGCAAGCGAAGCGGAACTCCTGCAGTTGTACGAGCGGATGAAAAGGGAAATCCCGTGCGCACTCATCCGCGACGCAGGGCACACGCAGCTTGAGCCCGGGACTCTGACCTGCTTTGGTGCGGGCCCTGCAGAAGAGGCGAAAATTGACAAGTTCACGAAGGAGCTGAAGCTACTTTAGGCAGCTATTTTTTCTGCCTCGTGCCGTTCCTTGCCTTTACCTTCATCGAGGCTTCCTCCTCTGCCGCGTCAGCTGCTTCTCTTATGAGCGTCATCTCAATGTTCTTCAGAAGCATTACCAGGGGGGATTTTCCATTGAGCTGATACAGCTTTGCCCTTCCCACGGTTCTTGTCAGCTTCACTATCTTTTTTTTCTCCATGCCGCCCCAATGCGAAAACAGGGCAGCCCAGCTCAATCCAGCCCCCTTTGCAATTTCTGTTTTTGTGAAGTCCTGCAATTCGTTATCCAGCAAGAAATCTATTATGCGAAATTTCGGTTTGTCCCCGAAAAATTGCAAAAAGAGGGACGTTCCCAAGCCTCCTTTCCCCATCTGATCACCATACGTTTTATTGAACTATAATGTTTAAAAATCTATATATTGAAATATTGGGCGGCGACCCGGTGTGGACATCTAACGGGTGATTTCATTCAAAACGCGGACATTTCCAGAGAACGCCTCAAGGCGCATATTCTCTACAAACTTTCGAGGCACAGGCGGTGGGGGGACACGCATACGGAACTAATTCATGTTCGTTCAGCCATTCCAAAGGAACACCAGCATGAAGCAGAAGCTTTGGCAAAAGAACTGGCAAATGAAGGTCTAATCACATGGTTGAATAAGACAGGACAGATTCACATCTCTCTCAAATCTCATAGGAAAGGGGATATCCTGACGATACTGAAAAAACACTATCCGAACGTCCAATTCCTTTAGGCAAGAAGCGTCGACTTTTGCAAATAGATTTCTTTTTTTTCGGAAGCTGCCCTTTTGACCTTGGCGTAAGTCCGAAGCACTTCTGCCACTGACCAGGCCTGCGAAATTGCGCCTGCAGGCTGCATTGAGGCGGGCTCATAAAGCTCGGGCAGCGATCCCAGGCAGCCTGAGCGCATGGCATCTGCAAGCGGGCGCAATGAAGCAAGCACCTGCTGCTCGCATCCTGGGTGCACGCGCAGCTGCGCATCGTAGAACGCGCCCAGCAGCCAGGGCCAAATAGCCCCCTGGTGGTATGCGGAGTCGCGCTCCTCCTGATTGCCGCAATAGCGCTCGTGGTAGCGGGAATCATCAGTGGAAAGGGTGCGAAGGCCGAACGGCGTGTAGAGCCTTGAGCGCACGATGTTGAACACATGCCGCCTCTGAAGCTCGTTCAAGGGCGAGTGGGGCAGGCTGACTGCGAAAATCTGGTTGGGGCGAAGCGTCGAGTCATTGGGCTCCAGGACATCCAAGAGCCTTCCGTCCTCTGCAGACAGGTACTTCTGGAAGGAGGAATCAATGCCTTCGATGATCGGGGCGATTACCGAGCCGGTTTTCTTGTCATCGAACCTCTCGGCAAGGGAAAGCAGGAAATGCAAATCAGAGTACCAAAGGGCGTTTATTTCAACAGGCTTGCCTTTTCTCGGGGTTACTGCAACTCCGTTTATTTTCGCATCCATCCAGGTGGCAGCAGGCTCCTTAACATATAACAGGCAGTCCGAGTCCATTCGGACAAGCGAATTTCCCTGGACATACGAGGAAAGGAAGGAGCGCAGGGGCTTCCAAAGCTCCTGCTCCACAGACCAGTAGTCATTGGTGCACTCGGCATATTCCCGCACCGCGTTCACGAACCATAGCGAGGCATCCGCCGAGCCATAGTGCGCGTGATTGTTCTCATCCACGAAATTGGGAAGAAGCCCTTCGCGCATCATGGCTGCCTGCTCTGAGAGGATTTCAAATGCAAGGGCGTGCCTGCCTGTGCAGAGGAGTATGCCCGGCAGGGACACATTCGCGTCCCTGCCCCACTCGGAAAACCAGTGAAAGCCTGCCAACAGCCCGTGCTTCCCCCTGCGAGCGACCACGAACGAATCCGCGGCGCGAAGCAGGGTGTCGGCAAAATCCGTAAGCTCGATCCCGCTCTGCTGGCAAAAGCCGCGCGAAAGATGGAAATAGCGGTTCGCCTGCCTGTCCAGGATGTCCAGCGCCTCGGATGGCTGCAATCCCTCGAGAGAGGAGACTATGTGGAGCTCGTCTCCCTTTTCAAGCTGCGCTGAAAAATAGCCTGGCGAGCAAAGCGTTTCGGAATAGGGGTAGCCCCTTTCCTGCTCCACCCTGTATTCCATGTTGCGGTACTTCTCAGGAGAAGAAGTGAAGGTCGCCCCATAGGCGCACACGCGCATGGAAGCGGGCTTGGAAATTGAAAATCCGTGTCGGTCGGATTCGAATTGCCCTGCAGGCTCGCATAGGGAAGGGTCGGAATGCATCGGGCGCGGGGCAAGAAGCGGCCTGACACGAAGCTCAGCCTCCCTTCCCGCAGCCAGCCTGTAGGAAACCACCACCGCGTTTTTCCCGTGCAGCACGCGGACCGATTTTTCCAGCCTGGCGCTGCCGAGCGAATAGGTGAAAAGAGGATGGTCTGCAAAGGAAAATCCCACCAGGTGGCGGAATCCCTCTGGGTATACCACGCCGGGATAAGTGTTGGTGGAAAGGGGGTATTCCGCCCCGCCTATTTTGGCGGTTTCCTCCATCTTGGAAAGCATGACGTGCCGGTTCTGCCCTCCGGAAATGGGCGCGATCAGGAGGCCGTGGTACTTGCGCGTGTTCAGGCCTATTGCTGTGGATGAGGCGAAGCCTCCAGTTCCGCAAGGCATCAGCCACTCGCGCAATTTTGCCTGCGATGGGGTGAGGTCAAACGCAGAAAGCGAAAGCATACGCTAGGGGTTCGAAAGCACAGAATAAAAACTTTGGCTTTAGCCTCAAGGCCCTCAACGCCTAACAGAAGGGGTGTGGTTTAAAAATATTGGCAAAAAGAAAGGAGGCACGCGCATTCTGCTTAATGGGAGGTGGATGAATGGCGGACAAGAACGGTTCATTGGAAAAGGGCGAGTATGTCATTGGCATAGCAATTATACTAGCAGCTCTTCTGGTTTCGGCAACAATCTATGTCGGGGTGGGCGACCTGAAGGGGGCGATTGCGGGCATCAAGTTAACGGCGCCAGCTGCGGCCGCGGCTGCTGCCGGCGCCCAGCAGGCAGGCGCAACCGCCGGTGCTCAGCAGCCAGCCGCCCAGGCGCAGGCTTCGCAGGGCGATTGGTCCTGGGTGGTTGACGCTCCCTCGATAGGGCCCAAGGACGCAAAGGTCACGGTGATCGAATTCGCAGACTTCCAGTGCCCGTACTGCGGCATTGTCTACGGCCTTGACATCGGGGGAACGCGCTATGATCCCATCCGCGGCACAGCCACCAAGATTGTGGAGGAATATGCCAAGGCAGGAAAGGTGAGGTTCGTCTACCAGCCCATGGCATTCCTGGGCCAGGAAAGCGTGGATGCGGCAAACGCGGCATACTGCGCGCGTGAGATCGGAGGGGACGAGGCGTTCTTCAAGATGCACGACAAGATATTCGACGAGCAGAAGGGGGAAAATGAGGGCACTTTCAGCAAGGCCAACCTCAAGAAGTTTGCCGCAGAGGCGGGCTTCAACAGCGCCGCGATGGCTTCCTGCATTGACTCGGGCAAGTATGACAGCCTGGTTGCCCAGAGCACAGCCCAGTCAAACGGCGTGGGGGTGCAGGGGACACCTTCTTTTGGTGTAAACGGCCAGATACTTCCCAACGGGGCGGAGTATGCCTCGCTGAAGTCTTACGTCGACTCGCTGCTTGCCAGCCAGTAATAGCCAAATCCGGCCCCGCAAGGGGCCCTCCTTTTTATTTATTCTTCCCCCTGTCCTAGCGGAGGTTTTTTTGCATGGCCAAAAGGAAAAACAAGTCTAAACCCAGGCAAAAAAGAACCAGGCCAACTCGTGTGGCTAAGGGAAAAGCGGCAACCTTCAGGAAAGCAAGATCCCAGTTCAGAAAGCCAACTCCAGTTTTTGAAGTAAAGTCAACTGCAGCCTATTCTGCCGAACAGCAGGCGCAAAAGGAAAAAAAGCCAGACACCATATTCTGGGCAGCAATGGCATTGGTTTTCATACTCTCAGCAGGCATGCTATTTATCAGCCTTTCATCAGGCGGCGAGCCGGTCGCGCCCCTGAAAAGCGTGCCTATCCAGAAAGAACCGCCTGCGCAACAGCCTGCCCTGCCTGAGCCTCAGCCTGCGGGGCCGGTATCGTCTGCCACCTATGACAATGCGCACTTCCTTGGGAATGCGGAGGCGGAAATAATCATGGTGGAGTACTCGGATTTCCAGTGCCCATTTTGCGCCCAGGCGCAGCCCACCTTGATGCAAATAAGGCAGGACTATCCCCAAATCAAGCATGTTTTCAGGAATTATCCGCTTGCCAGCCACCCTTCTGCAGGGAAAGCGGCAGAGGCGGCAGAGTGCGCTGGCCTGCAGGGGAAATTCTGGGAGATGCATGACGGGCTTTTTGCCAGCCAGAACTCACTTTCGGTCGATTCACTCAAGGAATACGCCCTTGGGCTTTCTTTGGACCAGGCGGAATTCGACTCCTGCCTGGGATCGAACAAAACAGCGCAGGCAGTGGCGGCACAGGCAGCCGAGGCAGCGTCCGTGGGAGTTAGGGCAACCCCCTCCTTCCTAGTGTTCTCCAAGTCAGGCGCAAATGAGGCGGCTAGGAAAAAGGCGCAAGAGGAGGCGCAGGCGCTTTCCGCAAGGTATTCGCAGTTCAGGCTGCCCGTAAACACAGTCGAAGTGCAGGGCGCGGGCTTGGGAATAGTGTTCGCAGGCGCGCTCCAGTACTCTGATTTCGCAGAGGTGCTTTCTGCATTTGGCGCAAGCCCGCAGGCAAAAGCAGAATAGCTTGGAGCGGATTCCCCATGTCAACGATTAGGAAATTCATAGAAGGTTGCCTTTTGGATTCTGCTGTTGAGATCGGCCGCGAAAGAAAGAGGGGGCTGACCATAACAGCCAAGGAAAGGAACAACATGGCAACCTCTGCCGATTTCGCCTCTGAGAAAAAAATAATCGGCAGGATACAAAAAAGCCATCCGGATTCAATAGTGCTTTCCGAGGAATCGCACCTGGAAGCCGACCTTATGGCAGAATCCCTTTTCGTGGTCGACCCGATTGACGGCACGCATAACTTCATCCAGAACATCCCGCTGTACGGGATATCGATTGCGCACTTTTCCTTGGGAAAGCCGACCGCAGGCGGGATATACCTGGTTCCCCAAAAAGAGCTCTATTATGCGGAAAAGGGGAAGCGCCCCACGCTGAACGGGAGGGGGATTTCAGTATCCAAGATCCGAAGGCTTGAGGATTTTTTCCTGATGTGCGACAGCAGGCTCCACACAATTGAGGACCAGGGCTTTATGAAAGGCATCATTGCCCTTGAGCGCATGAGCCAGCACACGCGCTTCATCGGTTCGGCAATCTACGACATGGGCTATGTCGCATGCGGGATTGCCGACGCCGCGCTGCATTTCAAGCTCAAGCCCTATGATTTTGCCGCCGCTGCATTCATAGTGGAGCGGGCAGGGGGGAAAGTCACTGATTTTGAAGGAAGGGCCTGGTCACTAACGACTCAGCAATTTCTCGCCTCCAATGGATTGCAGCACAAGGAAATCCTTGAAGCGCTAAAGTCAAAGCAGGATTAATCGTTTTCCTCTGGCTTCTTTTTCCCATCCTCATCCTTCTTTTCCTTTGAAAAAAGCCGGGGGTAATGCGGAAGAAGAATGGAGAGGGAGAGGGAAAAGACAGAGGAAAAAAGCAATGCGAGCGCAAGGGCTATTGCTATGGCCACAAGATGGAGCTTTGAAAGCGCGTCCTTGAAAAGCGCCTTTGCCTGCCCAAGCGAACCCTTCGCCTTGCCAAGGTCCCCGGCAGTCGACCTAAGCGAGCCAGTGGCGTTCAATATCGAGCTTGAGGAATTATTTAGGGAGGACGAGGCTGAAGCAAAATGCCCGGATGCCTCCTTGAGCTTGCCGGCCGCGGAGGAAAGCCTGCTGTCAAGCGAAAAAGGGGGAATAGCCGCCACGCTCGAAAGCGAGTCAGCCATGCTTCCGGTGGATCCGGAATACGCGGAAAGCGCAAAAGATACTTCCGAAAGGCCCTGCGAGGCTGAGGAAGCGGACTGTTCGGCTCCGGAAAGAATCTCCCCGGCTCCTTTCAATGCCGCCTCGGCGGACTCGATCTGCGGCGAAATCGAGCTATCCAGGCTGCTGATGAAAAGGAAGAAGAAAAAGTAGCCGCCGAGGCAAAACAGAAAGCCTGCGGCCGAGAGGGCTGTTGCAAGCACAGCGAGCGCTGCCTGGGAATCCCTGAAAATATCCACGTCATCCCTTCCAGATTATGCGCTTGGGCTCTTCCCTCGCAGCCTTCTCCTCACGCATCTTTTTCCTTCTTGAGTATATGTGGAACGAGAACACAAGGGCAATCAGGCCTATGAGCGCAAGCATCACCAGCACCCCGGCAGCGGCTGTCGAGACAGCCTGCGCACTGTTCGATTTTTCAACTGCGGATTCGGCTGCCTTGGAAGCCATTGCAACCGCAAGCAGCGGATTGGTGTAAACCATGTCCTTTGCCTGCAGCATCTGCGATTTCTCCCCGGCAAGGTCTGGCGGGAAGAGCATCTGCCTGCCTGCGGCTGCGTTGAAGCCGAATTCTATCAAGCTTATGTTGGCAAGCCCCTTGTCGATTTCATCAGCCGCCTGCCGAAGCACAGCCTCCTGGGAGGATATCTCGAACTCTGCCAGGCCAATCGAGCTGTTGGCAGAGTCGTATTCCCCCGCAGCAGCCTGGCCGGAAGCGGCCGCAAGAAGCTCCTGCGAGCCAGTGAGATTGGCGTTCTGCCTGTACTTGGCAGAATTCGCGCCGAGCCGCTCCAGCCTCACCCTAAGCGCGGAAATCCGAATGCCAAAATCGCCAGCTGTCCGGTTGGCCTCCCGCTCCTCTTCCATCCGTTCCCCCTGCCCAATCAGCGCGATGTATTCGTCGGCAACGGCGGGGAGCTCCAGTATGGCATCCGCGGCAAGCCCATATGCTTTGCCGGAGAGTTTTGCGTTTATGTCTGATGCCATGTTGTCAAACTGCGTCAGCTTGGAAAGGGCTGCTCCCTCGAGGCCCGGCCTTCGGAAGGGGGCAATCCTGCCGGTCTCTGCCTTCACAAGCTGCCTTGCCCGAAGCTCGATTGCCTGCGTGAGATTGAGCTGGAGGGCCACTGTCTGGTCCAGGGATTTTTGCGCAAGCGCCGATGCGTCGGTGAACATGAAGTTGTCGTAACTTGTCAAGGCGGTCGCAAGTTCCAAAGCTGCGCTGCCCTCGCTGAAGGAGAGGTTCAGCTTGGCTGCAACTGGGGCATAAATGTAAAGCTGCGCAAGCGAGCGGTTGGCAGCATCAATGAGCTCCTTGACAGTGTCGTTCCCCACGGTCCTGTTGAGCTCATAGACCAAAACCCTCCGGCTGCCGGTATCCGCAACAAAAATCTTCCCGTCGCCTATTGCCACGTCCTCGGGCAGGGACAGGCTGCCATTCGCAATGCCCGCGCCGATCCTGTCTATTGGAAAGCCGTCCAATGTGAATACGAACACGCTGTTTTTCGTGGAATCCGCGACATATATCCTGTCCTCGAAAATCTCTATCCCCCTGGGCGAAGAAAGGTCCACCCCCCCAAGCCCCCTGCCTATGGTGTAAAGGAAGGACAGGTTGGAGTCGTAGGCGAAGACCAGTCCCTTGACCTGGTCCGATATGAAAATCTTGTCATGATAAATCTCCACGTCCGCGGGCGACTGCAAGAGGCCATCCGAGCCGCCCTTTTCGATTCCCACCCTGGCATACATTTCATTTTCCCGTGAATAGAGGTAGAGCCTTCCCTGTGCATTGTCGGTTATGTAGGCGTATCTCTCATCCAGCGCAACCCCAGAGGGCTTTTCCATGTTCGAGCCCTCCTTCTTGTTCCATTCCAGGACATTGAACCCTTCGCCATTATAGGTCTTCACCACAGTGGAAATTCCGTCAGCTATGTAGAGCGTGCCATTTTCGTAGGTCATGCGGAGGGGGTTGTCAAAAGGGTTGACGCTTGAGGTTGAAAGCAGCACCCTTTCCCTGAAGCTTCCGTTCAAGATATAAAGCGCGTTCTTGCCCCCGTCAGCGACATAGAGCTTGCCGTGCTCGTAAAGAAGCCCGGTCGGCTGGTAGAACTTGTAGAAGTCGTCCGAATCAAGAGGGTTGGAGCCATTTATCGAGTACAGGTAGGTGAAGCCCGCATGAGCGCTTCCAATAAGCGCAAGAAACAATGCTGCGGCCAAGACCCAAAACCTCATGCACCTCACCGTGGATGCATGGTGCTTTTCCATTTAAAAGAATGACGTTTGCAGCTCAGAGGAGCCCGAGCGCCCCAAGCTCGTTCCGGATCTCAGCATCACTTTTTTTCAGCCCTGCAACATTGCTTTTCATTGCAGCCTTGGCAACGGCAGTGGCAACAGCAGGAACCACGCGCCGGTCATATGCAAAAGGAAGCACGAAATCCCGCGAGAGCTCCTTTTCCCCAACCACGAAGGCAAGGGCGTATGCGGCCGCAAGCTTCATCCGTTCGTCTATCTGCCTTGCGCGCACAATAAGGGCACCCCGGAAAATCCCAGGGAAGCCAAGCACGTTGTTCACCTGGTTGGGCAGGTCGGCCCTCGCAGTGCCGAAAATTTTTACTCCCGACTTTTTGGCAAGCTCAGGGGCGATTTCAGGTACTGGGTTGGAAAGTGCGAAAATTATCGGCGATGCCCCCATGGATTTTACCATCTCTGAGCTAATTATGTTGGGCGCAGACAATCCAATCAGCGCATCCGCCCCTTGCATGGCATCGGCAAGCGTCCCGGTCTTCCCCCTCCTATTGGTCAGTCTCGCCAATTCGCGCTTGTAAGGCGCCAATCCCTCGGAATCTGAAAGTATTCCTTTGCTGTCGCACACCAGCACATCGGAAAAGCCATCGGCAACAAGCAGCTTGGCAATCGCGCACCCTGCGGCTCCAGCCCCAGCCACCACGATCCTCGCGCTCTTCTTGTTCTTGCCAACCACTTTCAGCGCATTTATGAGCCCTGCCAGAACCACCACTGCGGTTCCGTGCTGGTCGTCATGGAAAACCGGGATGGGCAGCTCCTTTTTCAGCCTTTCTTCCACTGAAAAGCATTTCGGGGATTCGATGTCCTCAAGATTTATCCCCCCGAAAACCGGAGAGATGTTCTTCACAGTTGCCACAATCTCGTCCGCAGAATGGCAGGAGAGGCAGATTGGAAATGCGTCTATGTTCGCGTACGATTTGAACAGGACTGCCTTGCCTTCCATGACCGGCATTCCTGCAAGCGGGCCTATGTTCCCAAGCCCAAGCACCCGCGTGCAGTCCGACACCACCGCAACGGAATTCCATTTCATGGTAAGGTCGTAAACAGCATCGGGATTTTTCACAATCTCATTGCAAACAGCGGCAACGCCAGGAGTGTATGCGAGGGAAAGCCCTTCGCGGGTGGAGGCGTCCACCTTGCTTTTCACCTCTAGCTTGCCCCTGTTTTTCCTGTGGAGCTCGATTGCACGCCTGTCCAATTCCTCAGCCATAATCCCAACTCCTTCAAAATCCCTCATGGCAATATTATAATGGGCATCATTCCACTTGATGCGGCATGGCATGATCTTTATAGTCATATATTTCTTTTTTTTAACGAATTTAGTTATATTTTATTTATAAATATTTGATTTTAGTTGTTTTTTAACGAATTATTTATAAACAAATGCCACCACAAGCAACCTATGGGAAAGACCCTTCTGCTGGACTCCACCTTGCGCGAGGGCGAGCAGGCGCCCCTTGTGCACTTCTCCGAAAGCGAGGCGCTGCAGCTTGCCAGCCAAATCGACCAGTCAGGCGTTGACTTCATTGAAGTGTCTCCCATAGTCGGTCACAAGCAGCGTGAGATAGCGCGCAGGCTGATGGCAGAAAAGCCGCGTGCGACTGTGGTGCTCCACTGCAGGGCGAAAAAGGAGGACATAGAGTCATTGCTTGACCTTGACGCTTCCTTCATAGCAATGTACCTTTCCACTTCAGACATGCACTTGGCAAACAAGCTGCACCTCTCCCGCGGGCAGGCGCTGGAACACGGCGTGGAAATGGTGGAGTTTGCCAAGGCTCATGGGCTGAAGCTCCGTTTCACCTGCGAGGACGCCTCGAGGACCGAGCTGGACTATCTGCTTGAGATGGTCAGGCGGACCACGGCAGCCGGGGCGGACAGGATTTCGATCACCGATACGGTGGGCATAATGACTCCTGCCGCCATGTTCGCGGTGGTAAAGGAAGTTCGCGCAGCCACGGACGCTGGCATTGACGTGCACTGCCACAACGACCTGGGGCTCGCGCTTGCAAATGCGCTTGCCGGCGTGGAGGCAGGGGCGGACTGCATACACGCTTCTGTGAACGGGGCTGGCGAGCGTGCGGGAATACCGAAAGTAGCCGAAGTGGCAATGGCTCTCCAGGTGCTTTACGGCCAGAGAAAGGACATAAAAGTGGAAAAGCTGGTCGAGCTTTCGGCTTCCTTTTCCAAGCACTCAGGCCTTCCGACCGACCCGTTCTCGCCTGTGGTGGGTGAGAACGTGTTCCGCCACAAGGGCGGCACGCACCTTGCGGCAGTGCTCAAGGAGGGCGCATCCTACGAGGCGTTTTCGCCCGAAAGCATTGGAAGGAGGCGCAGGCTCGTTGTCGGCGGCTATTCCGGCAAGAACATCCTGCGCTACTTGTCGGAAACGCTGGGGATGAAAATGTCGGACCCGCAGCTGGAAAAGGCCCTCGCGCGCCTGAAGGAAAAGGAGCGGGACCTGTTTGATTTCGCAATCTGAGGTGGTTTCATGCAAAGCGGAATATCGGTGTTCATAGGTGCTGTAACAGACGAGAAAATCAAGACCGCGAATATAGTGGCAAGCATAAGGCCCGTCAAGGGGGTAAAGACCATATATGAGCTTACCGGAACGCTTGATCTTCTGATTTTCGCGCAAAGCGACTCGCTCCATGAAATAAACAATCTGGTGGAGGCCGTAAGGGCGTGCGGGGGCGTCAAGGAAACCACTACGTACATCGTTCTTGAGTCAACGGAAAACAAGCAGTAATCATTGGTGTTAACCATGTCCGGAGAAACCCTTGCACAAAAAATACTTTCCGAGCACGCCGGAAGGCCACTTTCGGTAGGGGACATGGCGGTCATCAACGTGGACTACGTGCTTGCGCACGACACTACGACCGCGTGGGCAATCGAGCCTTTCCGCCAGATAGCTGCGAAAGTATTCGACCCAAAAAAAATATTCATCTTCTTCGACCACGCTTATCCTGCGCCAAACCTGCAGGTGGCGGAGATGCACCGCAAGATAGAGCGCTTCTGCCGCGAGCAGGGGGTTAAAATCCACTACGACGGGGTGTGCCACCAGGTGATGGCAGAGAGCTATACCTACCCGAATACCTTCCTGCTTGGCGCGGACTCGCACACTCCCACCGGCGGCGGTATTGGCGCGATGTGCGTGGGCTTTGGCTCCACAGACGCAGCTGTAGCAATGGCAACCGGAAAAATCTGGGTGCGCGTGCCGCAGACAATCAGGATAAACTTGGAAGGCAAGCTGCCGCTGGGCTCCTACCCCAAGGACGTCATACTCGGCATTGCGAAAGAACTCTCAAGCGAGGGCGCGAACTACCGTGTCGTGGAGTTCGGAGGCAGCGCGATTCCGGATTTCGGCGTTCCCTCGCGGTTAACGCTCACCAACATGTGCGCGGAAATCGGGGCAAAGACAGGCATAGTGCCAGCCGACTCCCAAACCCGCGCCTATTTGGAACGGCAGAACCGCTACCAGCCCTTCAAAGAGCTTCGCTCGGATGATGATGCGCTATTCGAGCGCGTGCTTGACATTGATATCTCCAAAACAGAGCCCACTCTCGCCTGCCCGCCTGACATTGACCGCGACGTGCCAGTGTCGGAAATGGAGGGCACGCCCATAACGCAGGTTTTCCTGGGCTCGTGCACAAATTGCCGCATAGAGGACCTGGCAGTGGCTTACAAGATAATGAAGGGCAGGAAGGTGAAGGAGGGCGTCAAATTCATAGTCACGCCTGCAAGCCGCGAAGTATACGAGCAGGGCCTTCTCAACGGCTTTCTCATGGAATTTTCGAAAATGGGCGCAACAATAGCCCCGCCTGGCTGCGGGGCATGCCTGGGAAGGCACATGGGCGTGCTTGGCGATGACGATGTCTGCGTTTCGACCTCGAATCGGAATTTCACAGGCAGGATGGGCTCCCCAAAGGCGAAAATATACCTTGCCTCGCCTGCAACAGCAGCAGCATCCGCCCTGACTGGGAAAATAACCGACCCAAGGGCATATCTCAAATGAGCTGGTATTATGCGCGTCTGGAAATTCGGAAACTCGATAAACACCGACCTCATCACTCCTGGAAGGCACAACATCACCACTGACAGGCGCGAGCTTGCAAAAATCGCATTCATAGAGCACAGGCCGGAATTTGCTGCGAACGTAAGGATGGGCGACTTCATTGTGGCTGGGAGGAATTTCGGATGCGGCTCCTCTCGTGAAACAGCGGTGAGTGCGCTTAAGGAGTGCGGCATTGAGGCAATTCTCGCGCCCTCGTTTGCGCGCATATTCTACAGGAATGCAATCAACCAGGGCTTGGTGCTGGTGGTTGTCGATGAGAAATTCGCCCAGGACGTTGAGGAAAGCCACCAGCTGAAAATTGAGAATGACGAGGCAGTCAATCTGACCACCGGCGCAAGAACTCCAGCTTCCATCTCCCCAATGCTTCTTGCGCTCAAGGAGCAAGGCGGCATCCTAGAATTCCTCAAGAATCACAAGATAGATGATATTGGGCGCCTGGTTTCCTGAGGGCGGCAGCATGAAAACAATCCTCTACATTGAAGGCGACGGGGTTGGCCCCGGGCTGGTTTCGCATGCGCGCAGGGCAGTGGATTCGCTTGCAAAAGTGGAATGGGTGAAAGGGGAGGCTGGCTATGCTGCATTCCAGGAGGAAGGAACGTCCCTCCCGCAACAAACAATCGACCTTGCCAAATCCTCGGACGCCATACTATTCTGCGCAGTCACCACCCCTCCAAGCATCCCCAATTACAAGAGTGCCATAGTCGCTCTCCGCAAGGAGCTGGGATTGTACGCCAACCTCCGCCCAATCCATTCTCTTCCAAGCGTTCCAGTGCCTTTCCCCCAGCTGAATTTTGCCATAGTCCGGGAGAACACCGAAGGCATGTATTCCGGCATTGAATCGCAGCAAGGCGACAAAGCAACAGCCACCCGCGTAATCACAAAGAACGCCAGCGAGCGGATTGCGCGCTTTGCCTTCGAGTACGCAAAGAGAAAAGGGTTTTCAAAAGTAACGATTGTGCACAAGGCAAACGTTCTTCGCATGACGGACGGATTATTCCTGGAAACAGCCCGCAGAGTAGCCAGCGGCTATCAGGGCATAGCCTGCGAAGACGCACTCGTTGACTCAGTAGCCATGCGCCTTGTCAAATCCCCCCAAGAGTTCCAGGTGATTGTCACCACCAACCTCTTCGGCGACATACTTTCGGACGAATCCTCCGCGCTCATCGGAGGACTGGGCATGGCACCATCCGGCAACTACGGTGAAAGACACGCGCTTTTCGAGCCAGTGCACGGTTCCGCGCCCAAATACACAGGGCTGGATGTCGTGAACCCAACAGGAATGCTTCTTTCCACTGCCATGCTCCTTGAGCACATCGGGGAAAAGTTCGCAGGTGAAAAACTCAGCGCAGCCATCCTCAAGTGCTACGAACTCGGAGTAAAGACAAAGGACGTTGGCGGCAGCGCAAAAACCAGCGAAATGGTGGAAAAGATAATCTCATTATTGGCGTAATCCGCTTATGGCGACGCTGCATTGGCTGGAAAGGCCGCTTCAATAAAACAAAACAGGACCGGGCGAACTGGCATGCACTGCATTATTAAAAGCGTTAGGAGCGTGGACTACGATGGCGCGCTTGGGAAAATGGCATTTCGGCAATAGTGGAATCCGCACGGCTGGTCGAGGAGCTTGAGCAGCTGAATGGAAACCTTGGCTCGCACAAGCTGCTTCCCCAGCCCACACAGTTCGTCCGCAAGCTTTCGGCAGAGAGCACCTCGCTTTCCATCCCGGACAGCGCAACAATCGAGCTGGACAGGCACCTGGTCAGCCCGCAGACCCCCCAAAGCGCGCTTTCCGAAACGCAGCGCTTCGTAGAAAAGCTCTACAAAAAAGGCAGGTTCAGGGCGATTGACGGGAAGAGGATAACCGTGAGGCTCAAGGAAAGGGCAACCCCTTACCTTGCCCCCTACGTGACACCCAAGGAAAACAAGTATGTGAAGCTCCTTGCCAAGGCCGCAAAGAAAAAGTCAGGCGGCGTCTCGTTCGTGTACGGCACCTCGGTTGCGGACGACAACAGGCTCGCCGTATCCGGCATGCCCACAATGTCAATCGCGCCCCTTTCAGGAGGCGAGCACACCGACAAGGAATGGGTCTCCAAGTCAGACTACCTCAGGCTCGTTGAGATATTCAAGGATTTCATAAGGAGCGTCTGATTTTTTCAAAAATAAACTTCGAGGTTTTTTGCCGCCTTTTTCAGAACCCCTATCGCCATTTCGTAATCCTTCAAGAGCACGAACTCGTGCTGCGTGTGGTCCAGTGACGAGTCCCCCGGCCCGTATGCAATGGTGGGTATCCCTGCGTGCATGGTGACATTCATGTCCGCG
The DNA here is from genome assembly GCA_013331805.1 of Microcaldota archaeon. Classification (GTDB taxonomy): domain Archaea; phylum Micrarchaeota; class Micrarchaeia; order Anstonellales; family Anstonellaceae; genus UBA10161; species UBA10161 sp10161u. The sequence goes on along the minus strand of DUFS01000070.1, from coordinate 7,264 downwards.
CTGCCGTGCTTTTTCACATAGCGGGGGGGAAGGCCCGCGTCGCGTATCGCGCCCACCAATGAGCGGCAAAGCGGATGGTTGACGTCTGTTTCCACTCCGGGCAGGCTCTCATGCACCTTCACGCTCACGCCCTGCGGGGCAAGGCGCCTGAAAACATTCCCCACCTCGCTGTTCTTCATCGAGGGCGGAAGCCTTACGTCTATGAAAAAATCCAGCGTTTCCGGCACCACATTGAGCGCGTCCTGCGACCCTGCCGATATGTGCGTGAGGTTGAGTATCACGTTTTCGAACCGGTTCTTGTGAAGCGGGAAATGCTCGCGCAGCTTGGCGTAGTACTCAAAGGTCCTCTCAATCGGGTTTTCCGATGCCATGCCAGCGTGCGAGGCCTTGCCGTGCGTGCGGCATTCCACCACCATCCTGCCCTTGTATGCCACGGTCACCCCGTTGGTGTTCGAAGGCTCTCCGTTAATCGCCATTTTCGGCCTCGCGTAGGTGAGCAGGTGGTGCGTCCCCTTTGAAGTCGTCGCCTCCTCTTCTGTTACTCCGGCAACCATCAGCCTGTAAGGGACGTCCGCCGTGCCTGCCGCTGAAAAAAGGGCTGCAAGCGAGGACTTGGCATCCACCGCGCCCCTTCCGTGTATCTTGTCGCTTTCGCGCCAGTAGGGCATGGGCGAGGCAATGGTATCCAGGTGGCCGAACAGGAGAAGGTCTGGCCGCATCCCTTTTTTATGCGCGTAGTTGCTTGCAACAGCGTTTCCCGCCGCGTCAATCCACGCGCGCTCGAATGAGAACTGCCTGAGGTAGGATAAAGAGAGTTCGGCTGCCTTCCTTTCGTGGAAGGACGGGCTTGGAGTCTGAATCAGCCTGTCCAGGAATTCGACTGTATCCATGCTCTTCATTTTACAACACCTGCAATGGCTTGCACAACAGTGTCAAGCGAGGCCCGGGATATTATGAATGGCGGAAGCAGCCTGATCACCTGCTCGCCTGCGGGGAGCGCCAGCACCCCGTTTTGCACAAGCGAGGCAAGCGGCTCCTTTGAAGGGACCTTGAGCTCTATTGCAACCATGAGCCCCATGCCCCGCACCTCTCGGAATTCGGATTTTGAGGAAAGTGCAGCCTTTAGCCGATGCGACAAATACTCGCCGTCTGAAGCCACCTTTTCAAGCAGCCTATCCTTTTCAATTGTACCCAGCACTGCATTGGCTGCAGCGCAGGCAAGCGGATTGCCCCCGAACGTGCTTCCGTGCTCCATTGGGCCAAACGTCGCCACCTCATCCCTGGCAATTGTGGCCCCGATCGGCATCCCTCCGCCCAAGCCCTTTGCAAGGCAGGCAATGTCAGGCTGCACCCCGAAATGCTCGAATGCGAAGAACTTGCCGGTCCTGCCGCAGCCGCTTTGCACCTCGTCCATAATGAGAAGCGCGCCCCTGTCAGTGCAGATGTCGCGCGCAGCCTTCAGGTATTCCTGGCTTGCAGGCCGGATTCCCCCCTCGCCTTGCACAGGCTCCAGGAAAACCGCGGCTGTATCGGAATTGACCGCGCCTTTCAGCGATTCAGCATCATTGAAGCGGACGCGGGCTATCGGCCCAATCAGCGGCTCAAAGGGCGAGCGGTATTTTTCCTTGAAGGTGAGCGCAAGCGACCCCGAGCTCCTTCCGTGGAAGGCGTTCATTGCCGAAACAAATCCCTTCCTTTTGGTATGCCTGCGCGCAAGCTTGAGCGCGGCTTCCACTGCCTCTGTGCCGCTGTTTGAAAGCATTACCTTTCCGTTAACTCCGAAAAGAGAAACCAGCCTCTGCTCAAGCCTGGCCCTTTCCTCATGGCAAAAGGGCTGGTAGCAGGTCATCAGCGCCTTGGACTGCCGTTCAATTGCTGCGATCACCGAAGGGTGCGCATGTCCCAGTATTGCGACTCCCACTCCGGTGGTGCAGTCGATGTACTTTTTGCCTTCCGTGTCCCATACGAACTCGCCCTCCCCTCTTGCCAGGGCTATGCCGCGCTTGGGGTAGAGGTTCATCTCGTACTTTTTTTCAAGCCCGATTATTTCGTTTGTGTCCACGCCAATCACTTTGTAATGTGCGTCCCGCCGCCTTCAAGCGCTTTTTTCATGGGATTTTCCCCCAGGCCCGAGCAGATGACAACTTCCTGCACGCCGCCTTCAAGCGCTTCCCCTGCGGCAACCAGCTTCCTTTTCATGCCTGCGGATGCTTTTTTCTGGAATTCCGCAATGTCGGATTTCCTTGCGCTTCTTACCAACCCATTCGGGAAATCAGAAAAAAAGCCCTCCACGTCAGTGAACAGCAGGAGCTTTTCGGCCTTGAGTCTGCCCGCCATTGCAGCAGCCGCGCGGTCGCCGTCCACGTTCAATGCCTCGAACTCCTCGCCAAGCGCAATGGGGGATACCACGGGAACAAAGCCGGCCTGCAAGAGCGCAAGCAGGGGGGCAGAATCGATTTCCTGGATTTTCCCGGAAAAATCATCGCGTATGATTTTTTCCCTGCCGTTTTCAAAGCTCACCAGAATTTTCCTTTTAGCAAACACTATGCCGCTTGCGCCCGAAATTCCAACGGCGTTCACGCCCGCCTTGCGAAATTGCCTCACCAGCAGGGAATTCACCCCTCCGCCAACCGCCATCACGAAATTCTCCATTGTGCCCGAATCGGTATGCCTGGTCTTGAAGCCGTCCTTGGAAAAAACGTATCTCGGCTCCCTTCCAGTGGCCTTTTCAAGCGCGCTGACCTGCGGTCCGCCCCCGTGCACTATGACAATTTTCTCTCCCAAGGCCGCAATTTCCTCTGCGAGGCGCCCTGACCTCTCAGCCATGCTGCCGCCGATTTTGAGCACAAGCATGGGAATCACTAAAGCGGGTGGAACCCCGGGTGCCACAAGCCGGTTTTTTCGTCCAATCCGTTCATCAGGTTGAAGCACTGTATTGCCTGGCCCCCGCTTCCCTTTACCAAATTGTCGATCGCGGACATCACAATTACCCTTCCTTTTTCAGGATCGATTTCCCATCCTATGTCCGCAAAGTTGGTGCCCACCAGTGGCTTTGGCTCAGGATAGCGGTAAAGGGTGTTCTGGTCCTTGACCAGCCGCACAAAGGGCGAGCCTGCAAAGAACGATCGGTAGGCTTTCCAAAGGTCGATGTCCGCGGCTTTTCCTGAAAGCCGTGCATGCACAGTGGAAAGTATGCCGCGCACCATCTCTATTCCGTGGGGGGTGAGCCCGACTGAAACCTGCGAGAGTGCCAATGCCGAAAGCTCCTGCTCTATTTCCGCTGTGTGCCTGTGGCCCGAAGGCTTGTAGGAACGCACTGTCCCGCTTCGCTCAGGGTGATGGGTGGAAATGTCAAAGCCCGCCCCCCCTGCGGACGAGCCGATTTTCGAATCCGCGATTATCCCCTCGGGCAATATCAATTTGTTTTTGATAAGCGGGGCAAGCGGCAGTATCACTGATGTTGCAAGGCAGCCTGCGCATGCCACCAGCTTGGCGTTTTTGATTTCCTCGCGGTGAAGCTCGGGGATGCCGTAAACGGCCTTTTCCAGAAGCTCGGGATGCGGATGCACTGCATAGTATTTTGCATAGGTGTCCTTGTTTTTCAGCCTGAAGTCCGCTGACAGGTCGATTATTTTTGCCCCGGTCTCGAGGAATTGCGCAACATAGGGCGCGGCTGTCTTGTGCGGGGTGCAGATGAATATCGCGTCAACGTCCGTGGACAGCTGTTTCACAGGCGAAAAGGCGAGTGTTGTGAAGCCGCGCAAATTCGGGTTGAGCTTGTATGCAGATTGCCCTGCGAACCTTTCGGACGTTATCTGGAACACTTCCATTTCAGGATGCATCAGAGCCCAGCGCAGAAGCTCCCCTCCGGTGTAGCCAGATGCACCAATGATTGAAATTTTCTTTGCCACGATCAGCATCCCCCTATTTTTTTGCCCTCGCAATAACGTACCCGATCATCTTTCCCGCTATGTCCACGCCGGTCGGGGCAATGGAATTCCTAAACTCGGTGGTGTGGTTTATCTCGTGCACCACCAGCCCGTTTCCGGATTCCATCAAATCCACGCCGTAAATGCCCTCATCCACTATTTTCACTGCTTTGAGGCAGATTTCGCGCAATTCAGGTGTTACCTCGCACTTGCTTGCCGTGCCCCCCCTTCCCGTGTTGGTTATCCAGCCAGACTTCTCAGTCGAGTTCCGGTAGATCGCCGCGACCACTTCCTCCCCCACGACAAAAGCCCGGATGTCCCTCCCCGGCTTGTCTATGTGCTCCTGCAGGTAGTAGATCTTCTGCCAGGGGTTTCCCATCTCCTCCCGAGACTCCAGCGCCGCGTCAAGTGCGTCCTCGTCATTTATCTTGTGCACCATCCTTGCCCAGGAGCCCATCACAGGCTTCATCACAAGCGGAAAGCCAAGCCTCTTCCCCGCAAGGCGGGCGGATTCGGGCGTGAATGCCACGAATGTTTTAGGAGTTGGAACCCCTGATGCGCCAAGCTCAAATGAGGAGAGCATCTTGTCCCCGCACACCTTGGCAGCTTTGTAGCTGTTTATCACGTCAGTGCCCAGCCTTTCGAAATAATAGGTCAGGCACAGGCTGCGCGAAAAGGATACCGACCGCTGAAGCAGCACATCCAGCTCCTTGCTTTCCTTCTGGGTGATGGGCAGGAGCGACTCGCTGTCCACAACGCGCTGCAGCCCGACCCCGCCCTTTTTTGCGGCGTCAAAGAGCATCTTGTTTTCCGCCGAGATTAAAGTGTAGCAAATTCCAATGCGCATCCTAAACCACTTGCCAGGCGCTCACTCGCCCCAGTCCTCCTCCACTTTCGGCGCTGCCGCAAGCTGGGGCGGATTGACCGAGCGCACTTCCAGCCGCGCGCCGCAGTCAGGGCAGGACATTATCTCGCCTGCCTCGGTGTTCGGCGCCAGGCTTAGTATCCCTGCGCATTCCGGGCATTCTGCGTTTCCCATTCCATCAATCCTCCTGACCTGAGATAGTCCTTGTGCATCGCTCATTTTATATGCATTCCGCCAAATTTATGCAATATATCGAACATTTTGTATGAAATATTCCTATTTTAGTTGTTTTATTGTGCTTTTATTGCTAAAATCGCCAAAATGCCCTGCCAGGTCTTAACTTTTTGCGCGCGATACCGCGTAGTCGATTATCGAGCCGGCAATGTCTATGCCAGTGGCAGAGGCGCAGCTTTTGAACTCGGCCGTGTGGTTTATCTCGTGCACCACCAGCCCGTTTCCGGATTCCATCAAATCCACGCCGTAAATGCCCTCTCCTGCGATTTTGGACGCCCTCAGGCAGAGTTCGGATAGTTCGGAAGTCACAGCGCATTCCGTGGGATGCCCCCCCCTTGAAGCATTTGAAACCCAGCCCGATTCCTTTGTGCAGTTCCGGTAAATCGCCGCGACCACTTCCTCCCCCACGACAAAAGCCCGGATGTCCCTCCCCGGCTTGTCTATGTGCTCCTGCAGGTAGTAGATCTTCTGCCAGGGGTTTCCCATCTCCTCCTTGCAGCCCACTGCCATAGAAAGGGCCTCATGGTCATTGAGCCGGTTCACCATCCTTGCCCAGGAGCCCATCACAGGCTTCATCACTATCGGAAACCCGATGTCCTCTGCTGCATCCATTGCGGCCTCGGGCGAAAAGCACACATTTGTTTTCGGAGTGGGCACGCCCGCCGAAGCAAGCTCAAGGGAGGAGAGCATCTTGTCCCCGCACACCTTTGCCGCCTGGTAGCTGTTTATCACCTGGCAGCCGGACTTCTCATAGTAATAGGCGAGGCACAGCCCCCTGGAATACGAGACCGACCGCTGCAGAAGCACGTCCAGCTCTTCTTTCGGCTTCCCGCTGAGCTGCAGCACAGACTCGCCATCCACAATCCTGACGAACTCAACCCCCCTTTTTTCAGCTGCCTCAAGGAGCATCTTGTTCTCGGGAGAAATGACTGTGTAGCATAGGCCAAGTTTCATGGCAATGAGTCGTCTTTCCCCTTATTTAAAAAGTCCGATCCAAATGGGACAAAATGTATCAAATGCGCCAAAAAGGGGAATTCCTACTTTCATTTCTTCATCTTACCAAAGCTCGCGTTGCTCGCTCCAATTCTGAAAAAATAGCTATCCTGGTGGAAAGTCCATTTCCACTTCTGAAAAAATTCTTCGCGAATTTTTTCATTTCCATTTTTTCATGATTATGCTGGTTTTGGTTTTCCTGATGGAGTCCAGCGCGCGAAGCTCGTCCACCCTCCTGTTCAAGGCGTCCATGTCCTGTGCCGCAAGAGTCAGGGCGAAATCCATGTCACCCGAGACCTCCCAGACGCTTCCCACGCCGTCCTGGCCCTTAAGCTGCCTGAAAACCTTGTCAGAGCTGGCATGCGGGGAGGTTGAAAGGTAGACCAGGGCGCTCACAGCGCCCCCTTCCTCAATGTCCACAGTGAAGCGCCTGATCACCCCGCGGGAAATGAGGTTGGCCACCCTCCTTCTTGCCGCAGGCTCGGAAAGCCCGATTTTTTCCCCGAGCTTTTCATTCGCAATCCTTGCGTTTTCCCGCAGGATTTCCATTATTTTGCGGTCGGTTTCGTCAATTTTCCATGCCATAAGGCACTTTCCGCAAGAAAGGCATTTAATTGCGCCCCGCTCAGGCGCAGTTCACATAGAGCTCGATGGTGCCGTTCTGCGCCCTGTTGGGGATGTAAGGGCTGTCGTACCTCAGCACCACCCATACAGTGTTCCTTGTTTTCCCTTCGCAAAAGGTGGAAGCCACCCTGACGGCCACCACCTTTTCCTCGTTGGGCGCGAAGCGGAACGGAGGGCTGGTCGCAGTATTCGGAGGCGAGCATATGGTGAGGTTGGTGTCAGAGTTGAGGTAGATCGCGGTCAGGTTCAGGGGGTATTTGTCAGCGTTCTTGATCACAAGCTCGACCTGCTGGCCTCCGCCGCCGCACATCCCTCCTGAAGGGTTGTGGACTGCGTCATAAATGGCAAACGGCTTCGCATAGCCCGCCCAGTAAGTCCTGGACTCGGTCTCGGTAAGCTCGCCGGTAAATCCGGTAAAATAGCTGAGGAGGACCACCACAGTCAGGGCAACCAAAAGCACCGCCCCGAGTAAGACGAGGTATTCCGACGCGCCCTGCCCACGAAGTTCCATCGCTTCACCTTTAGCTCGAAGGAATATAAGTTTATCCCAAAATAAATCTTCCAAGCGGACCGGATTGGGCTGCAGCCCGATTCCCGCTAAAAGTTGCGGATGTAGTAT
>DUFS01000083.1:3267-21010 GCA_013331805.1 Microcaldota archaeon | reverse complement strand
GGATGTAGTATAACCTGGCTAGTATCTTGGCCTTCCAAGGACCCTTTTTCTCGCTCCAGATGGGTACGCTCGAAAAAGCGTCCACGGAAAAGCGGGAAAAGGTCTAAAAGAAAGTCAATGGTCCGGGTTCAAACCCATATCCCCTTTCTTTTCCGAAAAGAAAAGGGCTGAGGGCTCCACCCCAAAAGAAAATGGTGGTGTTCTCTTGGTGAAAATCCCGGCATCCGCATTTCGCTTCGCTCAATGCGGCTGCCTATTTTCCGCTGCTGCGGAAAAAGCCGCCAAACTGCTGCGCAGTTTGTCGTCCCGGCATCCGCATTTATTCTTGAATAAATGCCGGATTCATTCCCGCAGGAATGTGCATCCGCATTTTTTCTTCAGAAAAAATGAGGGGACAGGAATCGCATTTCCTGGATCAGCACTTTTTTTCGAATTTTTTCACCTGACGGGTAAGAACATTTAAATTCTCCTGATGACATAATTCATGTGCGGGGGGCTGGATGTTGAGTTATTGGGTTCAGCCCAAGGACTTCCCCGCATTAGGGTGGATTCCCATGGTTGTGTCTCCGATAGACTCAAGGTACAAAACCGAGATGAACGCGCTTTTTGAGGAGGGGGCGAAGCTTGCGTCCTGGCTTGAGGTGGAAGTGGCGCTTGCCAATGCTCATGCCAAGCTCAAGAACATTCCTTCCCAGGCAGCTGAAGAAATAAGCCAGGCAGCGCAAAAAGTGGAGCTTGCCCGCGTGGAAGAAATCGAGGCCGAAATACACCACGACCTGATGGCAATGGTGAGGGCGCTTTCGGAAAAGTGCGAAAAATACGGGGGCTTTGTTCACTTCGGCGCCACCTCTTATGACATAGAGGACACCGCAACAGCGCTCACGCTCAAGCGGGCAATCGGGATCATAAGAAAAAGGCTGCTTGCAACAAGGGCCCTGCTGAAAAGGCATGCAATTGAGCGCAAGAATTTGGTCTGCATAGCAAGGACGCACGGCCAGCACGCGGTCCCCACCACTTATGGCATGAAGTTCGCGCTCTGGTTTTCCGAAATGGGCCGCCACATGGAGAGGCTGGACCAGGCAGAGCAGATGATTTCGGTTGGCAAGATGTCTGGGGCAGCAGGCACCATGGCCACCTTCCGGGGCAAGGGCTCGAAAATCCAGTCCCTTGTCATGCAGGAGCTTGGCATCAAGGCTGCGCAGGTCACCAACCAGGTGGTGCAGCGCGACAGGCACGCTCAGGCCCTTTTCACCCTTGCGCTGATTGCAGCGACACTTGAGAAAATCGCCAAGGAAATCCGCAACCTGCAGCGGACCGAAATAATGGAAATCTCAGAGCCATTTGGAAGCAAGCAGGTGGGCTCCTCCACCATGCCGCAAAAGAGGAACCCCCACAAGAGCGAGCGGGTCTGCTCGCTTGCAAGGCTGGTGCGCGCCAACGTTGCGGTCGCACTCGAGAACATCCCCCTGGAGCACGAACGCGACCTATCGAATTCGGCAAACGAGCGCTTCATATTCACCCAGGGGTTCATTGTGACGGACTACATGCTTTTGGAAATGAACAAGATCCTTGAGGGCCTGCAGTTCTATCCTGAAAACATCGCAAGGAACCTGGAGCTAACTGGCGGCGCGGTGATGGCCGAGAGGATAATGATTGCGCTCACCGAAAAGGGCATGGGCCGCCAGCAGGCGCACGAGCTTATGCGTAACTGCGCAATGGAATCCTTCAGCAGCAAGAAAAAAATGCTCGACGTGCTCTCCTCCAACAAGGATGTCCTGAAATTCATCAAAAAGGGAGAGCTTGCCCTGCTGTTCGACCCGAAAAGCTACATCGGCGAATCGATCAAAATAGTGGAGCAGGCAGTGGGCAAGGACTGACCGATTCAAGAGGTGCGAAGCATGCCAATGGATAACGTCCAGAAAACCGACCCGGACATCTACCACCTTGCAAGGATGGAGCTGCAGCGCCAGCGCGAGGGCCTGGAGCTCATCCCGTCCGAAAACTTCGCCTCGCTTGCGGTCATGGAAGCTCAAGGGAGCGTGCTCACCAACAAGTATTCCGAAGGCTACCCGGGCAAGCGCTATTACGGGGGCAACCAGTTCGTGGACGGCTGCGAGAATCTTGCAATAGACCGGGCAAAGCAGATTTTCCATGCAGACCATGCCAACGTTCAGCCGCACGCAGGCTCGCAGGCAAACATGGCTGCCTATTTCGCCCTCCTTCAGCCAGGTGACAAGATTATGGGCCTGAACCTTTCGCACGGGGGCCACCTCACCCACGGAAGCCCGGTCAACTTTTCTGGCAAGGTCTACAAAATAATACCCTACAACGTGCACCCGACAACGCACAGGCTGGATTTCGACGCGATTGAAAGATTGGCAAAGGAGGAAAAGCCCCAGCTCATTGTGGCTGGCTACACCGCTTATCCCCGCCAGGTGGACTTCAAGAGGTTTTCCGAAATCGCCGAAGCCACCGATGCGCACTTCATGGTGGACATGGCGCACATCGCAGGTTTAATTGCTGGCGGTGTGCATCCGCAGCCCTTCCCCCATGCGGACGTGATCACCACCACCACCCACAAGACGCTGCGGGGGCCTCGCGGGGCGATGATACTCTGCAAGCAGGAATTCCAGCAGATGATAGACAAGGCCGTCTTTCCCGGGCTTCAGGGCGGCCCGTTCGACCACGCAATTGCGGCAAAGGCGGTGTGCCTCAAGGAAGCCATGCAGCCCGAGTTTTCCGAATACGCAAAAAGTATAGTGGAGAATGCCGCGGCGCTTGCTGAATCCCTAATGGAAGAAGGATTCGTCCTTGTGTCAGGAGGCACTGACACGCACCTCTTGCTTGCCGATCTTACCAACATGAAAATAACCGGAAAGGAGGCGCAGATCGCACTTGACGAGGCGAACATAACAGTGAATAAGAACACCATTCCCTATGACACGCAGTCGCCCTTTGTGACAAGCGGAATCCGGCTTGGCACCCCTGCACTCACAACCCGGGGCATGGGAAAAAGCGAAATGAAGGAAATCGGCAGGATGATAAAGCGCGTGTGCTCGGCACTGAACGACGCATCGGTGAAAGCCAAAGTGAGGGAGGAAGTGCTTGAGCTTACCAAGAAATTCCCGCTTTACCCTGAACTGGGCTGATACATATGCCTGCAAAAATAATCGACGGGAAAAAAATGGCGGATGCGCTCCTTGAAAAGGCTGCGCAGGAGGTATCCTCCCTTTCGCGCCCACCATGCCTTGCAATAGTCCTGGTGGGAAATGACCCCGCATCAGAAGTCTATGTCAGGAAAAAAATCGAAGCCTGCAAATTCACGGGCATTGTATCCAAGGACGTGCGGCTGCCTGCATCTGCAACCCAAAGCGAAGTGATAGGGGCGGTCCAAAAGCTGAACAAGGAGGGCAAGGTGGACGCAATACTGGTCCAGGTTCCCATGCCTCAAGCAATAGACGAGGATAAGGTGCTAGCGCAGGTTGCGCCTGAAAAGGACGCTGACGGGTTCCATCCGGAGAATTTCGGAAAGCTCGCGTTCAACCAGGGGAAAATAATCCCCTGCACCCCACTGGGCATCCTGCACCTGCTCAAGCAAAGCGGGGTTGCTTTGGCAGGAAAGCACGCGGTGGTGATCGGCAGGAGCAGGATAGTGGGAAAGCCGCTTGCTCTTCTTCTATTGAACGAGAACTGCACAGTGAGCATATGCCACAGCAAAACCCCTGACATCGGCTCATTGTCTGCGCAGGCGGACATTGTCTGCGTAGCAGTAGGCAAGCCCAAGCTCCTCAAGGCAGGCATGGTGAAGCAAGGTGCGGTTGTCATAGATGCCGGCACAAGCAGGGAAGGCGAAAAACTCATCGGAGACGTTGACTTTGATTCTGTGAAGGAAAAAGCCTCGCTCATCACGCCAGTGCCAGGGGGGGTGGGGCCCATGACGGTTGCCGCCCTGATGCATAACGCAATCCTCTGCTACCGCATTCGCGGCGGGAAGTGAGGGAAACCATGCCCTCAAAGTCCTACGAAAAGGCGCTTTCCGAAATATATTCCCTTGACAAATTCGGAATTCACCTGGGCTTGGAAAGGATAAAGAGGATTCTTGCGCTTCTTGGAAATCCTGAAAAGAGCTTCAGGTGCTGCCTGGTCGCAGGAAGCAACGGCAAGGGCTCAACCGTTGAGATGCTGGGAAGCGTTCTTTCGAAGAACGGCTGGAAGACCGGATCATATTTTTCCCCCCAGGTGGAGGAATTCCCTGAGCGCATCAGGATAAACGGGAAGAACGCTGACAGGAAGGACATTGTCGCCTCATACCTGGAGGTGAAAAAAGCCTGCTCAAAAAACGACATAGAAGCCACTTTTTTCGAGGTGGTGACTGCAATGGCGCTTCTCATCTTCTCCTGGCGCAAGGTCAAGTGCGCAGTTCTCGAGGTGGGCTTAGGCGGAAGGCAAGACGCCACCAATGCGTGCGAGCCCGAAGTTTCAGCCATCACCTCGATTTCCCTTGAGCACACAGATATACTTGGAAAGACCGAGGAGGAGATAGTGCATGAAAAATGCGGCATTGCAAGGAAGGGGCGAGCGCTAATCGTCGGGCAGGTGAACAGCCAGGTGTGCGCTGCAATTGAAAAGGAGTGCGCGGCTATTGGGGCAAAGCCAATCTTCGTTTCGGATGCTGTAAAAATCTCCGCGCTCGGCTCCAGGGATGGGAAATATTCCTACAGGGCGCGGTTAGGTGGCAACAGCTATAGGATATCCCTCGCAGCACCGGGAAAATTCCAGGTGAACAATTCGCTCGTCGCGCTTGCATGCGCCGTCCATTTAGGGGCAAAAAAACCAGCCATCCAAAAAGGCCTTTCCTCCTCCTGCCCAGCTTATCGGCTGCAGACCCTATCGCACAGCCCAAAAGTCATAGCCGACTGCTGCCACAACCCGGGCGCAGCATTTGCAATAGCGCACGAGCTTCGGAGGATAAAGGGCAGAAAGGTCCTGCTCTTCTCAGCAATGTCTGACAAGGACTACAAGCAGGTGCTGGACATTCTCCGGCCGTTTTTCAGCCAACTGGTGCTCACCGAGGTGCCCCTTGCCCGCGCCGCATCAATCCAGGAGCTTGCCGATGCCGCAAGGCGCTGCCGATTCATGCCAATAGAAGTAAAATATCCAGGCAAAGCGCTAATCCAGGCAAAAAGGATTGCCGGAAAGGAAGGCACGGTTGTAATTGCGGGTTCCATATACCTTCTTGCTGGGCTTTTCGGTAAGGATAAAATAAGGATAGCCCAATAATACGACAAGGGGGGCAGCCAGGCAAGCTCAACGGGGTTAAAAAATGAAGGACCGCATCCGCAGGGAAATGATCGAGAGGCGCGAATCCTACCACTCCTCGGGCGGGCACGTGCACTGCCTCAACATAATGGACCGCTTCATCCGCCTGCCAGAGTTCGATTCTGCCTCCTGCATACTGCTTTACGCCTCCAAAAAGGGCGAAGTACATACAGATGGGATAATCCAGTCCGCGCTTTCGCTTGGCAAGTGCGTGGCGCTTCCCGTGACCAATAAGGAGACAAAAACGCTCGAGCTTTTCAGGATAAATTCCATTGACGAGCTTTCGCCAGGCGCATTCGGAATCCTCGAGCCCCCAATAAAGCCCGAAATGAAAGTTGCCCCGGAATCAATCGGGCTTGCCGTGGTGCCAGGAGTCTCCTTTGACAGGCGCGGGCATCGGATAGGCTTTGGCATGGGCTACTATGACTCGCTCCTTCGCAAGTTCAGCTGCAAGAAAATCGGGCTGGCCTATGACATGCAGCTTGTAGAAAGAATTCCCGAGGAGCCGCACGACATTGCGATGGACATGATAGTCACGGAAAAAGGCGCGATAACATGCGAAATGGATTTTTCGCCTGCGTCGGAAAGGAAATTCCGAATTGCAGTGCTTGCCTCGGGCAGGGGAAGCGATTTCCAGTCAATTATCGATGCGAGAAAAAAAGGCGAGCTGGATGTGGAAATCGTAGGGCTCATTACCGACAACCCTGATGCAGCGGCAATTGAGCGAGCGAATGAAAGCGGCATCCCGGCATATGTGATGCAATGGTCATCGCGCGAGGATTTGGATGGGAAAATCAAGGAAAAGCTCGACGAGCTTTCTCCAGACCTGGTGGTGCTTGCCGGCTACATGAAGATAATCAAAAGCAGCTCGCTTCTTTCATTATACAAGGGCAGGATGATCAACATCCACCCATCGCTCCTTCCAAAATACCCCGGGGCGCACGCGCAGAAGGACGCGTTTGAGGCAGGGGAGAAAATATCAGGCTACACCATCCACTTTGTGGACGAGTCGCTGGACGGCGGCGCCATAATCTACCAGGAAAAGGTGGACATATCTGGCTGCAAGACCTGGGAGGAGGCAGCAGGAAAAATCCTGGAGCGCGAGCACGTCGGCCTTCCCAAGGTGATTGGCATGGCTTCAAAGGGCGAGTTTTTCCTCAAGGGGGGCGAAGCGGCACATAAGGCGCCTTTTTAATTTTTTGTCAATCATAACGGCTAATTCAGGGATCGCATGATACACAAGTTCATAAACTGGCTCAAAAAGCTCCTTCTCAAGAAAAAAAGCGTGACTCTTGGAATATACGGCAGCCCCAACGTGGGCAAGACCACGCTTGCGAACAGGATCTGCGTGGATCTGGCAGGCGAGCCCATGGGCGCGGTAAGCCCGGTCCCCCACGAGACGCGCGTGGTCCACAAGAAGGACAAGGTCACGCTCAAGCTGCGCGGCTACAGCCTTACCATGAGCCTGCTTGACATGCCAGGCATTGCGGTCAAGGTGGACTACCGCGACTTCCTCGAATACGGGTTTTCAAAGGAGGATGCGCAGAAGCGCGCGCGGGAAGCCACGCGCGGGGTGGTGGACGCCGTACGCCACATGGACAAGGTGGATGCGGCGCTTTTCATAATCGACGCCACCGAGGATCCCTACACGCAGGCTAATATTACCATCCTGGGGAACATGGAAGCCAGGAACGTCCCGGTCATAGTGGTTGCGAACAAGATCGACCTGCCCTCTGCAAACACGGTGAGGGTGAAGGAGGCTTTCCCGGGTTACGACTTCGTGGAAGTCTCTGCAATGACTGGCGAGAATCTGGAGAGGCTGTACAAGGAAATCGTGCAGAAACTTTCCTGATTTGCCCTTTGGTGACATTATGCACAATTGCGTCAGATGCGGCAGGGCTGCGGCCTCGCTTGAGGAAATAGACAACGGCTGCCCCTGCGGCTCCAAGGTTTTTGTCTTCAACAAGGAGTCTGTTGAGGAAAAGGCAGCTGAGGACCCCCCTCCCAAGACAGCCCAAGGGCCCTTGCAGGTGCCGCAGGCGCAGGAACAGCCGCAGCAAATTATGGGTGAGGAGAAAAGCAAGGCTGCTCCAATAAAAGAATCGGCAGCTGAAAAGGCCGAAAGCAGCGGCAAAGCACCCGAATCATACTTCGCCCGCACCACATTCACTTCGGAGGACGTGGAGAATATCAAAATAATCAAGGAGGGCGTCTTCCTCGTGGACATCAAGGCGCTGTCTGAAAATCCGGTGGTGCTCAAGGACGAGGAAGGGGTCTATTACGTGAAGCTCCCGTTTGAAAACAGCGTCAAAATCAACGGAAAGCCGATAAGCGGGGACGGCGGCAATGCAAAGGACAGACTCTGACTTTCTTCTAGACCATAAGCACGTTGGGCGCGAAAAGCAGCATGATCCCGAGAGCCAAGAGTATTATTGCCCCAATTGCATGCCCGTAAGAGGCTATCTTGTCGCCGAGCGAGCCTCCCATTGCGAAAAACGCGAGCCCGAAGACCAACATGTCATCCAGCATGTAGAAAATGCAGTAGATGAATATGTAGCCGTAGTGCTGGTACCAAGGAAGCTGCTGCAGCGCGAGCACCTGCGTGAACACAGCCGGTATGGCAGCAGAGCACACAAACTCGATTGAATTTATTGTGAATGCAAGAAACGCGATTCCTGCAAAGGTGGCAATGGTCAGGGGCGAATGCAGCATTGCATCCACTCCTCTGCGGATATTCCTCCTTTCCTCAAGGTCGCCGACATTGCAGGATATTTCCCCCTTGTTCTTCACGAACTCCCTAAGCGAAAGCAATCCCCAGCCTATGGCAAGCGCGCCCACCGTTATCATGACAATCCGGGTGTAACCCAGGAACATGAATGCATTGAGCCAGGCAGACATGATAAGGAAGTACAAGGCTCCAGAGGCAAAAAGGAAGGTGCCTGCGACCAGGAAAAGCCGCCTCCTATCGTGCATTGTGAGCGTTATCGAAATCAGGTAAACCAGCACCCACATGGCGCAGGGGTTGAAACCGTCAATGAGCCCAAGGGCAACCGAAAGCACAAGAAGGGAGTTTTCCTTGGGGTTGATCTCCCCGATAAAAGGAAGGCTGAACTTCCTCTCCTTGGGCGTGTCAGTGGCATTTTTAGGCGGAAGATTGGCAAGCTCGGCCGATATCGCGTCTCGGATAAGGCCGGGCGTCACCTCGCGGTCAAAGCCCACAATGGCAGTCCGGTTTATCACAGTTGTCGGCGTCCCGCTTGCGTTTTTCCCAAGGCGCGCCATTGTTTCGGAAAATATCAGGTTCTCGCTTGGGATCGAAATGTCATGGTAAGCCCAAGCCACTTGGGGGAATTCATCCGCAATTCCCTGGTTGTAGCCTATCTGCTCCTTGCAGTGCGGGCAGGCCGGATGGTAGAAAAAATGGATTGCGAGCGAGGCATTCCCGCCCTCACTGCCTCCAGGTGTAATGGGTGCGGCAGCAGGCGCGAATGCGAACGAGTACAGGGCGAGCACGAAAACAAGGAGGGCTATGAAACGGTTGAAAGGGTCGGATAGGAAATCCCTGGCGCCATCAATGATCGAGGACAAGCAAATTCACCCTAAACGTCAAGAATCATCCTTATTGTCCAGCCTTTTTCATCTTCCTTTACCATGATCTCGTGGTAGGTCACAGCCTTGACCGCGTCCCTTGGGCGCTTTTTCTCGCCCCAGGCCTCAATTTCGAGAAGGCAGGCTTTGCGGTCGAACTTGAGCACCTTCATCCTTGAAAGCACGATTTCGTGCGTGTCGGCATAAGCGAGCAGGTCCGCAAGCGTTTGCACCGAAAGCTCCTCGAGGTCATGGGCAGAGACAGAAAATTGGAAATGCTCCTTCTCCTTTGCATTTCCAAGTATGGAAAACATCGCCTTGGCGGCGTTCTCAAGCGCTTCCTCGTAGCTTTTCCCGTAGGATTCGAACATCACGTCAGCAGTGTGCTCAAGGAACTTGTATTCCATGCCAATCAGTAGTGGGATGAGGAGGATAAGAATAAAATCAGGATATCTCGACTTCGGTCCCAATTGCCTGGCCGGGAAGCCCCTTGTCAAAGCGCACCAGAACCGCCCCGGAATTCCCGTGGGCTTTGGAAACCCCGCCCACTATCTCCTTTCCGGTCGCGGTTTTCCAGACCACCTTCTTTCCAAGTATGCCCGAAGCAGAGTCGCGGTCCTTGACTCCTTCGACCTCAACTATGTACTGGTTGGTGTATTCGGTGTGCACTCCCCGCCTGTAATTGACCAGCCTTCCTTTCATGACCATAACCTCCTCGGCGTTCTCTTAGGTGGCAAGCCTATTTAAAAGCTTCTGTGGGTGCAAGCCTGAATACAAATTCGGGTCAGGAGCTAAGAAATATCTGATCTATATGCAAAGCCTGTGGATGCTGCTGCCTCCAACATCTCAGCTTTAACCTCCTGGTCAGGCTCAAAGGAGTCGTTCAGGAATTTTTCAAGCGGCGTCTGGGCCGCGAAAATCGAGCCAAGAAGCAGCAGCATGAACAAAAGGGATCTTGCGCTTGGCATGCTCCTCCCTCAGCCCGACTCTGCCAGGTCCTTCTTCAGCCTGGCAAGCTCCTCGTGCACTTCCGGGTGCCTTTTCAGCGGATCCATCCTCGCCTTTTGCTCCAGCTCGGCAATCTTCAGTTTCATGTTGGCGTGCTTCCTTGAGAGGTCCTTCTTGCTCATTCCCATGGTGTTGGATTCCACTGTCAAGCTTTTATTACATTATCCGCATTGCCATGTGATAGCACGGCTTCTGCCCTGAGAATCCATTTATCCGCGCAGGCGCACTTAGGCTGCCATCTTTATTTAATCCTGTCTGGAATTATTTTTCCATGGATCTGTTTGGAATGCTGCTCACCGTGCTCGGGCTTGTGCTCTTTGAGTCAATAATCAGCATAGACAACGCAGTGATAAACGCCGAGGTGCTATCCAAAATGAGTGAGCGCGCGCGGCGCTGGTTCCTCACATTCGGGATCGTAATCGCCGTATTTGTGGTGCGCGGCGCACTCCCCCTCCTTATCGTATGGGCTGCAACCCCCTCTCTCGGGCCCGATGGAGCGCTTTTCGCGACTTTCAGCTCCGACCCTGCCGTTGCTGCGGCTGTGGAGCAAAGCTCCCCCATTCTGCTTGCGGGGGGCGGGGTTTTCCTGGTTTTCCTGTTCTTCCACTGGCTGTTCCTGGAGTCAAAATCCTTCGGCTTGCACCCGGAGCGCTTCTTCCAAAAGCAGGGAGTGTGGTTCTATGCAGTCGTGTCCATACTCCTCACGCTTATCGTGTGGTTTGCGATGGGACGGAACCAGCTCATGGCATTCGGGGCAGTGGTGGGCTCAACAGCCTTTTTCATAACGCATGGCTTCAAGCAGAATGCCGAGCAGCACGAGCAGCAGCTTCTGCACGGGGGCTCGGCCAATATGGGCGACTGGAGCAAGATACTCTACCTTGAGGTCATAGACAGCACATTCTCGGTGGACGGGGTGATCGGGGCGTTCGCATTCACGCTGTCGGTCCCCCTCATACTCCTTGGCAACGGGCTTGGCGCATTGGTGGTCCGCGAGCTGACCATCAGGAACATTGAGACCGTGAAAAAATACATATACCTCAAGAACGGGGCGATGTATTCCATCCTCCTTCTCGGGGCAATAATGCTCCTTGATGCATTCGGCGCCCACATTCCAGCCTATGTCTCCCCGGTGCTGACATTCGGCTGCATAGGCTACTTCTTCTGGAAATCGCACGAGCACATAAAAGTGCGAGGAACCGCCGCCTAAAACCTATATAAAAAGATGCCAGCCATAACTCGGTAGCGCAAAGCAGGGGTCGTTCCACAACCCCTCGCAGGTGCTCATAAACCAGCGCCTGCATAACCCAGTGTGGAAGCGCGGGGTCGTGGCGTAGACTGGTACGTTCTGTCCCGGGGTCATCGAGGAGAAAGAAGGATTTTCTGATTTGAAAATGGCGTTTTGAAATGAGACTCTCAGCATCGCAGGCAATGTTGTGTAATTTAGATTTTGGATGAAGCGCACAGCATTTTGCGGAGCCGTGTTATATCAAAGCGAATGCAGCAATTATCGCTGCCGGCCAAATTTTGGCGGTGCAATAGTGGCAAGGTAGGCGCGCGCAGCAGCGATTTTTTCGCGCGCATCTTTCAGTCCTTCCGCGTCACCCTGCGCGCGGGAAACTTCCTCGATGAGATAGAGGGCTGGAAGGAAATATTTCGCCTTCTTTTTTGAAGCCATTTCCTGCGCTTCGCGCGCCTTTGAGAGCGCAGTTTTCCAGCCGCCTTGCCGGTAGGCAAGCGCCCCTTCGCAATACAGGCAGTTCTCCTCAACTCCAGCAAGCTGCATTTCAGCAACCAGTGCGGCTGCGCGCGCAAGGTCGTTTTGCGAGAGCGCAATGTCAAAGCCCATCCTTCGTACCAGCATTTCGGCGTCGCGATTGCCTCTTGGGCAGAAGCGCACCGCCCTCTCAAGAAGCTTCTGTGCTTCAGCATTCCCATCATGCAGCATCATTATTTCGTTGCATGTGTGCATAAAGCGCAGCGTCTTCATCTCTTCTGGCGCATCCTCAATCCAGTGTTCCTTCATGAATTTCTCGTACCTCTTGGAGTCTATGGCACGCGCTGCCTCGCGGTAGGTTGCCGCGCCGTTCTTGTCATTGCTCCACGAAAGCACGGCTGCTTTGGTGATGTTCAGGTCGAACGATTTTGGGTAAAGAAGCAGTCCCTCATCCGCAATCCGAAGCGCGCGCTCAAAGTCGAAATCGCGCTGTATCATAAGCTGTGCGCGGGCGTTTATGCAGTCGTGCGCCCTTTTGTCTGGGTGCAGCACATCTATCTTGTCCAGCACTTTTTCTGCCGCATGGAACTGGAAATCGTGTATGAGCACCTCGGCGTACAAATCCAGCACTGTTTCGTCGCGCGGGTATGCATGAGCCAACTTGCCAAGCTCCTTTATACACTTGGCGTCGGGTTCCTGCGCCTTTTCCTTCAAGCGGTAGTAATCATCATCTTCAAACCTTAGCAGCATGCGAAAGTCGAATGTGGCAAGGCTGTATTTTTGGTTCTGCTCAGCCATGCTGGTGCCGTTTTCCGTATACACGTAGTTTGCAAAATATGCAAGATCTGAGATATAGCTGATGTAATCCGAAAGCTGGCAGTTTTCTGCAGGCAATGAATGGTTCTGCGAATATTGCTCTAAGATGCTCTTGTAGCGCGGCGTAGAGCGGAACATGCAGGTCGGGCAGGGGCACTCGTCTGCTATGGAATCCAGTTCATTTCCGAAATCCAGCCTTATTTTGCCATTGGACAGCCGCACCGCATTCATTTTCTGTGTTCCTTCAGTGTTTGCATCAGGGTTGTCTGTTTTTTCCCTTACTGATGGCGCTTTTCTGGAAATCTTGCGTCTGTTCTCCTCGGCATCCACGTGCAGTGCTGCAAAATATTTCGGCTCTTTCTTGAGCAGCCCTGCAGCCAATGCCATGCCGCCACGCAGCTCTGCCACGTTATACACCCTGCCATTCTTGATTTTCTGCATCAATGCAACTTTGGCGTGGTCGCGGAAATATGAAGCAAGAGCGTCATTGGAATCAAGGTCATTCCCAAGCGATTCCAGCGCGCGGATCAATTCCGCCTTGTCCGTCTGAGGCTTTTCAACCAACAGCATAGCAGCTGCGTTGGATGCTGCTTCTGCCACTTCCTGCATTGAGGACATTCTGACGCTTATTTCGCCCCCTGTGCCATTCTTTATTCCTTTGGCAAATTCCTTTTCAATATCTCGCGTAGAGGCGAGCGCAATGCCAGTTCCCACAGTGCCGGTTTTATCGAGCAACTCGCATATCCCTTGTTCAACTTCCCACCTTTCATTGTGGATGGTTGCAAGGTCTCCGTTTGCCTTGTTGGCAATCAGGGCGCGCGCAAGGTTCTCCTTTGCCTCCTGCCGCGCGCCCTTCATCCCATAGATTTTCCAGCGGTGGAAAAAAATCTTCCCGAGCCCAAGCGGAGGCGCCACTGTCGAACGCTTAAGCTCCCCTGCCTTGCGAAATGCGGCTATTGCATCGTCGTACCTGTTGGTGACTCTGAGAAGGTTTGCATATCTTGTCCATTTCTCCCAATCATCCGCATCTTTGCTGGCAAGTGCCTTTTCGTAATAATGGATGGCTTTTGCGGCATCCATTTCAACGCCGCCAACCGCTGCACCCGCCACTACGGGGGCGGCCTCCTGCGCATCCGTTAGGTTGACGCCCAAAGTCAGACGCATAAGCACTCCGTAGCGTTCCCATTGTTCCATTTCAACATTGTGTGAGCCGCAGTGCTTGCACATTACTTCAAGCATGAATTTCAACCGTTCCCCCTTTTCGTCTTCTACAGATATGAACCCGGTTGGCAGCTGGCTCTTTCTCTTGCATTCCTTGCATACGAACCAGTATCTTAACATCTTTCCATAGTCGTAATGTTCCTGCGGGCGCAATGCTCCCTTCTCGTCGCGTCTGAATGCTTGTTCAACGCCAGCCTTCCTTTTGCGCGTACTGTGCGCAAGACCAGCCAGATTGTGAAGACCTTCCTTCCGAGCCTGTTCCGGATTGCCGCTCTGCGCTGCGCGGTCGGCATCGGACGGCGCCTGCCCGTGCGCCTTTGCAAGGTGCGCGCTGAAATTTACATCCCGCACGCTCGCACCGCAATGCGGGCAGTCCAGAAATGTCTTTTGTTCCTTCAAGAAATCACATCAGTAATCAAAAAATATCTCTTCGCTGCCGCATTTTGGGCACTTGGCAGCAACCAGCACAGTCTGGCTGTCATCCGACCAGCCCGCGTACTCGGACAACGAGTATTTGTCCTTCAATATGCGATATATCTCGTTTTCTATCATTGCATTGACAATCTGAGTGCTCGCTGCAAAAAGCCTTGCTTCTAGTCCACTTTCGTTGTGGCATTGCAGGCAGGCTCGCGCCTTCAGAACCCGTATCTCATCAGGCAGCTTTTTGACACTTTCTTCATCCAGCTCGCGGATTTCAATTTCCGGAATCAGCCGCTGGCCCTCAAGCTCAATGCCTTCCTCGCAGAGCCAATCAATTGCGTCATTCCTTGCGGCTTTCTTCTCAAATGCAAACCATTGTTGCTCAATCTCCAAGTGTTGCGAGAGCAAATCCCTGAAATTCCCGAATGGCTTGTTTTGCCTTAATGCCTTGTGGAATTTCTGCACAAGCTCAAGATCACAGCAGCTCATCACGTATGTGAATGATTCCATCCGGAAGTAATCATCTTTCGAATCCCTTCTGGGCAATGCAACATATCTCGGTCGTTTCATTATCTCAAAATCGGCATCGGTAGCCTCATTATCGGAAAGAACCACTATGCGGTTCTCTTTTGTATCGATGAACATGTAAAGAGAAGAATCAGATGCCTGCTCAAAGGCAGGCGCAATGTCATCAAAGCTTATTTTCAGTTTCATGGCATCACTGCGTTTTGATGGGGCGAACATCCAGCCTGTAGCTCTCCCTCATTACAAGAAAGCCGTCAGCAGATATGTTATCTCCTTCTTCACGAAGTGTCTTCCATTTTTCAAGAATCTTTGCACAAAAAGCATCCGCATCGGCAATTCCGCTGCCTGGCAGGTGGGCATATTCTCTCACAGACGCCACAAACGAGTCTTTGTCCAAGCCCGTGCTGAACACTGGCTTCTCCATTATTGTTGCAAATTTTGAGGGCTTTGGGAGCTCATCAAACGGCAGCTCCTTGATGCAGAAAGATGCCGCCAACCGCTCCAACCTTTGCTTCTCCTTCACATAGACACCGAAACCGTGAATAGGGAAGTCTTCGGATTTGAGTTTCCTCACCTTGAATACTGCAGAGCTTTCAAATTCTTCCCAAGCCTTGAGCGAGTCTATTTCTTTGCGTGCTAATTCCTCGCAGTTTTTCCACGCAGCCTCTGAGATGCTGAAGACTGCAACACCAGCACTGCCATAACTGAAATCATTTTTCACAATGAGCCAGATTTTTCTCAGGACCACACCGCCATTGTGTAGCGCCAAAGCGTTATATCTCTTGCGTCTCAACGTCTTTTGGAGGCTTTGCATGGCGAGGGGAGGCGCATGGGTTTTCATGCCAAAGAGGCTGAAACTGCCTGAAACACTCCGAGCGCGTGTTGAACTTGAAGCGGCGGCGCTCGTGGAAGCTCTGCACAAAAAATACATCAAGAAGCCTCCAAAAAACAGGGAATTCAACTACCTGGTGGAAATTCACTCCAAATGGCATGCGGGCTGTTTTTACTTGTGTTCAAAATACGCCTGCCCTTCCCCACGTGCAATTTCGCCTTATTTTGAAACATGCTTCGCGCGCCTTATGTATGTCAGTGTGCTTGGCAGAGAAGGCAGGCTTGAACTTTCTTATAAGAGATATACTGGTGAATGGATACGGGTATTTTCTGGAAGCGCTACGGCCTGCATGCGAGAAATACTAAACAATGAACTTTTCACGCCATGAACTTCCACAATCATACTTTTTTTGCTTGCCATCCCTCCATTTTGCAAGTGGGCAAATGACAGATAGAGACGTTTCATTTACAATCCCTCAAGCTCCTTTTTGGAAAATCCCTTCTTCGAGAGATCGCTTATCGCGTCCTTCCTGCTCATGCCTTTCTTCAGCCGCATTTCAAGCGCGTTTTTTACCAGCACCTGCCGGTCAAGTTCCAGTATTTTGCCCGTTATGGGGACGGTTATCCCTTGCGTTTCCTCAATATCTGCGAATTTGTCTGCAAGAAGCCCGTACCAGGAGGTTGTTTTGCTCTGGGCAATGCATTCGTCCAAGACGACGTTCCAGTTTATGTCGGAGCGGAGTATTATTGCCGCTATGTCGTTCGCATCATCGGGCCGCTCGGTTATCCCTTTGAAGAGGATTACATCCTCGTTTGAAACGAGCCTTACAACCAGCTTGCCGTATTCGCCGAGAAGCTCAGATCTCTGCACCATTTTTCCAGAAATGCTCAGCGCGCGGCAGACTGTGTTCACGAACAGGTCCATCCTAAAATCTTCCTTGTTGCGCCAAATCCCAGCAGCCATCATGTCAGCGTATTCGGTTTCGACCTGTTTTGCCTCCGTAAAACCGTTTTTCCCTATTGCGGAAACAAAATCCTGGAAATCCTCCCTGCTCGTGAAAACCAGGTCAAGGTCCTTTGTGCCTGCCTTCTGCCCGCGGAAGCACATTGCGCTGCCGCCCAGAAGGTAAACGGTCAGCGGCTTTTGCAGGATTGCGCCGACCTTTTGGAACGCCGCTTCCAGATCGCCTTTGGTGAAGCTCCTTCTCATTCAAATCCCTTCATCTTTTCGTGGAACTCGGTTTCCCGCCTGATTTCTTCAAGAGCGCCCTCCACCATGTATTTTTTTGCAAGTTTTTTAATTGCTCCCAAGTCAAGCCTGCGCTTGTTCTTGGCAAAGAAGATGGCAAGGACCGGCATGTCCTGATGCTGCTGGAGCGTGGTCAAAAGCAGGGCATGGATGAAAGACTCCTCCGGGCTAAGTTCCCTTTTCTGCCCGTCAAGGTTGAAGTAAAAGTCATCGTAGGACGTCAGCATGGCTTCAAGCCCATTTTTTGCAAGCGCGGAGAGCCCGGTTTGCGTGAAATATGGCGGAACGTTTTTTGCGTCCGTCCGAAGGACAACGTTTTTCCTGATACGGATTGAAGTGTTGAACCCCTTCGCATTGCGCTGGGCAATGAGCTGGATGTTGTCCGCATATGAGGCAACGAATTTCTTCAAGAGCCCGTCTGTTATTTCCACCCTTCCATTTTTCCAGAGGAGCACGCCCGCAGAAAGCAGCGATTTCAAAGTTTTGTAAAGGGTGGCGGCAGTGCAGCCCGTTTCCTCCAGTATGAGGTTGGTTTCAGCGCCATCTTCGGAAACCACCAATATGTCCATTGCGAATCCGGAAAGCCAGCCCTCTATTTTGGCATCCGGTCTTGAGTCCGAAAGCAGCTTGAAATTCTGTGCGTGCGAGGCAACCGAGAGCTGCACTGTTTTTTTCACGCCGTCCTTTTTTACCCCAACAAGACCTTTTTCCCCCAGGCTACGAAGAACCCTGGACATGAAACTCTCCTTTGCCCCCAGCTTGGCAGCAAGTCCACTAACCGTGCCGTCCTGTCGGCATATCTGGCGCAGCGCCCTTATCTCGGATTTGCTTAATTTTAAAGCCATAGATAAATTTAGTTAAGTAAACCAATATAAACTTAACTATTTTTGACTGTTGAAATAAAAATATAGTTAATAAGAGCGTAAAAGTATTCGGAACTATTGATAGATATTGATAGAAATTAAATAGTAATAACCTATCATTTCGTCTGGATTTAAGACAAAATGATAGTCATTTTGGTGAAGCGATATGCTAACCCCTACCTGCTTTAG
>DUFS01000083.1:0-3240 GCA_013331805.1 Microcaldota archaeon | reverse complement strand
CCTGACCACGTGCACCTCTTTGTTGGCAACTGCAGAAAGTATTCTGTTCCAGACCTTGTGCAGCACTTCAAAGGCTACTCTTCAAGAATCATCAGGGCGCAGCTCTGGTCGGCAATTTCAAAGCTTCTCTGGGGCAAGCGCTTCTGGTCTGAAGGCTATTTCTACGAGTCAGTTGGGATGGTAACTTCAGCAGCAGTAAAATTCTACATTGAGAGGCAGCAGGGCAAGCACTGGCAGCATGAGGATTTTGAGGTCAGGGCGGCGCAAAGAAGCCAATCACAGTCAAGCCTGGCAGAATTCTTCTAACTGCAGGACGCCACGGGCTTTAGCCCGTGGTAGTTCACGGGGTCGTGGCGTGAGCCGGTGAAAAGTTAACGTTTAGGGGCAAGGATCGGGCCCCCTTTACGACGAAGTCTCTTTTTACGAAACGGTTATAAAGATTTATCACAAAAGGGATAACATTATCCCATTCAGGATAGATTGCCATGGAAGCATTCGAACTCCTCACTTACAATGGCGCCCGCCAGTTATTTGAAACTCTCCGCTACTACCCAAAAAGGCAGTTTTCCATAAACGAACTTGCCAAAACAGCGAAGCTTCCTTTCACAACAACGTGGAAGCTAATCCAAAAGTTCGAGAGGGCGCAGATTGTCGATGTCGTGTTGATTGGGAAGAGCAGGGCAGTCCAATACAAAGAAAGAAGCCCGTTCTCGCAGCTTATCCTCAAAATCCTCGCCCTGAGCAAATCACCGCAAGCTCTGTCCATCCCAGAGCTAAAAAGACTTCTCCGGGCAAAGGAGGAGATAGCAAGGGCATACTTGTTCGGAAGCGTCGCAAGAAACCAAGAGAAGCTCGAAAGCGATGTGGATATTGCCTTGTTCGTTAAGAAGAAAATCGACACCTCTTCATTTATATCCAGTCTCTACGAAAAATATGGTGTTAAGGTGGTTCCTATTACATTCGATTCAAGGGAAGAGTTCGACGACTTCCTAAAGGACAAAAAGAAGGTGAGGCTGGTATGACCGACACTGCGGAAAGGGCGATTGGAGAGGCCGAATCCTGGCTTGTTTCGGCAAAGGACAAGCTTGGGATGGCTGAAAACGATGAGGCAGCGGCCATTGTCTGCTGTTCGCTTGCCATCCACGCAATCATAAGGGCGAACGATGCCATCAGCCTGAAATTCCTGCGCGTAAAGGCAACCCGGCACGATGATGCTCCGGCAATCTTCTCAAAGCTTTTGCAGCAGGGCAAGCTTGGAAGCGAGAACAGGAGATTTATCAGGCTGCTGCAAAAAGCGATGTCCGACAAGAGCGGCGCTGACTATGGGAAGAAAGCGTTCCATTACTCAGAAGCGAAGAAGTATGTGGAGGACGCGGAAGAGTTCGTTGCAGCTGTGAAGAGTTTGGTGAAGTAGATTACCATGTCAAGTCCAGAAGGCAAGCTCACGGATGCAACCAAGCGCGGCATAGAGCAGGGTAGGCGCGAAATAGCCGAAGGCAGAGGCATAACGACAGCTGAGCTTTTGAAGAAACTGGGGCTGAACGTCAAGCACAGGAAGCATGCGTATAAATAAGCCAGTCAATAGGACATGCTTTAATACAGGGCATTACAAAATCAAATTTTATGGAAGACCCAGCATTCCTCAATGATACTCTTGACAAAAGATGGCGCAGCATCTGTAAGGTCCTTCTCCACCAGGAGGTTGGCCCCCTTTCGGATTTCTCAGCCTGGCTCAAGGAAAACACTGTTGAACTTGCGCACAGGAAGTCTACAATCAGTGGCAAAGAAGTCACCTATTACATAAGGGAATATGCGCAGGACTCCAAATTTGCCTCATTCGAAGAGGCCATGGACACGCTGGGCCGCGAGCCCCTTAACGTAAATTCAATAAAGGATATTGACTCGCTTTTCGATGCTGTAAGGGAACGGGCCTATTATGCTGGAAACGAGATACTGGGTAACTCCTCGTATGTCTCCAGGAGTTCCAGCGTAATCGATTCCTTTTATGTCCTGGAATCGGGTTTCGTAAGCGATTCGAAATACGTAGTCCACAGCAACATAGTAAAGTATTCCGAGGATGCATTCGGGTGCGAGGGCATTGCCGAGTGCAAGCACGCCCTGAAAGTCACCAACGCAGGCCACAAAGACAACCGCTGCTTCGAGTTATGGAGGGGGGACAACTCAAGCGACTGCTACTACTCTCACAACATGTCCAACTGCCAGGAGTGCATGTTTTCTTTTAATCTGAAAGGAGGCAATCATTGCATAGGAAACCTGCGCCTTGCACCGGACAAGTATTTACGGCTCAAGGAAAAGCTGCTTTCGGAAATAGCCGAAGAACTTAGAGGAAAAAAGCGCCTACCAACACTTATTGAGCTGGTCGGAAAAAGCAAAAGTCGGCTACCCAGGGAAGCTGAAGAATCGGCAAAAAATGCAGCGGCAGAGAGAGCCTGGGATTCCGCTCCCCTTGACAAGGCACTTGGAAGGACAAGCGAGCTTTTGCTTGGTCAGAGACTGGATGCCATTTCCAAATACGAAGGCTGGATGAAGGAGCACATACACAAGAGGTATCATGGGAAGTCGTTTGTTTCAAGTAAAGATATTGCCTATTCCGAGCTTTATGATTTTGGGATGTATCCTGTGGACAGGCTGGTGAAAGAGGAGGAGGCCGAGGTTCTGGGCAAGTTTCCCCTTCCGCAAAGAATAATCGAAGAAATTTCCTGGAAAAGCATTCCTGGCGCTATCGGCCCAATTGCCTATTTCACGCCAGAGATAAGAGTCGGGAAAAACGAAAACGTGAAGGATTGCCAGACTTTCCACTCCAGCCACGCATTGAGCGTCTTTACGATGGTCTATTCCAAATACTCCGCATTTTCAGACTGGACCAGGACATCGGAACATGTCTTTGGGTCATGCTTTACGCACGAGTCCTCGTTCTGTCTCAAATGCTTCTACTCGAAAAAGCTCTCGCGCTGTTTTGAAGTGGACAGCAGCCGTAACTGCACTGACTGCTACTTCTGCCACAACTGCGAGAACGTGCGCGGGGGCATACTCTGCTTTAACGCCAAAAATCTGTCATACGCGATTTGTAACGTTGAGGTGGGCAGGGAGGAATTTGAGAGAGTTAAGAAAATCATGCTTGACTGGGTGAATCGAGGCATTAGGCAAGATGCCCGCCCACCTATGAGTATCTTTGATGTCGGTGCCATGCACAAAAGGCTCGGCAGAGCCTAATCTTTC
>DUFS01000075.1 GCA_013331805.1 Microcaldota archaeon | reverse complement strand
TTTGTATCAATTTGGCTTTGCACCTAAAGTGGTCAAAATGACTGACTTTGGGTGCAGGCGTTCGACTCTGGGTGCAGAAACAAGGAGGTAGGTAAAAATGGTTAGTGGAAACGAGGTAAGGGGAAGAGATAAAAACGATACAGGGATAATGAAAACTATGACTGAGACTGAACGGCTTATTGGGGGGGCATTCATAGGGGCAGTTATCCTTTACATGCTAACATCTAATTTGAATTCGTTTCTTGGAGTCACTTATCCAGCTATCTTCTATTTGGGTATAGGTGCAGTCGTCGGTGCTATTTTGGTTAAATTTGCTAATATATAGGTCTTGAAATGGCGTCATTTGTCAATTCTGTTGTTGTTGGGTTATCTGTCCTAGCAGTTCTCGCGTTTGCCGTTTCTGAATTTTTGAAAAAGAGAATAGAACCTGAAAGGGGATTGCGGTTCATCCTTGGCATAATTTCTTTTTGGTCTGGATTAGTTTTGTTAGTGCTGCTTTTTCTAGTTTTTATAGAAGTTTTTGGAATTAAAGTCTTAGACCCGAATGAAGCGTTATTCTTGAATGACTATGGAATTCTTCTATTAGTTGGTGGGGTAATGTCTGGCTTTCATGGAATTATGAGCATACAAAGTTTATATCCAAATGGAAATACGGAATTAAAGAAGGAACAGGACGAAAGAGTAATTATCAATAAATTAGGAGAAATGTATGATAACCAGTATCGCTTATTGCAAGAACTGGCTACTATGAAAAAGAAAGAAAAAATCTCAAAAGAGCTAATAGCCGAGATGAATAAATACATATTGATATTAAAAAAAGAAAAGGATGATTAAAATGGACGAAGATAAAATCTCTCGTGAATTTCGAAAAGCTATGGAAAAGCAGAGAGAAGAATACATGAAACTACTTAGGAGTTTAAAAAATAAAAAGTTCTAAGAGAAGTTGGGACTAATTTTTAGCTCCTCCATCTCGTGTATCAGCACCACGAAAAAACGAGATCTACTTTATCAGCAGGAACTGCGCGAGGAGCGCCTCGATCTGGATGAGCTCGTTCGCGCCCTCGACAAGGCGGAAATTGTACTCGCCTATCTTGTCCATTACCGCGACCTTTTCCCTCTCGGAAAGCTGCAAGGAGTCAATGGAGCGGTACATCTGGATGAGCACGTCCTCGCCGGACATTCCGTAGGAGATCATGAGCTGGTGGAGCTTTTTCCTTGCCTCCACGAACTTGCGGGAAAGCGCAAGCTCCATCATCTCCTTGATTTCGGCAGGCTCAGCCCTTGCCGCGCTCTTGTAGACGGTTTCGGCGCTGAGTGCCGCTGAATGAAGCGACGCCCCCTGCATCGCGTTTATCGCCTTTCGCATGTCCCCTTCTGAAACATAGAGAAGAGCCTCGATCGACCCCTTGTCCAGCTTCAGCTTCTCTGCGCGCCCCACCCTCTCGATCATCTCGGTCGACTCCTCGTGCGTGAGGGGCCTGAATCGGAACACCGAGCAGCGGCTCTGCAATGGCTCGATTATCTTTGAGGAGTAATTGGCGGAAAGTATGAAGCGGGTCACGTTCACGTGGAGCTCCATTGTCCTGCGAAGCGCGTTTTGCGCGTCATTGGTGAGCGAGTCAGCCTCGTCCAGGAAGATTATCTTGAAGGGCACATCGGAAAGCGAAACGGTCCTTGCAAAGTCCTTAATCTTGCCCCGCACCACGTCTATGCCGCGCTCGTCCGAGGCATTTAGCTCGAGAATGCTTTCGCGGTAGTTTTCGCCGTACAAGTCGCGCGCAAGGGCAAGGGCCGCAGTGGTCTTCCCAATGCCTGGCGGTCCTGCGAAAAGCAGGTTGGGCATGTTCTTCTCCTTAACGTAGGCTGAAAGCAGGCGTGTGATCTCCTTCTGCCCCACAATGTCCTTGAGGGTTTTGGGCCGGTATTTCTCGGTCCAGGGCGTGTATTCTGACATAATCCTCCCGCGAAGCTTTATTTCCACAGGCTTAAATATGTTTAGCCTCTGTATTTAGCGAAGTGATGATCGTGAAATTCGGGGATTTCGAGTATTGCCTTGTGTTTTCTTTGGCAGCAGTCGGGCTGGTTGTCCTATTCGATTCGCAGGGCAGGGTTTCGCCACTCTATGCCGTGTCGCTTTTCGCGCTTTCCTTGGCAGGTTTTTTCGCGCTGCAATACCTGGGCAAGGCGGGACTGGGCTCGCCCGACTCCGCGTATTTCTACCTTGTGGTTGTGATCGCCTCGTTTCTGGCATCCGCATTTTCCTTTTACGCGCTTTCCACTGTCCTCCCGCTTTTTTTCCTGCCGCTTTGCCTTGCGGTCCCGGCGCTCTCCTCTCTTGCGCGTTTCTTCGTTTCGCCAGGGTGATTCATTTTGCACAACCAGCCAAAGCTTGAAGAGTCGATAGCCGATTTCTGGAAAAAGGAGAAAATATACGAGAAGGCAAAAAAGGCTGCCCTGGCGGGAAAGCCCTACTATTTCTGCGACGGGCCCCCTTATGCCACTGGCCAGATACACCCCGGCACTGCCTGGAACAAGTGCATAAAGGACGCGGTGTGCCGCTACAGGAGGGCCAAGGGATGGAATGTGCGGGCCCAGCCAGGCTTCGACACGCACGGCCTTCCCATCGAGGTGAAGGTGGAGCAGGAGCTCAAGCTCACCAACAAGCGCGAAATTGAGAAAATCGGGATAGAGAAGTTCGTGGAAAAGTGCAAGGCATTCGCAACCCAGTACATCGGCGTTATCAGCGGGCAGTTCTCGAGCCTTGGCGTGTGGATGGACTGGGAAAACCCCTACGTTACCTACAAGGACAGCTACATCGAGTCATCCTGGAGGACGATCGCAACGGCGCACGAGAAGGGGCTGCTGCACGAGGGGGTCTACGTGGTGCCCTACTGCAGCCGCTGCGAAACCACTCTTGCCAACTACGAGCTCGAGTATGGGGAGGAGTCCGACCCCTCGATTTACGTCAAGTTCAAAGTGCAGGGGTCAGAAAACGAATACTTCATTATCTGGACCACCACGCCCTGGACGCTGGTGTCCAACATGGCGATAATGGCTCACCCGGTCTACACCTATGTGAAGGTGAAGGTGGATGGCGAGACCTGGATAGTGGCAAAGGAAAGGCTGGAGCATTTGATGTCGCTTGTGGGCAAGTCCGCGACAGTGCTGGGCGAAATTTCGGGGAAAAAGCTTGAGAAGACCGAGTACATCCATCCGCTCCAGGAAAAGATAGGGAAAAAATTCGCACGCAAGGTTGTTCTTTCCGACGAGTATGTCACGCTTGAGGACGGAAGCGGGCTGGTGCACTGCGCGCCAGGCCATGGCCCTGAAGACTTTATAATTGGAAAAAGGTTCGGGATAGAGATATTTTCCCCTGTCAGCACGGCTGGCAAATTCACTGCCGAGGGCGGCTTTTACGAAGGCATGCACGTGCGCGAAGCATCGGAGAAGGTGATTGCAGACCTCGAGTCCTGCAAAGCGCTTGTGCACAGGAGCGCAGTTACGCACCGATATCCGCACTGCTGGCGCTGCAAGTCCCAGCTGATATTCATTGCCACAGACCAGTGGTTCATCTCGGTTTCCAAGCTCAAGGAAAAAATGCTGGAGGAAATAGAGCATTGCGAGTGGCAGCCCCACTTTGCCAAGACGCGCTTCCGCGAATTCGTCGCCTCGGCGCCCGACTGGTGCATCTCGCGGCAGCGCTACTGGGGCATACCGCTGCCAATCTGGAAGTGCGGCAATTGTTCGCATCTCAAGGTCATAGGCTCTGCGGAAGAGCTTGCGCACAAGGTCCAGGAGCTGCACAGGCCGTATATTGATGCCGTGAAGTTCAAGTGCACCAAATGCGGCTCGCAGATGCACCGGGTTCCTGACGTGCTGGACGTCTGGTTCGACTCCGGAAACTCGGTCTGGGCGCAGCTTACCTTTGAGGAGCGCAAAGTGTTCCACAAGGCGGATTTCATAGTCGAGGGCAAGGACCAGACGCGCGGCTGGTTCTACTCGCTTCTGGGATCAGGAGTGGTGCTGAACAACGAAATTCCCTACAAGGTCTGCCTGATGCACGGCTTTTTCGTGGACGAGAAGGGGGAGAAGATGTCCAAGTCCGTCGGCAACTTCGTGCCACTTGAGGAAGTGGTGGAAAAGTACGGGGCTGACGCATTTCGGCTCTGGTCGCTTTCAAACACCGTGTGGGACGACCTGCGCTTCAACTGGAGCGAGGTGAAGGAATCCCACCGCTCGCTTTCGACCATATACAACCTCGGAGTGTTCATGTCAAGATTCTATCCTTCGGACCGCAAGCCCATCCTCCCTGCTGATGAATCTTTGAAGCCCGAGGACAGGTGGCTGCTTTCCCGACTTTCCGGCACTGTGTCGGCCTGCGAATCCGCATTTGAAACCCACAGGCCGCACCTGGCGGCAAACGCAGCCCGGGATTTCCTGGTCGAGGACATAAGCCGCTTTTACATGAAGATCGCGAAGCAGAGGATAGATGAGGAAGGGGAGGGCTGCTCGGCCATGGCAGTGCTCTATTACGCCGTATTCGACGCGCTTCGGCTCCTTTCCCCCATTGCACCTTTCATATCCGAATCCGTCTACCTGTCATTCTTCAAGAAATTCGAGCGCAAGGATTCCATAAGCCTCTGCGGCTTCCCGGAATCCGACAAGAAGAAAATTGACCAGCTCCTGGAGCGGCGCTTTGAAATCGCAAGGGGGATAGCCACCGCGGCAGCGTCGTGCAGGCAGAAGGCTTCCATCCCGCTTCGCTGGCCGGTCGAGGAGATACGGGTGGTTTCTGAATCCACCGAAGTCCTCTCCGCAGTCGAGCACCTGTCCACGCTCATCGAGTCGCTCTCAAACGCGCGAAGCGCAAAGGCGGGCAAGCAGCCCAGGACAGAGCATTCTGTCACAATCAACAAGTCCAAGGTCGGGGCTGCTTTCAAGAAGGATTCGCCTGCCGCACTTGTCGCAATTGGCAGCATCCCGCCATCCGAGCTTGCTGCGTGGCTTTCTTCCGAGGAGAAGACAATTCTTGCCTCGGGAAAATTCGCAGTGGAGCGGGACATGGTGGAAGTGCAGGAAAAATCAGAAGGCTTTGCCATCTCCCAATTCGAAGGGGGGAGGGTGTTCCTGAAAACCGAAATAAAAAAGGAGCTTTACGAGGAGGCCATGGTCCGCGAGGTGGCAAGGCGCGTGCAGATCATGCGAAAGGAGAGAAAGCTGCTTGAGCAAGACAGGATAGCGCTGCACATCGAAACCGACGGGAAGGAGCTCCTTTCAATTCTCAAGCGCCACACTTCGGCTCTTGCCTCCCAGGTGAACGCAGAGACCGTTGGATTCGCGCATCACGCAGGCGGCTTTTCCAAGGAGTGGGAGATAGACGAGTCCTGCGTCAGGCTTTCCATCGAGAAGAAGTAAGCCGCTTTTCCGACCCAATCGTTTTTTTAAGTATAAAGTGGAAGCCTTGGTACGGGTGGGTGGATTGACCAAGATTACTCGCATTTTCGCACGCGAAGTTCTCGACTCGCGGGGCAACCCAACGGTGCAGGCAGAGGTGCGTTCCGAAAAAGGCTTTGGCAGGGCCACATCGCCGTCCGGAGCCTCGACCGGCAGCCACGAGGCAATGGAGCTTCGCGACGGGGGGAAAAGGTACGGCGGAAAGGGCGTCAAGGTGGCAGTGGGCAACGTGAACGGACCCATTGCAAAGGCTTTGGCAGGCATGGAAGTGGGGGACCAGAAGCGCGCTGACCAGAAGATGTGCGACCTGGACGGCACAGCGAACAAGTCCAATCTCGGGGCCAATGCCACGACTGCGGTTTCGCTCGCAATAGCAAAGTGCGCTGCGTCCGAAAACGGCGTCAGCCTTTACAGGAGGTTTGGGAAAAAGAAGATCCCGGCTCCCATGATGAATGTGCTCAACGGGGGCAAGCACGCCGCAAACGGGATTTCAATACAGGAATTCATGATCTTCCCGCTCCATTTCAAGGCTTATTCCGATGCCCTCCGGGCAGGAGCTGAAATCTACCATTCACTTGCCCACAAGATAACGAAAAAATACGGCAAGGGCTCCATCTCACTGGGCGATGAGGGAGGGTTTGCGCCCCCCTGCTCGGATTCCCGCGAGGCATTGGGGCTTTTGGAGTCCGCCATAAAGGAATGCGGATATGCAAAGGAGGTCAAGCTCGCCCTTGACGCAGCAGCATCCTCATTTTACGAATCAAAAACAGGGAAATACTCAATAGACGGCAAATTGCTCTTCCCAGAAGAGCTTTCCGACTATTACGTGTCTCTTGCAAAGGAGTTTCCGATTGTCAGCCTGGAGGACCCGTTTGAGGAGGAGTCCTTTGAAGGCTTTGCAGCCCTGCGCAAAAGGCTTTCAGGCAAGGTGCAGATCGTTGGCGATGACTTGTTGGCGACCAATGTGGACAGGCTCAAATCCGCAATCCTGCGCAACTCAGTTTCCGCGCTCCTTCTGAAAGTGAACCAGGTGGGCACGCTTTCCGAGGCGCTTCAGGCTGCCAGGGTCTGCCAGGAGCACAAGCTGGGCGTAATAGTGTCGCACCGCTCGGGTGAAACCGAGGACACTGCGATTGCCGACATTGCGGTGGGCATAGGCTGCGGGCAGATAAAAACAGGCTCATGTGCCCGTGCAGAGAGGACGGCAAAGTACAACCGGCTCCTCCAGATAGAAGAAGAGCTATCATCCGGCTCATTTGCCCAAGATTCCTGCCTTGTCTTCTAGCCGGTATTCAGAGCTTGTAGCGGCCCTTGAGCCCGTTCTTGGGCCGCTCCACCACGTCTTTGAGCTGGTCAATGAGAAGAAGCATCATCTTTCTGCCGGTTTCTATGTCGGATTCCTTCCTCCCTTCTGTCCTGCTGTCGATGTTCGTGCGCCAGTTCCACTGCGCGGCTATCTTGCTCTTGTTCCCTTCCCGCTCCACTTCGTACAATGTGGAGAGCACCAGGAGATAGGGGCGCCCCTTCATTTCGGAGGTAAGCTTGGAGTTGAACTCGTCCACAAGCGCTGCAACAGCCTCCTCTTCCTTTTGGATTTTTTCCTTGTCAATCATGGCATCAACCTTGTGCTCCATTTGCAAGGAAAAGGGTAAAAAAGCGTTCAGTTGCCAAGGCAGGGAATCATGTTTTATAAAATGATGGGAAGCCGGCATTCCTCGGGCAGAAAATCCTGAATAAAATCCTTAATCAAAATATCGGGAAAATGAGGCTGGCCGCTTAAGGAAAAAAGCGCCCCGGGATTGAGCGGTCTTGCGACCACTGCTCCCGTGCCGAACTTCGGTACGCCCGGGATTGAGCGGAACGACGCATCGTTCCACTGCTCCCGATTCGCTCTAAGCGCCCCGGGAAGGACTTGAACCTTCGACCTATGGATTTCCGCCGCAAACGCGCGGTAACAGTCCATCGCTCTACCGTTCAGTCTCAAGAGGCTTACCCTCAAGAAATGACTGAGCTACCGAGGCAAATTTCGTAATTTCGCTCGCGCGAAATTCCGATCCATGGGAGCCGCTGCTCCCCTGTCTGCCAAAATTGCTCCGCAATTTTGTCATGCCATAGGCCGGATTTGAACCAGCAACACATCGGTCCCAAAACCTCCTGCGGGTTTTGGGGAATCCAGCATCCCTCTATCCAGCAGGCAGTTCTTCAGCCGATTGCTCTCCCAGGTTGAGCTACTATGGCGTGCAGCAGAATTGTAAGAATAAACGTTAATAAACACCGAACCTGTTTTCAGCGATCGGATATACGCCTGTAGAGAAGCAGGGCAGACCCGAGGTAAATGAAATAGGCCGCTGCCTGCTCAAGCGAGGGCGAGGTGTCATAGCCAACAAGGCCCTTGAGTACCCCCCCGATTGCGCCCTTTTCATGCATCAAGGGAAAGCTTCCATCCGCGTTTGGGGAAGGGGTGATGTCATAGACATGCTCGATTGCGGTTGGAAGCACCTTGGCTTCCTGGAGCTCATGCACGCCCTGCGACAGAAGCCCGGCTGCCAGGAGCACCAATACAATGGAAGTATAGGTGAAAAATTTTCCCAGGGGCAGCTTCAGCGCGCTTGTGAAAAACGCATAGGCGGCTAGAAGCGCCACAGCGCCCCCTGCAATTGCGCCCGCAACGCTTATCGCCCCAGTGGAGGCCCAGATGCCCCACAAGAATAGGACCATCTCCGCCCCTTCCCTGAAAACCGCAACGAATGCGAATGCCACCAGCCCCGCCTTTTCATTCCGCCCAATCTTCACCCTCAGCCCTTTCTTAATTCTACCAATTATGTCCTTCTGTTCCAACATCCAAAGAACGAGCCATGTCACCAGCACGGCCGAGATGACAAGCACCGTGCCTTCGAATAGCGCCTCATTCTCCTCAAACCATTCCGCGGCAAGGTTGATGGCGGCTGCTGCAAGCACGCTGGCAATCACAGCAAGCGCTATCCCGAGGTATAACGCGCCAGAGTGCTTTGAGTTTTTCGTCTTGTGAAGGTAGGCGAGCATTATGCCTATCACAAGCGCGATTTCAAATGTTTCGCGGAATGCGACTATGAATTCTGCAAGAGGCATGCCACCACGTTAACAATTGTTAATCTTTTCTTCTGTTTGGACAAGAATGGTTATATATTGCGAGGTAGGGTAATCAACGTGGTTCTGCCTGCCTTTTCTCGTGCTCCTTCTTGATCTGAGTGGAAGCGGATTCGCTTCCACTTCTGAAAAAAGCCTCGTGGGCTTTTTTCATGCACCTGTCCATGACAACCAGGAGCCCGGCAGCCTTTGCTTCTTCAGCTGCAGTCTCAGACACCACTCCCTCCTGCATCCAGATAGCCTTTGCCCCGACCGCTATTGCCTGCCTGACTATTTCCGGCACTGATTCGCTTTTCCTGAATATGTCCACTACCTCGATTTTCTGGAGCACGGAAGGGATGTCAGGGAAGCTTTTATGGCCGAGCCAGGAGTCGATTGAAGGGTTGACAGGTATTATCTCGTATCCTTTCTCCTCGAGGTATTTTGCGACAACGAAGGAAGGCCTTTCCGGATTGTCCGAAAGCCCCACAACGGCAATTTTTTTCATTGCGAGTATTTTTTCTATTGTCTCAAGATCGTTCACTTGCTCACCAGCTCGATTATTTTCTTGTGCGGCGCGTCAGTCCTGATTGCAGTAGGGCAGAAATGCGTTCGGGAGGCGGAAAGGCCCTCTGCGGCAAAGTCAGCCAGCATCTCTTCCATTCCCTTTATCCTGACCGAGAGTTTCTTGGCCAGCGTATGCAAATCATAATAGCCGTATGCGCGTATGCCGCTTTCTGAAATCATGGTGTTCAGAAGCTTTTCGATTTGGGCGCGCTTGCGGTAGACGCGTTTTGCATTGAGCCTGAGCATGGATTTCAGGGTATCCTCCCTCCAAAGCGCTCCTGTGTAAAGCGGCCCGGCATACTGGAGAAGATGGCCGCAGGACGGGCAGCGCTCGATAGCAACCAGCCTTTTTGCCTCGCGGAAGCAGCACGCAGGGCAGTAGGATACAAAACCCAGCCGTTTCACCGA
Organism: Microcaldota archaeon; assembly: GCA_013331805.1. GTDB lineage: Archaea > Micrarchaeota > Micrarchaeia > Anstonellales > Anstonellaceae > UBA10161 > UBA10161 sp10161u. The sequence continues at coordinate 7,645 of DUFS01000075.1, read as the reverse complement.
CTCCACAGCGCCTTCGGAGCCCCGCCTGAGTTCGAATATCATTTTAACGTAATGCCTGTGGGACAGCGTGAATATGGGCTCGGCAGAGAGGTTGAAGGGCGCGCAGTTGAGTATGACCTTTCCTGCCAGTATCCTTACCGCGTTCTCGTGGCAGAATTCGTTGTCAAGGGGAACCGCTCCGTAGTATTTCATGCAGGCAGCATGGTGCGCGCCGCAAAGCACAGCCATGTCAGTTGCGGTGACCGAAAGGAATCCCTGCTTTTTTTCCCTGAAAGATTTTGCCGCGTCGTGAAGATAGGGCGCAGGGGAGCCGAACGGGTCAAGCTCGACAAAGTCAAATCCCCTATTGCGGAGATACTCGCAGGCGTCCCTTTTTGCCACAGTGCATTTCACCCTGTTCGCCGCCGCATTCCTTTTCGCGGCTGCCACCGCCCTGCTGCTCATGTCCACAAGCGCAAGCGAAGACACGTTTCCGTTTTCCTTCCTGTAGCGCAGGCCCCGCACCCCGGTTGCGCACATGGCGTCCACCACGGACAGCTTTCCCCCGAGTGCGCCGAGGCACAGGCCCGAAAGGTCCCGGCAAAGCTCCATCTCCGGATTGTAGAAAACCCCATTTGGAACCGAGAGCAGCATGCCCCCTTCTTTTGTTTTGCCCATTTCCCTCCCAGCGGAATTCTCCAGATAAAGGAATAAAAAAGGCGTATGCGAACCTTTGGTGTGGAAAGGTTGATCCGCCGTTCGATAATCGCAGGGAAAATCCGCGCGCCAGCCTCAGTTGCAGCCCCTCACAGGATTCTTTTCGCATGCTCGGTTGCTGTTGGCCAGACCGTGGTTTCCAATCTTCCGCCTTCCCCCAATATTGATGCCACAATATCGGCGTGCAACGCCTTTGGAGCGGACATAGTCACGGAAGGAACGGTTGCAGACGTGTTCGGCGCGGAGGAGATTTTCCCCCCACCCATCCTCGCTTGCGGCGCAAGCAACACCACGCTCAAGCTCTTCATTTCCCTCTGCTCTCTTTTCGACAAAGAAGTGGAGCTGTCTGGCTCCGGACAGTTGGGAAAAAAGCCCATAGAGCCCTATGTGGGTTACCTTGAGAGGCTGGGCGCAACCTGCTTCACCCCCTCCGGGTTCCTCCCAGTCAGGATAAAAGGTCCAATCAGCGTTGAGCAGATGGTTTACCCTTCCCAGCTGGGCACGCAGTTCCTTTCAGGCCTGCTTCTCTGCGCTCCCTTGCGCATGGATGACACGGAAATAGGGATCGAAGGGCAAATGCCTGGCTGGGAATACGTTGGGCAGACCATAGGAGTGATGAAAAAGTGCGGCATATCCTTCAGCAGCGAGGGGAGCGATTTCCTGTACGTGCAGGGCGGCCAGGAGTACGCGCCCCCTGGCGAGATTGAAGTCCCCCCGAGCTCATACCTATCCTCCTTCCTTTTGCTTGCAGGCGCTGTGGCAGGAAGGATAGAGGTCGAAGGCATGCCGCCCGATCCGGCGTTGGAAAAGCTGCTTACTTCATTCGGAGCCGAAGCGCATTCCAGGAATGGAAATTTCCTCTCATCTGCAGGCAGCCTTTCTTCTGCTTCTCTTTCGGCTCCAGAGCTTGGCAGGCTGCTTCCGCACGCACTTGTGCTTGCGTCCCTTGCCGCTGGCGAGACATCGATCAAGAATATGGGCTCGCTTGGGAGATCTGAAGGGGCCAGGATGCGAATCGTGATGCGCGAGCTTTCCAAGATGGGCGCTTCCTTCACAGATAAGGGAGGGGAGCTTCTTGTCAAGGGAGGCANNACTGGCCGGGGCGGAAATCAACGCAGAAGGTAATGCCGCGGCAGCCATGGCGCTTTCCGTGGCCGCACTTGCAGCAGGAGGGCAGGCGAAAATCATCGGAGCAGAGTGCGTCTCCGATTCCTATCACGGCTTTTTCCGCGACCTGGCCTCCCTTGGCGCGATAATCCGGTAAATATCCTAGTCAGTCTGGCTTCCGCTATTCAAGATTATTTTCAGTCCTAACCTAAGCTTACAGCTCGCCAACGCGGCGCTTGAGCTTGCGCTTCAGGCGCTTCCGCCTTTTTTTAAGCCACTTCCAGCGCATTCTCCCCTTCTTTTTCCATTTCCTCGGTCTTGATCCCAATAAGTCACCTAATAGCCTAAAGTTGGTTGTTTATTCCCCAATACGAATAAAAAGCTTGGTTTATGCCTTTTTTTGCTTCCTGAATGCGTCGATGAGCCCGTGCGCGTAGTTGATGCAGCCGAATGCGGTCACAAAGTCCTTCTTTCCCAGGAAATAAGCAGTGTCCTCGCAGTATTTTTTCGCCAACTCGATTATTCCTTCGTTTTCAGGAGTGATTTTGACTTCCTTTACGTTCTCATGGAACTGGGCAATGTCGGATTCGATCCGCTCGTTGTCACTTTTTTTCAATTCCCTTGCCATTGCCTATCCCCTTTCCATGTACCTTGCGCGCTTTTCGATTTCGGAAACCATGCGCACAACAGCTTTCATTCCGCCGGATTTTGAATAGGCTTCAACAAACTTCGAGCCGCATGAGCCCAATGCCTTTTTCATCTTAGTGGAGTTGCGCTCCACTTCTGAAAAAGTCCCAAGGGACTTTTTCATCATTACAATGTCGGTTGCCTTGTCCTCCTTGTCGTTCGAAATTCCGCCCAGGCCGAAGTCAATTACAGCCATTCCACCTGTTGTCAGCATCAAATTCGCAGGCGTGAAGTCCCCATGCACAACATCAACCGAATGCAGCTTCACGAGTATTCCCGCAGCTTCGGAAATTTCGCCTTGCCTGATTTCCCTCCTCTGCAGCTCGTGGTGAAGCATTCTCCCTTTCAGGTATTTCATGCGGATGGAAAATTCCCCGACCTGGTAAACAACCGGGCAGAGCACGCCTGCATCCTTTGCGCGCGAAAGCAGCCGGGCCTCCCTTTTGGTCCTGCCTGCTCTTATCCGCCTGTCCAGCTCTTTCACCCGGTATTTCTTTCCAATGCGGAGCTTTTCCACTGCAGGAATTCCGAGAAAGGAAACCTTGCGAAGGACTGCTTCAGCTCCTTTCATCTTTTCCATAGGCTAAAACCCGAGCGCGCCTGCCCCAATTAGGGAAAAGCCGAACGCGGCAATCCAAATCCTAAAGTCCCAGGCAAGCACCTTGCTTCCGTCCAGGGGGAAAATCGGGAGCAGGTTGAACATCGCAAGCCCCATGTTAGCCATTGCGCCAAGCCTTGCAATTGTGTAGATTATCGCATTCCCCGGGAATGCAAGGGCAATAACGAAGAAAATGCCTGCCAAAAGCCAGTTCATCGCAGGGCCTGCAAGGGAAATAATGCCGTTTTCCTTTGCGCTGATATGCCTCATTGCGTATATGTAGACCGCACCCGGGGCTATGAAGACAGGAAGGCGGAACCCGAAAATCTGAGGAACGATAGCAAGGCCAAGCGCAAGCGCCAGCATTGTTGGCCAGGCCTTGAAGCGCGCCTTTGCCCCGTACTTTATTCCGTAATACTTGTGCGCAAGCTCGTGGAGCACAAACCCGCTTCCAATGGTTATGGTGAAAGCTGCCATGTGGAAGATGAAAAGCGAGGGCTCCAGGTTCAGTCCGGATGTGGAAAATGACAGTGTAAGCGATATCGCAAGCACTGACACCAGTATTTCTATCGCTTCGTCCCTTCCTATGTGCATGCCATCCATGAGAAACACCTAACGGTACATGGAGTTTATCTCGCCCTTGGCAAACTTCTTTATCTTGTCCACGTAAGCCTTGGTAATCGAGGGCTTGACGACTGAAAGAGCCTCTTCGAAATCCGCCTTGGTGACTTCCTTCACATCCACGCCCCTCCTGATTGCAACCATGCCGGCTTCCCTGCAGGTGTTCTCTATGTCGGCTCCTGTGTAGCCGTCGGTCTTCCTGGCAAGCTCCTCGAAGTCCAGCCCCCTTCCCAATGGCATGCTCCTGCTGTGTATCCTGAATATTTCCAGGCGGGTCTTTTCCTCTGGCGGCGGGATTTCGATTATCCTGTCAAACCTTCCGCCGCGCAAAAGCGCCATGTCCAAAAGCTCGGGCCTGTTTGTGGCAGCTATCACGACCACGTTCTTCAGGCCGGTCAGCCCGTCCATTTCGGTAAGCAGCGTGTCCACCACGCGCTCGGTCACGCGGTTGCCATCGTCGCCTGCGCCCCTGTGCGGCGCTATGGAATCGATTTCATCTATGAAAATCACGCAGGGTGTTGCCATCCTCGCCTTCCTGAATGTCTCGCGCACCGCCTTTTCTGATTCCCCGACCCACTTGGAGAGCACCTCGGGCCCCTTTATGGAGATGAAGTTCGCCTCTGTCTCGGTTGCAACCGCCTTGGCGAACATCGTTTTGCCTGTGCCTGGCAATCCGACAAGCAATATCCCCTTCACAGGCCGAATTCCCATCCTTGCGAATACCTCGGGGCTCTTGAGCGGGAGCTCCACTGCCTCCTTGAGCTCCTTTTTCACATTATCCAGCCCGCCGATGTCGGTCCACTTGATGTTGGGCCTTTCGATGAATACTTCGCGCAGGGCGGACGGGCGTATTTCGCGCAGCGCGTTGAAGAAGTCCTCGCGCGTCACCCGCAGGTTGTCCAGTATTTCAGTCGGGATGAACTCCTGCTCCAGATCGATTTTCGGAAGGATCCTTCGCAGCACCTTCATTGCCGCCTCCTTGGTAAGCGAGGAGATGTCTGCGCCCGTGTAGCCGTGGGTGATTGCGGCGATCTCGTCCAGGTTCACTCCGCCCTCGTAAACGCCCACCTTGTCGCCCTCCCTTTTCAGCCTGTACTTCTTGGCGCCGTCGCGGCTGTAAAGGTCCAGGCTCGCCTCTTCCGATTTCAGGAACTTTTCCATGATGTCAAAATCCTTGAGCATTACCTTGCGCTCCTCCAGGCCTGATTTTATCTTTTCAATCTTGGGTTCAGTTGAAAACAGCAGGCCGTCGTCCAGGGGCATGCTCCTCGTGTGTATCTGCAGTATCTCCTTCCTTCCCTGCCGGTCAGGAACGCCAAGCTCGACCTCCCTGTCGAACCTCCCTGGCCTGCGAAGCGCCTGGTCAATCGAGTTTGGCCGGTTCGTATTGTGGAGAAGAAGCGGGGACTCCCCTCCAAAAAATGCCTCGTTATCGCAGCCGCACAGGTCATAGACGTATCCGTCATATTGGATCTTCCGTATGCTCTGGATTATCGGACGCTTTATGTGCTGTCTCTTCCCTTCAGAAGGCGCAAACGGGTCGTTTGTGCCCCCTATCAAGAGCCTCCATGCTTTAGTCGCCTTTTCTATCCTTCTGCCGTTTATCTCTCTGCCTGCCTTTGCCGAAAATGTGCTTATTGAGCTTTTTATCCCGTGCATCCTGCAAAGCCAGTTGAGTTCAAGTATCAGCTGCCTGCTTACGCTTGTTGCCTGGTATCCTCTTTTATCTCCTTCCAACCTGCATCCGTCGCCGCAGAGATAGCCGTATAGGAACTCGGTGAAAATTTCCCTCGGGGCTTCGAAGAGCCACTGCGGCACATGCTTGTTATGGGCGCCTTTTCCGCACTGTGTCGAAAAGAACCAGGCAAGCAGCTTGGAAGCATAAATGATATTGGTCCGGCTTCCAGCCACCCTGACATCTGGCTTGGCACCGAACACCTTCCGCATCTTTTCAGTCAAGTCCGCATGGTATGTTGTTTCATGCGTTCCAAAGCAGAAGTCAACCTCTTTTCGCGCATAGCCTTCAGCCGCATAGTATCCAAGAAGCCGCGCAAGTTCCTGGCTGACAGTTACTTCTGACGGAATGGAAGATGCCATCTGGGTCTGCAAGAGCTTGGGCACGTGCGTTTCTGCATGCCACCCCTGTACCGTGCTTAGCGAAACGCCCGCAGCCACAGCTATCTGCCCATACTCTTCCATCGTGGCTGAAGCCTGCGCATTGGAGTACGCTTCCCTCAGGAGACCTGCCTTTGATACGGGAAGGCTGAGATTATAGCCGTCCAGCCTTGGAAACACATGGCTTCTTATCAGCGGCAGTTCCCCATCAGATTTTTGCACCTTGAACGGAATCTCGACAAGTACCTCTCCTTTGGAAAGCTCGCTTACCGGCTTTGCAACGACTCCCTGCCGCGTGCGCACGAAAACAGAATGGTTTCCGGTTGCCTTGACTACTCCGCCCCTGTACCTTATTTCATGAATCTCGCTTACCTTGTGCCGGAAGACCCCCCCCACTTTCTTGAAAGCGCTGTTCCTGAACAATTTCGATTTGAACCGGGTTTCTGTCCCATCAAAGCCGAGCGCAAAAACATCCTCCACTTCCCGCTCTTCATCCGCTTCCCCATCCTTGTAAAACGGGTCGATGAATTTTCCTATCTCCACCAGCCTTGTCCCCTGGTCATCCTTCACAAGAATTGGCGTGTCACCGGTGACGCTTGCGCCGATTACAATGACCTGCCCCCTTGCCTGCAGCCCGTCCATCAGGGTGAGGAGCTGGCTCACCATCCTGCGCTCCACCTCGCCTGTGGCTTCCTCCCGCTTCGGGGCAATGGCATCTATCTCGTCCATGAATATTATCGAGGGCGCGTTCTCCTGCGCGTCCTTGAATATCTGGCGCAGCTTCTCCTCGGACTCGCCCACGAACTTGCTCACAAGCTCGGGGCCCCCTATGTGCACGAAGTTCGCCTCTGACTCCGAAGCCACTGCCCTGGCAAGGAGCGTTTTCCCTGTGCCGGGCGGGCCGTAGATGAGCACCCCTTTCGGGGCCTCTATGCCCAGCCGCTCGAAAAGCTCGGGATGGCGCATGGGCAGCTCCACCATCTCGCGGATTTTCTGGAGCTCGTCCTTGAGCCCTCCAATGTCCTCGTAGGTTATTGTGGAAACCTGGGCCGTCTCCTTTTCAGGAGCCTCCTTGAGTACGAGTTCGGTGTTCTCGTTCACCATCACAATGCCAGTGGGCTGCACCACTGCGGCAATGAGCGGGAACGAGGTGCCGAAAACCCCTATGAATATGGTGTCGCCCCTGTTGAGCGCCCTTCCAATCATCTTCTTCTTCACGAACTGGTCAAAGCCTGGCGAGTACTTCATGGGCTGCGTTGGCGCAAGCACCACCTTCTTCGCCTCTTTCAGCTCTGCCTTCTTGACAACGAGCTTGTCGCCCAGGCCAATGCCGGTGTTCTGCCTCAGGTAGCCGTCCATGCGGATTATGTTGAGTCCCTCGTCCTGGGGGTGCGCCTGCCAGACCAGTGCCGCGGTGCTCCGCTTCCCTTTCAGCTCCACAATGTCCCCTGTGGACACGTCGAGCTCCTTTCGTGCCTTGGAGTCTATCCGCACCAAGCCGCGCCCCACGTCGTTTTGCAGCGCTTCGGCGACCTTGAGTTCGAGTGTTTTTGCCATGTGAATTTGCCTCCAGTAATTTCATCAGACATTTTCCTGCAGGAAAATGCCGATAAGAATCCTCTAAATTTTGCCCTGCCTTCCCTCCTCTAAAAGTGCCTAAAAGTATTATAAAGCAGGGCGGTTTGCAGCCCAGACATCATCCGACCTTGTAGCCAAACCTCTTTTCATACTTCTTGTGCGAGGCAGACCATTCGAGAATGACCGCGACCATCTCAACAGAGTTCCCCTTCACGGTGTAGATGAGCCGCCAGCCGTTTGGCA
>DUFS01000026.1 GCA_013331805.1 Microcaldota archaeon | reverse complement strand
CTACGCATGGATTGTAACCTAAGGCTGAGCAGGATTCCGTTATGGTGCCATAACAAATGCCAGTCTCTCTTGCAGCAAACCCAAGCTGGGCTGCAGCAAAGAGAAAAACAAATGTGAATGCAAGCGTTCTGCTTCTCATATTATCTTCCCCAGCCCTGGTATGTCCATGTCCCCTCCGAGTATGGGGGAGAACACGCGTATGAACGCAACCACTATCACTATGCAGAAGAGCGGGAGCACCAGCGCCGGCACCATGAGTACGCCCACGTTCTTCACATCGCTTGCGCCCTTGGCCCCAGGCAGGCTCTTGAGAAAGTCGTCAGGCGCTATGTTCACAGGCCCTGCCAGCGCCTCGTCAGAGCAGATTTCAGAGCAGTCCGTCCTGACGGCAGGATAGTAGGTGCAGTCCAAGTCGCACTCAATGCAGTTGCCGCAAGCCTCAGTAGGCGCTGCTGGGAACTGGCACTCAAGAGTGCAGCCCACGCCAGTGGCAGAGTCGTACGGACCGCAGGCATCCACCGGGCAGTCAGCTGGCCTTTGCGAGGGGTCGCCCCTGCAGGCCGCAGGGCAGTTCTCGCATGGCAAGCCAGATGGTATGAATGCCTGGCACACTGCGCCAGGGTCAACCGGGGGAGGCGGATCAACCGGAATGCTCACCCTGCATGCGCTTGGNNTAGTAGCCGTCTATCCTGCAATTCTCAGGGCACTGCCTGCAGCTGGTCCTGTCGACGTACGGATCCTCACGCAAGTCAATGGGCACGTATATGCTGGTGTCCGAGAGCCACGAGCAGCCTGCGCTTTCGCACTCGGTTTGATCTGCGTAGGTGTCGCAGGAACCCTCGCCATAGCACTTGTAATTGTCCGAGAGCCACGAGCAGCCTGCGCTTTCGCACTCGGATTGGTCTCCGTAGCTGGTGCAGGCTGGGTCCACACCATAGCACATGTAATAAACAGGGGCATCCGGGTCGCCATTCCCGAGATACTCGTTGCAGATGTAGCCGCTGTTGGGTCCTCCTGCCACTACTTTGCACAAAGGCGACAAGCCTGCGCACAATGCAGGGCACAACGGATCAAGATAGCTGTCTATTCCAATCACCCTGCAGCCGTACGGGCAGCCAGTCGTTGCTTCGTCTTCGCATGACGGATGTGTGGTTTCGTTTGGCAGCACCAGCGTCCTCCTGCAGCCTGCAGAGCAGCTGGCGTCGTTGCAGATGTACTCTGGCCTAAGCTGCGGCGGCCCGGTGAAGCTTCCTCCGCCTGACGTGCTCAGGTATGTGAGGGTTATGCGTGTCTCTGCCGGGCACTTCCTGCAGTAGGTGTCGGGCTCACCGGCATCCCCGTTGTAATCCCTGCAGGTGGGCGGCCCGGCCTGCTTGCAGCTGCTGTCGCATGCAGCCGGGCTTCCTCCCCCGTCGCAGTTGAGCCTGCCTCCCAGGCACACATCCGGAGTGCCGCCAGCGTCCGTTCCCACATTCGAATATTCCGTTATGAAAGAATAGTCCTGATAGCGGCAGTACTCCGGGCAGTCATGGCAGTACCCTGACTGGTAGTCTATTTGCGGGTAGGCTGCGCACTGCGCCAGCCAGCCCTGCTCCTGGGGCGGAGCCGGAACCTCGGTTTTGCATTCGCTTGGGCAGACGCTGCATGCTGCCGCAATCCGCGCATCCACCAGGCACTCCTGCGCGAGGCTGGGCGGGTCCACGTCGTATATTGACATCCAGGAGCTATTGGACAGCACGTCCAGCCTGCAGTAATCCGGGCACCTCACCCCTGTCTGCTGGTCTGTGCACAATATGTCGCATTTCGATGACTTCCCTATTTCGGTCAAGTACATGCACTGGGAGGGGCAGTAAGGTTCTTCTGGCGGGTTTTTCAGGCTGTTCGCGAAAGCAGTGTTGCACGTAGAGCAGGCAGTATCGTCCTTGTAGACGAGTTCCGGGGTGCCGGTTGCATTCGTGATGAACTTGCACCAGGCAGGGCACACGCTGCAGCTTCCGCAGCTCACTGAGAGGTTCGCAGGGTGTATGTCTGTGCCTCCGATGATCTCGTCCGCAAAATAGCACTTGTTTTCCATAGGAAGTTTTGTCCTGCACGAGAGCGGACAGGTCGATCCAGGGCAGTCCTCGTTGCAGTCCCGCTGGCGCACTATCTTGCAGCCCGCGTTGCACCCCGAGCATTTTGCTATGTCGCAGCCAGGAAGCGTGGATGGAAAGGGCACGTCCCTGCAGTAATCCGGGCAGCCGCTGCAGCTGGTCCCCATTACCTGATAGCCGAACGTGCCCGAGGTGGGGAAGGTGGTGCTGCGCACTGTTATTCTGTTTTCGATGTTGCCCTCTATTGTGGCGCTCTCACCATCCTCCAGTTTCAGGAGATAGCCCTTCAGCTCGTCCGGTTCCCAGGTTTTTGCTGCATCGGTCAGTTCGGCGCCTGGCTGAGAGTCTGGCCTTGCGACCAGTATTCCGCTTCCAAAGCCCTTGTCTCCATCATACTGCGCCAGCCCCTTGCTGACGCCAGCCTTGGACAGGTCGCGGCAGGCTACCAAGCCAGGAAATTCGATAGTGCCGTCATTGCCTACATCCCCGCTGTCCCAATTCGAATCGTCTATCCCGGCCCTGATCAGCTCCTGCGTGGTGTCGAACTTTACCAGCTCCCCGTTGCCCGTGCTGTTCATGAAAAACGCCACAGGGTAGCGCGCCGTGCACTCGGCAGGGCAGTAGGGGTCAAAGGCTGCGAACGTCCTCTCGCCGTAAATGGTCACGTTGAGCGTGTACCAGGCAAATGAATAGGTGAGCGGGTAGATTATGAAAAGCGAGATTGCAATCGCAAGCAAGAGCCCGCCCAGCTTGCGCGTGAAGAAGAAGGTGCGAAGCACAATGCCGAGAAGCAGGAAAATCGGGGCTATGCCGAAGGAAACGACGTCTACGAAATACCTCTGCGCGTACAGGCTTGCCAGCAGCTTGCTGACCGTGTCGAATATGGCGCCAGCCCGCTCTGCTGGTATGGACATGCCGGCGTTCTGCCTGATGGTGCCGCCAGCGTAGAGAAGCTGCCAGAAGTTCAGCTGCGTGCTTAACCCGAAGCTTGCCGCAGCCTGGTTCCTTATGGACTCAGAAAGCTGCTCGCCTGCGTACTGCTTGCCAGTATCGTAAAGCGTGGTCAGGTAAAACCTTGCTGCAGTAATGTAACAGGGCTCTGGGCTGGCAGTCGTGCATTCTGTGGGCAGGTCCGCAGCCACCAAGGCTTCCCTTGCCACCACATCGAAGAATTCCACCAGCCCTATGAGCGACACTATGAGCAGCACCGATACGACTGCCTGCATCAGCTCGGCGTCTACGAATGCCTTTACTTCCGGCAGGTTGAAGCTGTGCCCTACAATTGCAGCAATCGCTATCACGGACAGGGCAATCGCAATCCCTATCAAGCCGGCTGTCGTCCAGTCGCTGAACCAGCCCACTCCGTATATCCCGCTTCCTGCGCCTATTATTCCTGCCCCGCCCTCAAGCTGGCTGATATTCGTGGTCGGGCCCCCTGCGGTCGCCCCGGTTCCTGTTTCTATCGAAGGTTGGACGTAGGTATCGGGCATTATGGAGCATTGGAGGGCTGGCTGCGTGCACTTGGCGGATTCGGAGTCGCACACCAGCCCGGTGCAGCAGTCTGCAGTTGTGGTGCAGCTCTGGTCATAGGACTGGCAGACTGCAGATGCGCTGCCTGCAAGCAGCAGAAGCGCAAATGCAGCTGCCAGCATGGTTCGTTTCATTTTTCACACCGCAATGGCGCGAAGCGCCTTGGAAAGCGACATCACGCAGGTAACTGTGACTATTATCACCAGATTGGGAAGAAAAACTGCCTGCGGAATGGTGGAGCCTATCCTGTAGAAGGTCGTCCCCTTCCCCATTTCGCTGTCCAGCCCGTAGCTGTGGAATATGTCGTTGCAGGCTACGCAGTCCCACGGCTGGGTCTCATCAGTTATCTCCAGGAACACCTTGCCGCTCATCGCGTACATTGTGGGCACCACTATGTAAAGCCCGAAGAACAGCGCTATAAGCATGTTGCCGAACTCGCGCGTGGGCGGCACCAGGCGCATGACGAATGCGAAGGGCAGCAGTATGGAGGACGCCACCCACTGTATTCCCTGCAGTATGTAAAGCTGCGCGTTCAGGCTCGCAAGCATGGGTATGTACAGGTCCATGAGGAATTCCTTGAGCGCGGAGTGCGCCCGCATGTTCGCCCTTCCGGCAACGCCGTTCCCGAAGAAGGGCGTGAAGCCTATGTACAGGTAGTACGTTGCGTCCAGCTGGTTGTTTATGCTGCCGTAAGTCAGGTCCCGCAGTATGTTCACCCCGTTTGCCTGTGTGAGGGTCCGCAGGTAGTTCTGCGAGGCGTCAAAGGGATCCATGCCGGAATAGCTTTCCGCAATCTGGCACGAGCCGCTGAAAAACGCGAGTATCCCGACGAAGAGCAGCACGGAAATGAGCAGGTTGTAAGCCTCGTCCTTCGCCCAAATGCCGGCAGCCGCATCCTCGCGGAGCTTGGAATACATGAAGGTCAGGGCTATGGCGCTTGTAACCAGCATGAATGCAATGGTTATGAAGCTGAGTGCGTCGCCGCTTGAGCAGTTGAAGTTGTCTATGGTGCACACGGCTTCATAGCTCGCGTCGCCTGGCGTTGGGCAGGCTGCGTATGCCTGCGAGAGGAGCACAAGCGCCGTTGCGGCAAACGCGTATAACCTCATCTACACCAGCTTTGAGATGCCGTAAAGCTGCGGCTCGCCCCCGAACGTTATGGCAAGGTTGCGCAGCATCACCATCGCGAATATGAGCGGTATTAGGAACACCACCAGCGAGAGCACCCCGAACTTTGCCACAGCAGGCAGGGCGTGATCCAGCACTGGCCACAAGTAGCCGTCCAGCAGCTTTGCTGGGCTGCCCAATTCGTTCGCAAAGGGAAGCAGCTTGGCATAGTAAATTATTATCGGAAAGGTGGATTTGATTATATAGAAGACTGTAGAAACTACGCCGTAGCATCCGCTCATGCATGCGAAGAAGCCTGGTCCTGAGAGGGCGCATATCGGGCTGCACACGGTCAGCCACCAGCCCATCTCGCCTCCGAGGAAGGGCAGCGGGCTTTGCACGAATCTCTGCATCCAGGGGTGGCATACCACGTCGGTGGAAGGCGGGTTTTCCGCAGCCTTCACGTTTATGTTTGCAGCCTCGTCCATCATATTCCCGCGGAAAGTGTTGTACACCTCCTTGGAGACTGTGAAGGCTGCCGGGTAGAGCACAGCTGAGGCTATCACGGCCGCAAGCACCGTCCCGCCGATTTTCCTGGTCAGGGAAAAGGAGCGCAGGAATATCCCAAGAGGAAGCATCAAGGCTGATGCGCTTGCGAAGAATCCAAGGAAAGCCGACTGCGCCGAGGCAAGCAGCATGAAGTTCGCCACCGAGTCCATTCCCTGCCCCAGTTCGCTTACCAGCGGCGAGAGCCCTGCTGCCGGGGATTCGGACTTGCTGAAGCTTGCGACTCCTATGGAAATGCCAGCCACGTAGCTGTAGGACGCCACCTTGGCTGTGTTGAAATAAGCCGTGCCCAGCTTACCGTATATGGCCTGTCCGTCCGCGTAGATGGAATCGCGCAAAAAGTCGCGCGAGAACTGCACTATGTCCCCGCTCCCGCCTGGCTCCACCAGGAATTGCGCAGCGCCGTTCACGCTTGCGATCAGCGCCACGCAGAAGACCGCGATGAGCGCGCTTGCCACCAGCTCCTGGAGCTCGATTTTCACCCAGGCTTCCAGCACCTGTATTTCCAGCAGCCTGGCAGCCATGTACGCCATGCCGATGAAAGCCGCGCAGATGGCTATCGCAAGAAGAGTCCACATGTAAAGGTCGGCTTCGGTTACCGCCCAGTTGACCTGGGAGTTGAGCAGCGGGGCAAGAAGGATAAGGGAGAATATGGCGAGGATTACCGACTTTATTTTCAGCCCCCCAAGCATGCGTTTGAATCTCTGAGGAAGTTTATAATGCTTGCGAGACGCATTCGCTCATTTTCCGTCGCTGGTTTTGAATGCAGGGAAGTAGCGGCCAAAGGGAAGGAGAAGGATGATTGCTGCGCCGATTGCTGCTGGCAGTAAAAGCCAGAGCGGAAAGCTCCCGAATGCAGCGCTTCCTGCCAGGAGAAAGAAGACGAATCCCATTGCATAAAGCCTGTGGCGCGAAAGCGATTTTTCAAATACGGCTCTTTTGGGAAGGCAGAGAGGAAGGCAGGCATTGCAGGCTATTGTGTGCTTCTCTTCCATGCCAAGTAGCTTCCGAAAGGAGCGGAAAAATGAAATCGCAGCGTCCTTTTGCGCAGGCACGCCTTCCTTTTCCCCTCCGCAGAGTATGCAAACCCCCCTTTCCCTGGGGCTTCCGGAAGTCATTTTTCCCTTTTTCACATCGGAGTGCAGCGTGCTGCACTTCTGCGAAAAACCCCTGCGATGCTTTTTCACATCCGCATTTTCTTCGTAAGCGCTTAAAATTCTACCGATAGCGTCATAATTTTTCTCTTCCCAGACAGNNTTTTGCGCAAATCCTGCGTCACGATGTAGAAGAAGGTTTACACGAGAGAGGAAAAATTTGAGGGCTTACTTTTCTTCACGACTGCTTTTAAACCTAAGGCTGCAGAAAAGAGCCCATGGCAGGGGAGGAGAACGCCGAAGAGCAGCACGAGCACACTGAGGCCGAGCTTGGGGAAGAGCGCCAAAAGATGGAAAAAAATTTTGCCGAGGCAGGCAGGATCGCAGGCTCAATACTTCGCGAAGTTCCCAAGCTCGCGCTTCCAGGGGAGTCGTTCCTGGACATTGCAGAATCGCTTGAAAAGATGATAATTGACGCAGGGGGCAGGCTGGCTTTCCCTGCCAACATTTCCATAAACGACATTGCCGCGCACTTCACCCCAGAGCTTGACAACAAGACCCTGGTGGGGGAAACCGACGTGGTCAAAATAGACATAGGCGTGCACATCGAAGGCTGCATTGGCGACACCGCTCTCACCGTGGACCTCTCAGGCGAGCAGGGCAGGCTGGTGGAAGCTTCCGAGGCTGCGCTTGCTGCTGCCATTTCCATGATGAAGCCCGGCGTAAGGGTTGGAAAAATCGGCGAGGAGATAGAAAGGGAAATCACCTCGCGCGGGTTCAAGCCGATTGAGAACCTCACTGGCCACAAGATAGAGCCGTTTGCGCTTCACGCAGGCGTGGAAATACCGAACATAAAGTCAAACGCTTCCTATGAGTTGCAGGAGGGGGACATATTCGCAATCGAGCCCTTTGCCTCGGCAGGCTCGGGCAGGGTGGCTGACACCACGCAGGTGGAGATATTCTCGCTCCAGTCCACCCCCAAGCTCCGGATGAAGTACTCCCGCGAGCTTCTCACGCACATAGTGCACAACTACTTTTCGCTCCCCTTTGCCGAGCGCTGGCTTTCCGGAGTGTTCAAATCCCGCCTGACCCTGTCCAGCTCGCTTCGGGAGCTTCTGAATTCGGGCGCGCTTCACCCCTATCCCGTTCTTCGTGACACCGGAAGGGGCCTGGTGGCGCAGCGCGAGCACACAGTAATGATCGAGCACGACTCTGCCAAGGTGCTCACAGTAATGTGAAGGGGCGCGGAGTTGCGGGCAAATCGAGTGAATCTTCATGAAGCCAAAACTCGGGCAGCATTTCCTGGTTGACGAATCGGTGCTCGAGTTCGAGTCAGAGTCAGCCCAGGTTGCGGGCAAGTCTGTCCTTGAAATCGGGGCAGGCGACGGCAGGCTCACGCGAAAGCTTCTTTCCGCAGGCGCGGCGCACGTCACAGCCGTTGAGCTTGACCCCAGGCTCGCAAAGCTTCTGCGGTCCAATTTCCACAGGAAAGTGAAGGTGGTGGAGCAGGATTTCCTCAAGTTCGAGCCAGGAAAGCCGTACAATGCCGTGGTGGGCAACCTCCCCTACTACATAACCTCCCCCATACTCCTCAAGCTTGCGCGGATGGAATTCAGCCGGGCAGTGCTTTGCATGCAGAAGGAAGTCGCGGAACGGCTGATAGCAGAGCCGGGCACTGCCGCTTACGGGAGGCTCTCGGTATTCTGCTCTCTTGCTTTCAAGTCAGAAATCCTCGCGCTTGTGGAAAGGGGCGCGTTTGCGCCAGTGCCCAAGGTCGACTCGTGCATTGTCCTTCTTGAAAAGACGGGGTTTTCGATGGATGGGAAAACCGAGAAGGCAATAGGCGCGCTCTTTTCGCACAAGAAAAAGTCGGTCAGAAACGCCGTGATCGATGCGAGGGAAATCCTGTTCGGCTCCCGGGACAAGTCTTCGGCAGACCGCATTGCGCAAACGCTTAAATACTGCGGCAGGAAAGTTTTCACGCTTTCGCAGCAGGAGGTGCTGGAGACTGCAAGGGAGATAATCAAATGGCAACGAATGACGCCGATTCCGAGCATGAGGCAGGAAGGACCCACGTATTGGTGAGCGTGGCTTCTGAAATATTCATGGTCTGCGCGACCGTGCTTTTGTTCTTCGTGCACCTGGAGCTTCCGGTCACAATCGCCGCATTCGCCTCAATTGCCGCGCTGTTCCTCTTTTCGCTTCTAATCTGGCAAAGCTACAACGGGGCAAAAATAGTGCTGCTCTTCTCCCTTGTGGCAATGCAGCTGGTCTTTGTCAGGTATTCGCCCATGATGATGGTCCTCTTTGTGCTCATGGACCTTCTCATCATTGCGGTGATGCTCCTGTCCTGGAAAAACAGCAAGGACTAGATTTTTTTTGACAGAAGGGTCCTCTGCCTAAGCTGCCCGCTGCACCTTTCTTTTCTGCCTTCCCCTTCCGGTTCCATCCATCGAATGGGGCGGGGCGGACTTCCTTTTTTCAATGTAAAGCTCGGCGAGGAAGGAGACCTCTTTCCCGCCCAAGTCTGCCTCCAACCCGGCTGGAAGCGCCCTTTCAGGTAATTCAATTTCGTATTCGTACGACCACTCGGAGCCGGGCTCAAGCGAGGGGAGGGAAAAAATAAGGGGCTTTCCTGCAAAGCCCATGGAAACAGGGTCCTCAATTCTAATCCCCCTGAGCCTTTTTCCTGCGCGCAGCGTCAGCCTTGCGGTGCCGCCTGATACGCTTTTCACAAAAAGGGTCCGGTCAAGAAAAAAAAGCTTGGCAACAATTGCAGCTGCGGAAGCGAACAGGATGAGCATGAGGATTATTCCGAAAAGCACAAGCGAATCGGCTTGCGGAACTCCATTTGCGGCTTGAGAATCAGCAGCTTGCGCACTTGCAGCCACGTTAAACTCCTTGGTTTCGGTTCCGCACTGCACTGCGTGCGGGCCCGGCGCTTCAGGGATGAAAGTTGCCTGGAAATCCGAGTCAAGCGCCAATCGGGCCGTAGTTCCAGAGGGAAAGGAGACGAAGACAGACTCCTGATTTTCGCAAAGTATCGGAGTCTCCTCGCCCACAAAGCCCTCGCCAATCAGGAACACGGCGTTGGCAAGCGACAATGCTGCAAGCAATGCGAATGCGGATCTCATGCATCCACCTCGGAAGAATGAAAGCGGGCCCGAAGGGATTTGAACCCTCACCCCAAGGTTCGAAGCCTCGTCGGCTATCCAGATTACCACACGGGCCCNNTTTTTCATCGCGAATAGCCGTATTCCTCGTGGTGGCGGGAGGGCGGCCTCACGAACAGGTAGTACTTGGAGTCGCCCTGCAGTTCCTCGCTAACGCGCGTGAGTATGAGATTGGTGGGATCCGGAAGCAATGGCACGCGCGACTGGACTTCCTTGAAGCTTTCGAACTTCTTGCTCTCGCGCGCCTCCAGTATCTCCTGCAGGTGCTTTTTCCCTATCCCTGGCAGGAGCTCCAGCTGGTGCAGGCGGATCGAGATCGGCCCTGCCTTGTTGAACATGTTTACAAAATCTGCTTCGCGGTCGTGGATGATGTTCCTCACCACAAGGGGAAGTTCGTTCCTGGCAGTTGCGGTAAGGTCGTTGAACTCGATCCTCTTTTTTATCTTCTCCACTTCCTGCCTTTCGTCCTTGCCGATGTAAAGCCGCTGGCCAAGGGCGCAGGGGGTTTGCCGCTTTATCGCGACCTCAAGGAGAGTGAAATATTTCTCGCCCACAAGCTGGGCCGTGGGCTCGCGCTCGCGGTCCGCTGAGCGGCCGTCCGGCATGAAATCAATGACTCTGGCGTGCTCTTCCATCTCCATTCGAATTACCTTCCTTAATCCAGCTCTCCCGATATTTTATCGATTAAGCACTATATATAGGTTTGGGAAAAGGGAGCCTAGTCCTTTTTTTCTTCCTCTTTCTTTTCTCCAGCGCCATTTTCAGGCACAGCAGGCGCCTCGGGGGCTGCTGGCTGCTCGGCTGCCTTGGGCTCGACCTTCTTTGCCTTTTTCGCAGCCTTGCCGACCAGCTCCTCGACCTCTGCCATCTTCTTTTCAGGCAGGTCTGACTTGTCCTTTGCCAAAATGAGCAGAAGCTGGGCGCGGCTGATCGGGAGTATGTCAGTGATTTTCGCCGCTGTCTCGGCTTTCAGGCCAAGCTTTTCAAGCTCGGAAAAAAGCTCCTGCGCGTCGGAAAGCTTGAGGCGCGCGAACCTCTTGGAGTAGTCCAGCGTGGTCTGCTGCTCGAACCCGAACTCCCCGACCGTCCCCTGCCTTTTTTCAAGGATTTTCACCACTTCTGCCAGGGTCGCAGGGCGGACTTCGTTTGCGCCTTTGCCTATCATGTGAACCACCAACATTTTGCATGAAAAGTAACGCTCACTCTGCCTTGCCAACCAGCCTCAGGTGGACCGGGGGCACCACGAATTCCTTCATCATGTTGCCGTCGCGGACCTGGACAACGTACGCCTTGCCCCGCGTGTCGGTTATCACGCCCGTCCTTCCCCGGTAGCGGGGGTGGGGCATGCCGGAGTACTTGGACTGGGAGTCGATTGCCACGCGGTCGCCGACCAGATAGGAGCTTATGAGCCCTGGCACGGTCAGCTTTCGCTTGGATGCGCCAAGCGCGCGGCTCCTTTTTGACATTTTTCCCAATGAGCGTCTCATCCATACCACCGGTCCAGACATTCGCCAACAACTAACGCGAAGGCTACTTTACCTTGCGCCTGCTTTAAATACCTTCCTTTTTAAATACCTCTGTCCGTTTAAAAACGTTTCGGGTGCTTCAAATGAAGAAAAAGGATAGGAAAAAGGAAAAGGTAACAATCAAGCCGACCTTCAAGATAGAAAACATAGTGGCTTCGGCCGAGCTCGGATTGGAGCTCGATTTGTACACCATCGCCTCCAAGGTGAACGATGTGGAGTACGAGCCAGAGCAGTTCCCGGGCGCCATACTCAAGCTGAAAGAGCCCAAGACCTCGCTCCTGCTTTTCAAGAACGGCAAGATAATCTGCACTGGGGGCAAGAACGAGGCTGATGTGGGCGGCGCGATCGAAAGGACGCTCCGCATGCTGGTCAATTATTCCAAGGTAAAGCCGCCCAAGGGCTTCAAGCCGAAATTCACTGTGCAAAACATCGTGGCATCGGCTGCTTTGGGCGTGGAGCTCGACCTGTACACCATCGCCTCGAAAGTCGAGGACGTGGAGTACGAGCCCGAGCAGTTCCCTGGCGCCATTCTCAAGTTCAAGTCCCCGAAGACCTCGCTCCTTCTCTTCAAGAACGGCAAGATAATCTGCACAGGGGGCAGGAGCGAGGCAGAGGTGGAAACCGCGCTCAACATGGCTGCAAAGCTGCTTGCACCCTATTCTTCGCCCCTACCTCAGAAAAAGTGATTCTCAGGCGTTGCAATGCTGCACCTGAAGCTCATTGCGAAAGGGAACGTACAGGGTGTGGGCTTCCGCGCATTTGTGATCCGCATTGGCTCCAGCCTCAATCTTTTAGGATGCGCGAAAAACCTTCCTGATGGCTCGGTGGAAATAATTGCAGAGGGCACGAAAGAAAAGCTGGGTGAATTTCTCAGGCGCATCAAGTTCAGGGAGCCGAACGGCATTTCCGTGGAGTTCCTGGAAACGGTTGAAGAAAAAGAAATCAGCAAGCCCTTGTTTGCCTCGTTTTCGGTTGCCTACTGATTAAAATAATCTACAGGAAAGCAAACCCGGCAACAGCGCCGAAGAGCGAGCAGATGGCGTTCGTGGTCGCCTTGTTCCCGATTCCCCTTTCCTCAAGCACGCCCACAATGGAGTCGGCCATGCTTCCGCAGAATCCGACCAGGCCGATTGCGACTACTTTCCAGAGGTCAAGGCCAGGGAGAAGAAACGCGGCAGCAATGCCCACTGCAAGCCCTCCGTCAAGCGACATCAGGGTGCCAAAAGGGGTGATCGAGCCGTTCTTGCCCGCCTTAACCTTCTTGAAGGTCAGAAGGTAGGTGGGCTCGCCGCCCAATACCCCGAGCTCTGAGGCGAACTTGTCCGCAGTGATTGCTGCAAGCGCGCCCACATAAGGGCCCCAGCCAATGGTAGGGGAGAGCACTGCGCACAACGTGGGTATGAGCCCGTTTGCAAGGACGTTTTCCCAACTCCGCTCGTGCTCGTAAAGGCCAAGCTCGCGCTTTTTCACATACCCGTACTTGGTGACCAGCACAGAAAGCGCAAGGAAAATCAGAAGCAGCCAAAGGAATGTCGTGTTGAAAAGCGCCACGATGCAGCCCATGGCAAGTGCCAGGCCCAGCCCGGCGAAATCAAGGAGCGCAATGTTGGCCTTGGCAGCCATCAAAATACCTCGACACGGCTTTCTTCTGCAAGTATAATATTCCTTCCTGTCATCCTGCGCAGCACCTCTGCGTTGGTTTTCAGGTGCTCGCTGAATTGGGATGTTGAAAAGGACGTCCTTCCCTCGGAAAGCGCGGCGTAGAGCAGGAGCTGGTCAGCAAGATGGAAGTCCACGCTTGCGCCGGATTTTATTTCAGAAAGGAAATTGCCTGCTGCCTCAAGCGCGACATCCTCCGCCTTTTTCCCCTGCTCGCCAAGCGAGGATGCTCCAAAACAGCCTGCCCATATGCTTACCGCGTTTCCCGGGCAGGGCGCTTGAAGGCTTTTCTTTCTTCCGGAAAGTTTCATCCCCTTCAATGCTTCGGCAATTTTCTCCTCCTCCCGCTCTGCCACATGCTCTGGAAGCATGGAGGAAATTATCGAGTAATGGGCGGTTTTGTGCTCTTCATGTGTAAAGAGGACACCGGTCAGCTTTGATGGCTGCACAACAAGCTCGGCTTCCCCCCCGCCTTTTGGGAAAAATCCCGGGCGCAGCATTTCGGCTTTGCATTTCGCTCCGAACAATTTAATCGCGGGCAGGAACACTTCCGCAAAATACTCGTAAGTCGGCGCCGCCCTCACATGCGTGCCTCCCTTTACCTTCAGCACGCTTTGTTTCTTCGCAGCCAAAAGAACCGGCAGCGCTGCCTGGAGAAAAAGGGTGCAGGAGCCCGCAGTGCCTATGTCAAAGTTGTATTCCCCTCCTGAGATTTCGCCTGGCTCGAAAATTATTTCCTTTGAGCCCAGGGCAGCGCCCTGCATTTTCGCATCAGTGATATTCGCAAGGAGCTGGCACACGCCCAGATGCTGCGCTTTCAGCCCGCCGGATTCCCTGCCTGCGCGTATGTTGTATATCCTTACCTTTTCCTTCCTCACGCAGGCAACTGACAGAGCGGTTCTCAGTACCTGGCCGCCTCCTTCTCCCGCGCTCCCGTCGATTTCAAGCATGGCAGGCTATTCGCAAGCAACATATTTTATTGCCGCGCTATCTTTCCAATTATTCTCAAAAGACCAAGCGAGCCTAAGGCAAGGGGCAGGGCAAGAAGCGAGGCAAGCGGGAAAATGTCAGGCGGCTTTCTGCTTCTTATGGGTGCAGGGTAGGCTGCTGGAGAGGATAGGTCGTCACCCGGACGTATGGCAAGCGCACCGCCGCTTTCGTTTGCAAAAAAAGGCTGTGGCGACCTGACCGAAAAATCCCTTGTGGAGTTCTGCGCATTGGAAAACCAGTCCTCATATTCGAGCGCAACCTCTTTTTTCCCAGCAGACTCCTCCCAGGAAAACTCAAAATAGAAAGGAAGATAAGAGGCGTTCTTTTCCACAAGCTGGAAGGGGGAAAGGGTTCCATTGCTTTTGTTAAGAGCAGCATTGTCCGTTTTGGGGCTGTAAAAGCTCCTGACCAATTTCTCGCCGCAGCTTCCGTTTGATAGCTCGAATTCGAAAGGAATTGCAGATGCGATTTCAACTGCACCAACAATTGCCGTTATCCTTGATGGCATCCTTCTCGCGAAAAAGAGCACTTTCCCTTTCGCGTTTCCCTCCAGCCTTTTTTGCAGCGGGGGGTTGATCCAGAACTCCCGCACAGGGCCGATTTCAACAGAATAATTCCTTATGTCCCCCATGGCGTTTTCGTAGTTCCTCTTTCCGGCGGTGAATTTCTCCGCGCAATAGCAGACGGTGAAGTTGCCGAAGTAATCGCATTTCCTGTATAGCTCGCGCTTCCTGAAGCTGTAGGATACTCCTGCCTTTGCAGACAATTTGATGGTCAGGTTCGCGTAAAGCTCCGCATAGTCGCTCTCCCGAAGATCGCTTGCGTTTAGCACCAGCTGGAAGGGGTTGGGTCCGGTTGCGGAAAGAATGGACTCTTTTTCTTCCTTGCCGAACCTGTAGGCAATTTTCCCCTCTGAAAATGAAATGGCGCTCCTGTTGAAAAGCTCAACCTCCCCTCCGGGGCACTCAGTGGAGCCAGGCAAGGCGGATTTGATACTTGGAGGCGCGTCGGCTCCCCAGCTCCAGACCAGCTGCGGGTGCGATAAGTCCGAGGTGACATTGTCTATCTGCGGGACCAGGGAGACCGTCCGCATCCCGGCGTAGGAAAATGGGTCGCCCTCTGTTGCGGCTTTCACCTCAAAGCCGCACCTGTTGCTGCCCAGAAGCGAGCCTGAAATCCCTGTGTTGTGCGAGGCCGCCTCCCATGCTTCTGGGACGGCAAAAGCTACGCTTCCGCAGGCGAAAAAAGAGAGCAAGAAAATCCTTTGCAGCTGCATGAACCCACCAAATCTGCAGCAGTCTCTGCTGATTCATTCGAGCTTCCTTTTCTTGAGCACAAAGAATGCGGTGATGAGGTTGGTGAAGAAGATCACGAAAAGCGCGAGCAGCGGAAGGTCGATTGCCTGCCGGACTCCGGAATTGGAAAGCTCGCCTGCCACAATGACCGAAAGCACTGCGGAGGAAAGCCCGCGCGAGGAAACCGTCTCAAGCAGCCTGCCTTTGCGCGCAGTCGGGTCGAAAAAGCCGACCGCGCGGCTGGAAAACGCGCGCGCAAGGGCGAGCAGGAGAGAAAGCGCAAGCGCTGCAAGCGCCACTTCGGCTGGCTTGGGGGAATGGAAGAGCAGCACTCCCAGGTAAACGAAGAAGAAGGTCCTGAGGAAAAAAGTTATTTCAGACTGGAACTTCCTCACCTCCTCGATCGCCTGGTGGGTGGTGTTGCCCAGGAAAAAGCTGAAGATGAATACCGAGACAACCCCGTTGGCTCCGATCAGGGAGGATCCTGCGTAAAGAAGCGCGGCAAGGCCGATTGCAACCAAATGCTCGTTCTCCTCTGCGATTTGCGAGACAAACGCCTTCCAAAGCGCTGCCAGGAGCGAGCCGCAGGCAGCCGAGAGCAGGAGCACCAGTGCGATGTCTGCCGGAAGGGCTGATAGGTCTATGTCGATCCCCCCCCTGGCTACCGAGCCTGAAAGCACAAGCGCGAGCATTACCGAAAGCGAGTCTGTTATGGTTACCTCTATTTCGCCTATGGCCTTTGCGCTTTCGGATGCGCCAAGCGCAAAAAGGAAGCCCGAAAGAAGCTCCGGGGCAACCGAGGAGAATATCGCGGCAACTATGAGCGAAAGCAGCATTCCCAGTCCAAAGAGCCAGTAGCTTATGGCAAATGAGAGCGCAAACGCAAGGGAGAAGGAAAGGATCCCAAGGAAAAGCGCCTTGTGAAGCTGCTTTCTTAAGCTTTCGAAGGAGAGCCGCAGCCCCTCGTCCATGATTATCATAAGGAGCGCGACTGCGCCAAGCGGAAGCATCAGCGCCCCCATGCCCTCCACAACATCGGGCTGCAAAAGCGCACCTGCGCAGGCGCCGAACAAGAGCAGCAGGAAGACGTCGGAAACGCCGGTCTTTTTCAGAAAGAGCCTGCCGATTACCCCGGCGAGAATGATTATGCCAAGCGCGCCAATCTCAGCCTCCTGCCCGGCCATATGGCAGCTTTCAGAATAAAGGTATAAAATAACGTCAGGGCAAAATTCCCTCATGGGGTGGCAAGGGAATTTCCTGCAGGAGCCCAATAGGGTGGAGGCTGAAAAAACCGCCCTGCAGTCGCTTTGGGAGGATGCCTCGCACGACATCACCAGCAGCCGCGCCATACCGCCGCACCTGCGCTGCAGCGGAAGGATTGTTGCGAAATCGAATTTCGCCCTCTGCGGGCTCCTCGAGGCGAACGCGATATTCAAAAGCAGGCTGGTCAAAGCCTCTTGGCGCTACAAAGAGGGACAGAGGGTGAAAAAGGGCAGGGTGGTCTGCACTGTTGCAGGGAACTGCAGGGCTGTTCTTGCCTGCGAGCGCACTGCGCTCAATTACCTTTCGCTCCTTTCCGGGATTTCAACAAAGTGCGCATTTGCATCGAAAATGTTCGGCAAGTGGAAAATATCTGCCACCCGAAAAACCCTTCCGCATCTTTCCGACTCGGAAAAGCGCGCTGTGAAAATCGGAGGCTGCCTCACGCACAGGATGAGGCTGGGCGACGGCATACTTGTAAAGGACAACCACATTGCAGCAATAATGAATGACAGGAAGGTGAAAAGGGCCGAGGCGGTCAAGATAGCCGTCTCCTCATTTGAAAAGGGAAAATTCGTGGAAATAGAGGTCTCCTCGGTCCGCGATGCGGTGGCTGCGGCAGAATCAGGAGCTGGAGCAATCCTGGTTGACAACGTTTCGCCAAATCTGCTCCGCAAAATCGCAAGGCAGGCAAGGAAAATCAACAGGAAAACGGTTATCGAGTCATCCGGCGGGATTAGCCTGAAAAACGCAGGGAAGTTCCTCCGGGCAGGAGCAACCTTCTGCTCCACAAGCGAGCTTACAATGAGGATCGAGCCTGCCAACCTCTCGCTCGAGATAGACTATTTTTAAACGTATGTCGTCATGGAATTAGCCCGTAGCCCCATCGTCTAGTGGTCAAATCTGCATGTCAACGCATGCGGAGACTAAGGACACGAGGCTCTGAACCTCGTTACATCGGTTCGAATCCGATTGGGGCTACTNNCACTACAGTCTGTTATTTTAATCTGTAAGAAGAATTTTTTCCAATGGTCAGGAAAAGGCACCACACAGGGGGTTCAATGGGCAAGCGCGTGGTCTACATCACCCCGCACCGCAACCTCGCGGTCGAAGTGATGAAGATGTACCTCAAGCACGGCGACGAAGCCTGGATAGAGCGGGACATTGACCCGACAGGAGCGGTCCTTTTCGTGGTCTACATTTTCCCGGGCTGAATTTATGGGCATGGATAAGCAAAAGCAAGCACTTGAAAAGGGGCAGGCCGAGGTGCGGGTCAAGCGGAGCGGCATGTTCCAGGTGCTCTCCTTCAAGCTCGTTCGCAAGGATACGCCACTTGGCAAAGTGCCTTACCTTGTGCTGGACAGGATGCTCGACCTCTCGGAGCTAATGAGGGTCTCGGAGGAATACTGCCTTCCGGTCGAGTCGCCGGTTGGCAAAGTCTTCCCGCGGGGAAAGAAGGAGACGGATTTTCTCGGGCTTTAAAAAAGTTTCCTGATTTTCCTCAATTTTTCACCAGGAATTGCTTCGCGCATGAGCGCTTCGGGGAAGGAGACCGATTCTTTTTTCATTTTTTTCCCTGTCAGGATTTTTTCGCACAAGGAAGCCACTTCGATGGGAGTCCTCCTCGTAGTGTCTATCTCCCAGACCTTCCTTTTCCCGTAATTCTTTTCGGATAGCACTGTGCAGTAGTCCAGCGCCTCGGAAAGCGCGTTGCTTGCGACCTTTTCTGCCGGATAGTTTCTCGCTGACAGTCTCTGCCTCAGCACCTTCGGATCGCAGCGGAGCACGATTACTTTCTGCACAGGCAGCTTCACCTCGCAGCCCAGGTGCCCCTCCACAACCACGCCTGGCTTTTCGGATTTTATCGTGGAGGAAAGTTCGCGTTCAAGCTCCTGCAGCCTCACCACCTTTGAGCCGTCGTCTTCNNTTTCATTTTCCCACTAGAGTTTTTTTGCGAGCGAGGAAAGGAGCGTTTTACCCTCTGCAAGCGTTTTCCTTCCCTTTTTCGTGAGCTCGTAGTACTTCCTTCTTCCTTCGAACTTGGAGGCAATGAGCTTTTCGTCCTCAAGCTTGTAAAGGACAAAATAGGTCATCAGCTTGGATGGCGAAAAACCGAATTCCTTTTCAATCTTATCAGGAAGAACATACGCGTAGACTTTCCCCCTTTTCATAATCGAAAGTATGGAAAGCCAGAGGTTCCCGTGGCTGACAGAATGCCTCAGCCTGGCAACCGGCTTGGTGGCTTTCATCAGCCTTCCTCTTCCCACACGCGCACCCCTTCCCTTGAGCCAGCGGACTTTATTTTCTTGGAAATGTCATTGCCGAACCCAGTGGGATAATCTCCGGTAATGCAGCCCAGGCAAAGCTCGCCTTTCTTTTTTCCTATTGCCGCTACCAGGTCGTCCACAGACTGGTAGTATATGGTGTCCGCGCCAACGAACTTTCGGATTTCCTCCAGGCTTTTCTGCGCTGCTATGAGTTCCTTGTAATTGGGAAGGTCAATCCCGTAAAAGCAGGGTGAAATGATGGGCGGGCAGGTTATTCTCAGGTGGATTTCCTTTGCCCCTGCCTCCCGCACCAGCCTCACTATCGGGCCCGAGGTGGTCCCCCTCACAATGGAGTCGTCAATCAGCACCACGCGCTTTCCTTCCAGTATGTGCCGGACGGCGTTCAGTTTTATCCTGACAGCATCGTCGCGCTTTTTCTGCGATGGCATTATGAAAGTCCTCCCAATGTAGCGGTTCTTTATCAGCCCCTCCGCGACCGGTATTCCGGATTCCATGGAATAGCCCTCGACAGCGCTTCTTGCAGTGTCCGGAACAGCCACCACAACGTCCGCCTTCACCGGGGCTGCGCGCGCAAGCATCCTTCCAAGGTTATGGCGCACCTCGTAAACCCACTTGCCGTCCACCTTGGAGTCGGGCCTGGAGAAATAAACGTACTCGAACATGCAGTGCCGCTCGCCCTTGTCTGACACCACCTTTCTTTTCACGCCTTCCCTGCCCGCCACCACCACTTCGCCTGGCAAAAGATCCCCCTGCAGCTTGATGTTGATGATGTCAAGCGCAACCGATTCCGAGGCAAACACAATGCAATCCTCGGTCCTGCCCCAGCACAGTGGGCGGATCGATCTTGGGTCGCGGAATGCGATCAGGGTGCCGTCGTCCGAGACCATCACCACTGAATAGGCGCCGTCCACCTTTTGCATCATGCTTGCCGCAGCCGAAAAGAGGTCCGCCTTTTCCCTATAGGCGTCTGCAAAGGCAAGGAGAAGGAGTTCGGCATCGCAGCTGGAGCCGAATTTCGCCCCGTTTTTCTCCATTGCCTTTCTCACCCTGCCGTAATTGGAAATGTTGCCGTTGTGCGCAAGCGCGAACTTTTTTCCTCCAGCCTCAAGCTCGAAAGGCTGCGCATCCTCCACTCCTCCTGCGCCAATGGTGGGGTACCTTACATGTCCAATGCCCGAATGACCTGAAAGCTTGGCAAGGTTCTCAGGCCTAAGCACGCTTCCCACAAAGCCAAGCTCGCGCACAAGGGAAAGCTTCTTTCCGTCGCTTGTTGCAGCGCCTGCCGAGTCCTGGCCGCGGTGCTGAAGGTTCATCAGTCCCATGTAAATGTCCTGCGCCACCGCTTTGCCTGAAAATGAGTATATCCCGAACACGCCGCAGAACTCGCGTTTTTCGCAGCCAGGCGCAGCAGAACGAGTGGAGGAGCCTTCGTTCTCAGATATATTCTCCCTCGTGACCCTCCCCATATACCTAATTTGGCGGAAAAGCTTTTGAATGTAGTTTTTCGAATCTTAGGCATGCGCCCGCTTCTTTGCCTACCTCGCCCGAAAAAGGAAAGCCACAAGGGGCAGAACGGCGTAATACTCATAATCGGGGGCAGCAAGACCTACCACGGCGCGCCCATACTCGCAGCGCTTGCCGCAAGGCGCTTCTGCGACATTGTGTACTTTTCCTCAACCGAAGAAAACAACAGCGTCCTCAAGGCAATGAAAATCTCCACCCCAAACGTGATCTGCATTCCCGAATCGCTTCGCAATAAATACCTCGAAAAGGCGGACTGCATCATCATTGGGAACGGGATGGACATCAATTCCGCCACAAGGTCCCTAGTTTCAGCAGTCCTGAAAATGAAAAAGAAATGCGTGATCGATGCCGCAGCGCTCCGTGCAATAAATCCAAAGCTCCTCCACCCGCTTGCAATCCTCACCCCGCACGCGCTCGAATTCAAATCAGCGTTCGGCATGATAGCCAATGAAAGAAACGCGGCGCTTGCCTCAAAAAAATACAGCTGCACCATACTCCTGAAAGCAAGGGAGGACATCGTTGCATCGAATGGGAAAATCGTCCATGTCCACGGGGGCAACGCAGGGATGACAAAAGGGGGCACGGGAGACGTGCTTGCAGGCTTGCTTGCCGCTTTGTACTCCCAGAACGATTCGCCTTCTTCGGCAGCATACACCGCCTCGCTTATCAACAAGCGGGCAGGCGAAAATCTCTTCAAACGCTTGAAGTACAGCTTCTCATCAGAAGAGCTTGCCGAGGAGCTTGCGGCGGCTGCTTACCCCCTTTATAAAGCTTAAAAAGCCCTTTATAAAGCCCTAAAAACCCTTTATAAAGCCCCCCACCTTCACTCACAAATATGGGCAAAACATTAAATATCCCGCAAGCGAATTGGGGCACGAGAGGTGAGTTTTATGAAGAGTTGCCCGCCGGGAAAAGAATTCGTTTTCAAGATGCCTGACGGCCGCGTGATTGGCAGGGCGAAGAGCGTACCAGAGCTTTCCAGCCTGATAAAGACCGCTCCGCTTGACGCAGTGCTCTACCACGCAAAGGGAGGCCACTACGCCCCCTGGCTGAACATGCTTCAGGAAAGCGCAATAGTGGAGAAGCTCAAGTCCATCCAGATAAACGACAAGACAATCAGGGTGGCCCTTCTTCGCGCGCTGCACAGGGTCTGAAGAAATCGGGGCGAAATCGCCCCTTCCCCTTTTTTATCCTTTCTTATCCCCATCCTATCCCATGGGAGCGCAAAATCCGTCTTTCAAGAGGAAAGTGAGTTCCAAATCAGTCCGGGGAGCGAAGCTTTCGCAAGTCAGGGGATTCAAAATTTCGCCCAACATGAGCGTCAGCGAGCTTGTTTCCAATTATTCCTTGCTTGGCTTCCAGGCTTCGCACCTTTCGCAGGCTGCTGCAGTCGTGGAAAGGATGCAAAAGGAAGAAGCAACAGTTTTCCTGTCTTTTACCTCCAACATGGTTTCCTCTGGCTTGAGGGAGATAATCGCCCAGCTTTGCGAACAAAAGCTGGTTGACTGCATTATCACCTCCACAGGGGCTATAGAGGAGGATGCCATGAAGTGCGTTTCCCCCTTTTCGCTCGGGAAATTCGAGGTGGACGATGCCGAGCTTAAGAAAAACGGCATGAACCGCATAGGCAACATATTCGTGAAGGACGAGCAATATGTGAAATTCGAGGCCTTCCACATCAAGTTCATGGAGGAGATGCATCGCAAGCACAATGGAAAAATGGCAATGCATGAATATGTTCATGAGCTTGGCCTTCAGCTGAGCGACAAGAACTCCTTCCTTTACTGGTGCTCGAGGAACAACATACCCGTATTCGTGCCAGGCCCCATGGACGGGGCAATGGGCGACCACTTCTATTTCTTCAACAAGCTGCACTACAAGGAGCCCTTTGTGATTGACGCAGCCGAGGAAGTGAGGAAGTTTTACGACTTGATGCTTGGGGCTGAGAAAACCGGGGCAATAATACTGGGCGGCGGGATTGCCAAGCACCACCTTATCGGCGCAGCAATCTTGCGGAACGGGCTTGATTTTGCAGTCTACCTTTCCACTGGAAGCGAGGGGGACGGCTCGCTCTCAGGCGCGCGCCCACGTGAGGCTGTGTCCTGGAACAAGCTCAAGGAGGAGAAGAACTCCGCATTCGTGGAAGGGGACGCCACATTGACCTTCCCTCTCCTTGCCTCTGTTATGTGCAGAAAATAACCAACCGGCAACCAGCCTGCCTCATTTATATAAATCCGTCCAGTCCGAACCTTCAGCATATGGCCGACCTTCTCTTCTGTTCGCGCTACCCTTTCACGGCAGAGGCAAGGGAGTATGCCTCTACCAAGGGGTTGGAGCTTTCCTCCTCGCTCATTGAGAAGGCCGAGTTGCGGCTAAAAGATGCGCTAACAACTGGGAAAATGAAAAAAACAGCGGATTTGCCATCTGCAGAGGAAGAGTCCCTCATACTCTACGCTGCCTGCCGCATGATTGTCTCCTCTGCAGGAAACCGCTACCTGATCAACAGGTACGCAGTGGCAGAGGCAAAGCGCTCCTCGGACTGCCTTTCATCAGACCTTTCTGCCCGCCCTTCATATGTGGAGCAGGTTGCCGCAGAGTTCGGCATAAAGTACGAAAAATCAGGGCAGCATTTTCTTGTGCCCCTGGCTGCCTACCTGATGTTCACCCCCCGCTCAGTGGACTACAAGCTTACCAACCGCGAGGTAGCTTTCGGAAAGGTGAGAGTGAGCGCGCATGAGCGGGTAAGGATACTGGAGGAGGCTATTAAGAAAAGAATCGAAGGCAGCCTTCCTATAAGGGCCGAGTTTCCCCCTGAAATAAAATCAGCCGGGGCCCATATGATTTCCCTGCTTCCGAAATTCGAGGCTGAAATTATCCGCGTGGGCCAGGAAAACTACCCTCCCTGCATAAAGAAGCTTCTCGAGGATCTGGCGCTCAACATCAACGTTCCGCACACAGGCAGGGTGTCGCTTGCCATTTACCTGGTGAACGCTGGCGTCAGCGACGAGCGGATAGTGGAATTCTTCAGGCACGCGCCTGACTTTTCCGAAAAAACCACCCGCTACCAGGTGGAGCACATCAGGAAGCACAAGTACCGCATGCCATCCTGCTCCACCATGGACAGCTATGGCATATGCATAGCAGAGTGCAGGTGCGCAAATCCCCTGAATTACAGGGACAGCCTGCACGGAAGGAGGCTGCGCCAATTCGAAGGGGAGAAAAAGTCGTGATTTCATGGAGCATGGCATGGCAACCAGGGAGGAGAAATTCCTTCGCAAGCTTTTCTCGGAATTCTATTCCAAGTGCCGCCTGACCGTCCGGCAGCCTGAAAAGCGCGAATTCGGCTTCGGCGGCTGGGAGAAAAAGATAGAATTCCGCCACATCGGGGTAAAGGGCGAGCAGGAGCTTCGCGCAAAATTGGTTTCAGACGCGCCCCTTTACGTTTCGCACTCTGTCGCCTACTTCGAATTCCCGGACGCGCGGCCCATGGTGAGGAAGAACTGGCTTTCAGCAGACTTGGTCTTCGACCTGGACGCCGAGTCGCACAGCTGCGGAAAGTTCACCTGCGAAAAATGCCTGGAAAAAGTGAAGGCAGAGGCCAGGCAGCTCATAGACGACTTCCTGCTTTCGGACTTCGGCTTATCAAAAGGGGAAATATCCGTGAATTTTTCAGGAAGCCGGGGCTACCATGTGCACGTGGTTTCGGATGCTGTTGCGAAGCTGGACAGGGAGGCCAGGCGGGAAATAGCCGACTATGTCACTGGCACGGGATTGCAGTTCGACCGGCTCTTCTGGAATGACGGCAAGAAATTCTTCGGCCCAAAGCCAACACAGGGCGGATTCGGGGGCAAGTTCGCGCGCGCCTTCACATCCAGGCTGGAGGAAGAGGAGTTCGCGCTTTCGGTTTCGCGAAAGCTTCGGGACCCGCAGGAAAAAGCCAAATTGAAAAGCGCAATACAGACAGGCAACTGGGACAACATAGGCATAGTGAGCCGCGAAAAGAAGCTGCAGGAAAAGTTTGACACCATGAAGCTTACGCTTGCAGGAAGGATAGATGCTAATGTCACTGCCGACACCTCCAAGCTCATCCGCATGCCCAATTCCTTGCACGGGGGCTCTGGCTTCCTTGCCGCAAGCGTTCCTGATCTGGAAAAATTCGATCCCATGAGGGACGCGCCAGCATTCGGGGAAGAAAAACTGAAAATAAAGGCAACCGAGGCAATACCTGCGCTAAGGATAAAGGAATTCGACTTCGGCCCGCTTGCATCAGGCGATGTGAGGGAGCTTGCAATGCACTCTGCCGTCTATCTTTTGTGCAAGAA
>DUFS01000036.1 GCA_013331805.1 Microcaldota archaeon | reverse complement strand
CTAACAAGATATCGCCGCTGTGCGGAAGCGCGGGCGATTTTGAAAGCGCCTTCACTGCCAAGCACGGTACTTCAAAAGTGGGTGTGCTGGAGTCGCAGGGAGTGCTCATGGGGGATTACGCAGGCTAGATCTCCTCGCCTTTGGGAATCGATTTTTTCCCTTTCTTTTTTTCTTCAGGCTTTTTCCTTTTTGCAAAGTAATAGGCAGCCGCGGCAATGAATAGGAGGGACAGGGCGCCCAGCGCTGCTGTGCCGGCGTCTATCCCGCCTTCTTTTCTCGAAAGCAGGGCATTTGAGGCGCTTATCGCACGCTCTGATGCCATGAGAGAGTCTGCATAAAGCGAACCCGAATAATAGGCTTCGGCACTTTTTACCTCGGACTCGATTTGGGAAGCTTGCCCCTTTTCCTCTGGAGAGGCTTTTGCGTTGACCTCGGATAGCGCCACTTTTGCAACCTCAAGCGAGGATGCTGCCGAAAGCCGAATGGAGCCGAGCGAATCCTCTATCGCAGATACGGCTTCGGCAAGTTTTGCGTAGGAGCGGGTTGCCTGGGCAAGCGACTCTTCATTCGGAAGGGTGGATTTTGAAGCTGTCGCCAGGCCCTTAGCAGCATCGTCGATTTTCTGCTGTGCGGATGAGGGGGTGATGGGCAGGCGTTTCTTGCTCTGCCCGGAAAGTGCAGAGAACTGCTGCGAATACTGCGAAAGCGATTTCTCACCCTTGGCGCGGAGAGACTCGAAATCCTCGGTTATTATTTTGAGCGCCTGGTTGGCTTCTTCTTCGCCGGACAATGAAAGCTGCGAGCTGGCTGCAATCTCGCCCGATGCCCTGGAGGACAACAAGTAGGATTGCAGGTGCTTGCCCTGGGAGTAAAGCGAGTTAGCAGAAGCAATCAGGCTTTCTGCCGCAGACAAATGGGCATCTTTTGGCGCTGCCTCCTTCCTTGCTTTTGCATAGTGGCTGGAGACTTCTGATGAGGAATCCCAGGCAAGCTCGGAAAGAGAGGAGCGGAAATTCGAGGCCGCTTTCCTTGCCTGTTTGACTGCATCACCATACTTGCCGTCTTGGAAAAGAAGCGAGGCTGACTGGAGAGCGTCCTGAAGCGCGGAGATAGACAGCGAGAGCCTTGCGGATTGTTCAGTAAGGTTTTGCTCCAGAAGGCTTGTGGTAGCCTGGAGCGAATCTGACAGAAGCGCGGATGCCGACTGGTTTTCTTCAAGGAACTGCCGGTAGTCTGCAGAGGAAAGAACGAGCCCTTCTGCTTCGCTTCTCATTTGCGAAAGCAGGGCTAGTGCCTCGGTTGTCCTGTTTTCAGCCAGGAGCGACTTGGCTTGCGCAAGGGAATAAATGTCCCGCTGCCTTTTGAACTCCACAACCTGCGCTTCGGCAAGCGCAAGCGCCGAAGAAACCGCTGCCGATACGTCCAGAATTGTGTACGATACTGAAGCTTGGATGGATTTCCCCTTGCGAAGCGGTGAAACGAGGAAGCTCAGCCTGGTGCCAAAACTCGTGGGAACGGATGCTGCCCCAGTCACTTTCCCCTGGTCAAGCGAAGTTGCGGAAAAATGAGAAACCGCTGAATAGGGCTCGTCAATTGCGATGGCAGCCGAATCGCAATCGAGTCCGGGGTTGCTGAGAATGACCTCGTAGGAAACCTTGGTGGTGCCGCCCCCCATATTTTCCAAAATTTGGCTTGACGCCGCAACTTCAAAGGGTTTTCCCACCTCATAGAGGATTTCAACCGTATTTTTGCCTTCCGTTACTTTGCTTATTTCCCCAACAAGGGCATTGCTCCCATCTGAAAATGAGGGATAAAGCGCGTATTGCCTTCCTGAATATGAAGCAATTCCATTCTGCGTGCCTTCTGGCACTAACTCGGAAACCCCCAGGCTTTCAAGGTTGCGGGTTGCGAAAAATGCAATTTTTCTTTTAACTAAGGCACCCTGCGAGAAAGCAATTTCGCACTCGTCGTTTGAAGAAGCCACTGATACCGGCGATTCTGTTTTGGATGCTGAAAAGGAAAATCCCTGATAAGGCTCCACCCCTGCAATGGCTATGTTGGTCTTTCCATCCTTGAAATATGCATCCAATACGCGATCTCCAGAAATGAAATCAGGGCTGTAAAGCGGTAGGCTTGTCAAGGCCTTGATAAGCAGGCTGCCACTGTAGGCAAGTCCGGTCGGATTTTTTGCTGTTATGGCCGCAGAATACCTGGATGGCTGGCCCAGCATTGGAGGGTCTGAGATTTCCTGGACGACTGTGCTCTCGGAAAGCAGGGCCGAGAGATGGGCAGGCAGCCTTACCTGCGACTGCGCATAAAGGGAATCCAGGTCTTTTTTTATCGTGGAGAGCTTGCCTGCCGCAAGCTCAGGACTTAGAATGCCTCCTGGGAAATACTGAGAAAGCGGATCGAATGCTGGCAGGAAGGCAGGCTCGCTTTTCCTGATTTCTTCCAAATTGTAGGCGGTTTCCGCATACTTCTCATTGAGAGGCGAGTAGGACTGCGACAATCGCAGAAGCACGCTTTTGTAGTCCTGGGCAGTCGCATCAGAAATAACCTGGAATGTCTCAGATGATGAAGAGGAACGCAGAAGCTGCCTGTAGCTTTGCAGCCTGCTTTGCTCGTAATGCACCTCAAGGCCGTCCTTTTGTGCAGATTGAAGCAGGGATTCGAGGGAGTAAAGCGACTGCTCGGCACCGCTCTTCAGCGGCAGGAAAAAACGCGAGTCTGCGCGCGAGGAAGAGGTTACGGCGAGCTTCAAGGCGTCGGTATAGCGCATAAAGCGCTCCCCAAGGCTGCCCTGCGCTTCGGCAGAAGAGAATGCCTCTTCGGCGGAATCAAAGAGCGATCTTGCTTCCTCCAATGACTGCGCATCGGAAAACGAGCCCGGGCTTTGGGTGAGTTTTTGCCTTGCCTTTTCCATGGCAGCCTGCGAAAGCTCGCGCTGCATGGCAACGGCGTCATTCGCATTTGCCCTTATTTCAGGGAGCGAAAGGAGCGCGGACTCGGACCTCTTGCCCGATTGCTCTGCCTTTGAAATTGCGCTCGCCAGATAGCCTTCCACTCGCTCGGATTTTGACAGGGATTCTGATTCGTAAATGAGCTGCTTTGAAGCGGCAAGCTCCTCTTTTGCCTTGCGGAATCCAGAGAGAATTCCGGAAAAGCCCGAACCTATGAGTGCGTATTGCCCACCTGACTGCGCAGGCTGCTCCCCAATCAGCTCAAGCTTCTCTTTTTCAAGAAGCGAAAGCTCACCTGAAAGCTTCTCTGCGGACCCTTTGGCTGAAAAAAGGTCTTGGTCGAATTCCTGCTGCATCTGGAGCGCTGCCTGTGAAAGTCCTGAGTATGTTTCAGCCAGGAAAATGATGCTGGTGTTCCTGCCATTGCCTAATGCATTATCAAGGTATTCGGCAAGCCCTGCCTCGGCCACGTTCGGAACTTGCGGGCTTGAAGCAAAGTAGTCTGATATCTCCTGTGCGCCTTTTGCGCTGCACCTGGAAGATGATGAAAGGAGCGCAGACTGCGCGCGGGAATATGCCTGCCTTGCTTTTCCGTTGTATTCGGCTGCGCCAGCGCCCGCGCGCTTCAGGAATAGGTGCCTTTCGTCACATCTTTTCGCAAGCTCGTTTTGCGCGAAATTGGCTGAGTCAAATGCGCTTGCTGCACTCTGGTGCGCCTGCCATAGGTAAGAGGGGTAATTGGACCCATAAAGCGCCAGATCGTAGGCGTGCCAGAGCGGAAGGAGAATTGTGGCAAACGATGCAGGCTGGCCCGAGGCAGGCGCCATCAAAAGCGATAGTTCGTAGGGTGAAAGCAGGGTGGAAAGTGCGCCTTGCGCGTTTTTTGAAAGCAGGTGCGCCTTTTGGTAGCTTTCCCTGGCTGACGAGGATGAGTTGGCAGCTGAGTTTAGGGAGGATGCTATGTCTGAGAAATCCTTGCGCTCGCCTGGCGGCAGGGCTGAGAGGAATTCCGAGCCCGATGTCATGGCGACCCCAGTCAGGTTCAGCCCTTCTGACGCAGCATCGAATTCAAAAAAGTAAAACGAAGCTATGCCCAAATTCAGTATGTGGGTGTTTTGGGAAACGTACAGGGGGGAATTCCAGAAGCTGTAAAGCTCGTTTCTGGGGAAACACTCATCGAAAGTTGCAGAGAAAGCTATCGAACAGAAAAGGAGCAGTGTTGAAAGGTGCCTCCCGAAACACCTCATGTGAAAATCTCCAAGCCACGCTTATTATTCATTTCGCAGCAGCAGCGGATTGGGGCTGGAACAGTTTCTATCTCCTTCTTTTCTCGAAGATGGGGGCTTGCGGCAGGACGATGTTCTTCTTCAAGTAGTCTTCGGGCTCGGAAAACTCCTCCTTTTCCTGGATGGGCTCAGTCTCGTTCACTGAAACGAAATCGCGGAGCTTGCCCTCGCTCATTTTCCAGATATAGGAATACCAGCCCGAGTCCCGGTCGCGCACGCGTGTGTAGGTAAAAAGCCCGCAGGAATGCAGTCTGTTGAGTACTACCCGCACGTCAGATGCCTTGATGCCCGTCTTTCTCGCAAGCTCCTCATCGGACATGTCCTTGTCAAACTCGCGGATGATGTCAATGGTGTTTTCGCCGCCCATTTCTATGAGCTGCTGGCGGGCCGAGGCAGAGGAGAGCACCGCCTGGCGGGCAGCCTTGGAGTAGGAGGATTTTTTCACGTGTATGTCCGGGCGCGACTTTTTGGAAGAAGGATGAAAGCGCTGTATCTTGCCTGCGGATTTCTTTGCAAAATGCCTTTTCGGCCTCAGGGGCTTCCTTGCGGCCGACTTCCGCCTTGATTTGGAAGTTTTTTTGCTAGGCATTCAAAATCACAGTAAAAGTTCGGGCGACGGTTTATATATTCCTTCAGTCATTTGTCCCACGAACCACTTCTTTTCCGCACTTGTTGGGCACAATCTTCATTTTCCCATTAAAATCAACATTTAGCTCCTTTCCAGCGAAAACCCTGTCGAGAAACAGCGCCAGGGCTGAGATTTCTGAGTGCGGCTGGCTTGAAACCGACAGGTTGAAGTCGGAGAGATCGTATGCTTCCCGGGGCACTTTGCCTGCGCCCACGAGAACAACCAAGTCTTTTCCGGAAAGCCCATGAATTTTTTGCTCGAATTTTTCGCCGTACATTGTGAGGTGCACAACAACTGCCCCTTGCTTTTTTTTCGCAAGGACGTACCTTTTCCAGTTTTCCTCGTATTTCACGGCAAAAGAGCCGCCCCAAAGCTCGCTGACGCGTGTGATTCCCCTGATGACCGATTCGTCCCTGTCCCCGCAAAGAACTCCTGACGACGCCCCAAGCGCACGCCCGGCAAGGAAAACGTGCGTCGTTATGCGCTGGTCCCGCCCCTGCCTGTGGCCCAGACGAACCACGATGACATTTGGCATGGGTGAGAGTTCGACTTATTGCTTTAAATGGGAAACGAGCAGAAAAGCCAGCATGAAAAAAATCCTGGCAGA
This sequence comes from Microcaldota archaeon, assembly GCA_013331805.1. Taxonomy (GTDB): domain Archaea; phylum Micrarchaeota; class Micrarchaeia; order Anstonellales; family Anstonellaceae; genus UBA10161; species UBA10161 sp10161u. The sequence goes on along the minus strand of DUFS01000036.1, from coordinate 17,586 downwards.
CACCAATTTCCTGATCACGCAGTATGAATACAGGGTGGACCTGCCATCCGAGCTTCGGCGGATAGTGCACGAGCCGATCACGCTTGTCATAGCCTCGGGCGCAATGGACGAGCTGAAAACCCTTGCCGGAAGGGCTGGAAAAAAGGCGTCCGGGGCAAGGTTCGTGCTGCAGAATATGGGCAGGCTCAGGGAAAAATTCACAGTCGAAATTGCGCCCTCGCGGGGCGAGGTCGACGGATGGATTTTTAAATTTGCCAAAGAAAATGCGGTGTGCGTGGCGACGAACGACGTTCCGCTTCGCAAGCGCCTGCTGGCACTGGGAGTGCCGGTAATCGCCATGAAAGGCAAGTCCAAGCTGGATTTTGTCTGAAAGAAACGCCCGGGTTTGAGGTGATGGTTTGGTAGCAGTTGACGTGCCAACAGTGGCCCTGTACGTGCCGATAATCCTTGCGATAATCGGGATTGCCTACGGGGCAAGGCTTGCCATGTCCATTTTCAGGCGGGACGAGGGCAGCGAAAAGATGAAGGAAATTTCGCTTGCCATCCGCGAAGGCTCGGACGCCTACCTCAAGCGGCAGTTCATGACAGTCGGCATTTTTGCAATAATTCTGCTCATGCCAATCTACTTTGTGCTTGGCGAGTCAGTTGCAATTGCATTCCTGGTGGGCGCAGCCTGCTCAGGGCTTGCAGGCTATTTTGGCATGTACATTGCTGTTCGTTCCAATGCGCGGGCAGCCAAAGCATCACTTTCGAGCATGCAGGAGGCGCTTGCTGTGCCATTTCAGGCAGGCGCTGTGAACGGCGCACTTGTGTCAGGGCTGGGCCTGCTTGGCGTTGCCGCTGTGTTCGCAGGGGCATACATGCTGTTTGGCGAAGAAAATGCTGCGCTTGGCGAGGCAGGGCGCGCGCTCATTGGCTTTGCATTCGGCGCCAACGTTCTTGCGCTTTTCATGAGGGTGGGCGGAGGCATATTCACCAAGGCCGCGGACGTGGGCGCTGACCTGGTGGGCAAGGTGGAAAAGGGAATTCCCGAGGACGACCCCCGCAATCCGGCAACCATAGCAGACAATGTGGGCGACAACGTGGGCGACTGCGCAGGAATGGGCGCGGACGTTTTCGAGTCTTACACTGTGACGATTATTGCGACCATGCTGCTTGGCGCTGCGATGTACGGGCTTACTGGCGCGCTCTTTCCGCTTCTGGTTGCAGGAGGCGCCATGCTGATCGGCCTTTGGGCAAGCGCTGGCGTGAAGGTCAAGCGGGAAAGCGAGTACCCGTTTGACGCGATGAGAAGGGGCTTTACAACTTCTACGATTGTGGCTGCGTTATTTTTCGCAGCAATTTCCATCTTTGTGCTGGACAGTTGGGGCGCTTTCGGGGCGCTTGTTGCCGGGCTGGTGGTTACGCAGATAATAATGCAGATCACCGACTATTACACTTCCACCAAGCAAAAGCCTGTCCGCGAAATTGCGGCTGCGGCTAAGTCCGGAGCAGGCACCAACCTGATTGCCGGGCTTGCGGTGGGCATGGAGTCTGCTGTTGCCGGAGTGCTGATAGTTGCGGCTGCAATCCTGGTCGGCTACTTCGGCTTTGGGCTTGGCTACTTCGGCATTGCTCTTGTGGGATTGGGGATGCTTTCCACTACCGCGATGATAATGGCAATGGACACCTTTGGCCCGATCTCTGACAATGCGAACGGGATTGGCGAGATGTCCGGCCTTGCCTCGGCTGGAAGGAAGAGGATGGACAAGCTGGATGCTGTTGGCAACACCACCAAGGCAGTGACCAAGGGATTTGCCATCAGCTCGGCAGCTGTTGCGGCTGTCGCACTGTTCTCCACGTATTTCGAGTCAAGCGGCCTGGAGTCCATAAACGTGGCTGCGCCGCTCGTGTTCATCGGGCTTTTGATAGGCGGGGCGGTTCCATTCATCTTCTCCTCGCTAACCATGAAGGCTGTCGGAAGGGCGGCTAATCTTGTTGTGGAGGAGGTGCGCAGGCAGTTCAAGGACCCGAGGATAATGAAGGGCACCAAGCGGCCGGACTATGCCGCTTGCGTAGACATATCCACCAAGGCTGCGATCAATTCGCTTGCCATACCGGGCGCGATAGTGATACTCGTGCCCATTCTGATAGGCTACCTGCTCGGCTTGGAATCGCTGGGGGGCTTTTTGGCAGGAGCCATTATGGCCTCGCAGCTCATGGCAGTCTTCCAGGCAAACGCAGGAGGAGCCTGGGACAATGCCAAGAAATACATAGAGTCCGGGCACTTTGGCGGAAAGGGAAGCGACGCGCACAAGGCCGCGGTTGTCGGCGACACAGTGGGCGACCCTTTCAAGGACACTTCGGGCCCTGCGCTCAACCCGATGATAAAGGTGCTCAACATCGTTTCCCTGCTGGTCGCGGCAGCGATCGCGGGAAAGCAGCTGGGCGCAATCTGAACATGGCTGTTTTTATCTTTTTTATGCCCAAGATTAGCTTATGGCATTGCTTTTCCAGATGATGGCGCCCCCAATCGGAGTTGTGACGATAAAGCTTGTGGAAAAGTCGGCAAAGAAGGCAATTCAAGCTATCATGCTTTATGGGGAAAATTGGATTAACAGAATGCCGAATGACAAGCTGAAAGATATGACTGGCGGGTATGCCAATGCAGTAAAATGCCTGGCGCATTACTTGAATTCTTCTGGCATGCCCCTGAAGATTGATTTTTCCGAAATGGAATGGAAGCAGCTGCTGGCAGGGACAAAGGGAAAGCTAAGCTATTTCTCAAAGGAGCAAAAAAAGCAAGTTGAAATCGAACGAAAATGGTCCCTTGGGAAAGACGGATGGGAGAGGCAGGGGTACATTGATGGCAGAATGGCAAACAGCGACGTTTGGGACACGATTGGCTATACGATGCTGGCAAGGCGAACGCTGGGTGGGGGCAAATACGAATATCGGGTCGAAGAAGCCTATGACTTCATCAACAGCGACGCTGCTGGAAAAAAATCTTACACACGAAAATTTCCAACTGTGTTAGCTCAGGTGGGCAAGCTTCTTTTTCCAAACGTGGTCAGCATCAGTGCAGTAAAGGAAGAGAAAGGTTATTCAAACCTCAGCGTATCTGGAAAATGGATTGAGTCCGTCGGGAAGCCCTTTGAAATAATTGCCAGCATGAAAATCGACGAAAAGGGGAATGTTTACGAAATCAACGGGAAGAAGGTCGTGAAGCTGTAGCTGCTGCTTTCCCTACTGCTTTATCCTATTCTGCACCTTTTCGGATTCAAGCTCGCGAAGTGCATCAGCAGCGATCCATTTTGCAGAAGAAGAGTTCATCGCCCCTATTTTTTTTGCTATTTCGATTGCCTCCTTGTTCAGCCTCATGCTCCGCTTCCCAATCTGCCTCAATGCCCAGTTCACAGCCTTTTTCACGTAATTGCGTTCGTCGGTTGCGCCGCGGATTATGTGCGGGAAGAATTTTTCAAAGGCGGCTGCGTTCGCCCTTTTGTCATGCACCGCAAGGCACGCCATGAGCACGTAGCCTGCGCGCTTGACGTATTCCTCCTTCCTGTGCGACCATTCGACTGCCTTCCTGTGCGCCATGTCCGTCTTGTCAAAAAGGTTGCTGCACACCTGGTCGCAGATGTCCCAGGAGTCGAAATCCTCTACCCAGTCCTCCATCTGCCGCTCAGTCACCTTGAGCGGGTCGTCAATGAAGCCTGCCAGGAGCCTGGCTTCGTGCATCTGGGTGTTCCAGAGGTCGGAAGCAAGGTTGTGGTGCGTGCCTATGTTTTTCGCAAGCTGCCGAAGGTGCGGAATCTGGACGCCGACAGCCTTCTTGGTGTTGATGCCGAACTTGGCCATGCCCTCGAGGTTCCTTGGGTTGCCCTTGTGCCTAAGATGGGTCACCAGCTGCGATGCCTTCATGGATGAGGAATGATGAAAAGGAATATAAGCTGGATTTGGCAGAATAAATGGCATGGCAGAGACATACAAAGCAAGGGAAGAGTCAGTCTGGGAAAGGGAAAAGCCAATAATTGACGTACGAAATCTAAGTGAGAAAACTGTGCTGGAAGCGAAAATCGTGTTGAACGGCTTCATAAGCCAAAAGCAGATAAAACAATTCCTAAAAGAAAAAAAGGAAAGCAAATTTGTTCCCATAATAAAAAACCTGAGTGTTGAAAACATTCAGGAAGTGAGTTTGGCAAGTGGAGAAGGTGTTGACGCCTATTCTTTAAAAGTAAAAACACTATATGGAAAAGTCTACGAGATAACTTTGTTAGTCGATAATAAGTCAGAGACGCTTGCCAGATCCATAAAAAAAGGGAAGGAAGACGTCATACTTGAGATGCTGGTGTACAGGAAAGGGGAGATAGACTACCAAAAGCTCGCATGAGGTGGCTGTATGTTCATATTTCAAGAGTCTGGATTTGCTCCTTCCAAAGAAGTGCAAAGAAAAGGAGAGCTGCAAGCTCTAATAAACGCAATCAAGAAAGCCGCAGAGGATTTTGATGGGCCCGGAATGAAATATAACCAAAGTAATGGATACAAACGATAGGTATTTTTATGAACGCACCAACAAGATTTCCGCTCTCAACCGATATTCCGTGGGACAAGATAAAGGAGGTCCGTGTTTCTAAGGACGGACAGAACTTCAGCTTTGAGTTTGACATTGTTGGAAAAAAGCAGAAGATGACGCTTGCAATAAAGCCTGATTCAACTTCATACACACTTTCCAAGGATGACGGCACCCCGCTTGTTCACGCAGAACAGCGAGGAACCGAGGTCAGCTTCGTAGATTTTTCAAAAACCCCCTCCAAGCTGCCTGGCTGGGTGAAGAAGATGCAGAAGAAAGGAAAGAAAAATTAGGGACCCCGCCTGTATTTAATCTATTGTCCTCAGCCCTGCTTCTTTACTATGGTGAATATGTCTCCGTCGACAAGAATGTGCTGCAGCCCCACCTTTTGCCCTGGGAATTTGGCAGACTTGCCCCAGACAAGAGCATACTTGAAGTCGCGGGCAAGGTCGCGGTGCAGGCGGCTGCAGGCATCCTCAATGGTCGAGCCTGAGCGCATCATCATGGGCTCCTTCAGGTCCGCTGATTCCGTCCTGGGCTTGGTGTACACGCGGATGAGAGCGAGTTTCTGATAAATTGCCTCGCGCAATTCCTCTATGTTCTTGCCCTTTTCCGCTGACACGGGCACGAAGTCAAACTGTATCTGCTTCAAGTACTGGTCGCTCACCATGTCCACCTTGTTTAAGACGACAAGCAGGCGGCTGTAGCGGCGGTTTGCAGCAAGCACGTCTATGAGCTGCTCCACAGTCGCATCCTCGCGGAGCACTATTGACGCATTGTGTATCCCGTATTCATTGAGAACGCCCAGTATCATCCTTTCGTCGAGATGGGTGAGCTTGACTGTTGAATTTATCTCCACCCCTCCGCGAAGCTTTTTGGTAAGGTATATCTGAGGAGGGGGCTCGTCCAGGCGCATGCCAATGCCTCCCAACTCCTCCTTGATTTTTGGGAGTATGCCGGGCTGGAAGACGTCCAGCAGTATAAGGACCAGGTCGGCGTTCCTTGCAACGGCGAGCACCTCCTTGCCCCTGCCCTTGCCCTCCTTTGCCCCGACTATGATTCCTGGAAGGTCGAGAAGCTGTATCTTTGCGCCCTTGTACTCCATCACCCCTGGTATGCAGGTGAGCGTGGTGAAAGCGTAGGAGGCGACCTTGGATTTGGATCCTGTCAGTGCATTGAGCAGGGTGGATTTTCCGACTGAGGGAAGGCCGATGAACACGACTGTGGCATCTCCGCTCTTCTTTACGTCAAAGCCGCCTGTGCGCACTCCGGATCTTTTTGGGGCGATTATTTCGCGCCTGAGGGCTGCAATCTTAGCCTTGAGTATGCCGATGTGGTACTCGGTTGCCTTGTTCTTCTGAGTGCGAGCCATCTCGTCCTCGAGCTCTTTCAGCTTCTCTTCTATTCCCATGTTGAATAGTGGTGTTGGAAAACCCTTTAAATGCTCGATTGCAAAATGCGGGAATATGCCAAAGGCAAGGAAAGCCGCATCGCCTGCACAGCCAGGCGACGAAGTGATAGTCAGGTGCGAAAGCGAGGAACACCTGGGGGTCCTGTTGCCTTCTTCAGAGAAGGATGAAGGCTTTGTCACGCTGAAACTGGCAACTGGCTATAACATAGGGATAAGAAAGGCCAGAATTGCATCGGTCGAACTTGTGGAAAAAGGCTCTGCATCGCTTCTTGGAAACAGGAAGGCGGACAATGAGAAAATCAAGGTTGCCAAGCCGTATATTTCCCTTGTCGGCTGCGGCGGGACGATAGTGAACAAGATAGACTACAGGACAGGCGCAGTTTACCCCACCACCAGCCCCAAAGAGCTTATCGAGAGCCTGCCTGCGCTTGCCAAGTTCCGGATAAAGCCCCAGACCCTCTTTTCAATCGCTTCGGAGGACATGGCGCCAGCGCACTGGCAAAAAATCGCAGAGGCTGTTTCGGATGAATTAAAGGATGGCGCGAACGGCGTGGTGCTCACGCACGGGACCGACCTAATGCACTATACTTCATCCGCGCTTTCATTCATGCTGCAGGACTTGCCCTGCCCGGTGGTGCTTACGGGAAGCCAGCGAAGCTCGGATCGGGGCTCGTCTGATGCAGAGGTGAACATTCATTCTGCGATGGTTGCGGCAAATGCCGATATTTCCGGGGTCTTCGTCTGCATGCATGAAAACATGTCCGACGACTCCTGCCTTCTCCATTTCGGGACAAAGGTGAGGAAGATGCACACCTCGCGCAGGGACGCGTTCCGCTCGATAAACACTTTTCCTGCTGCCAGGGTGTTTGCGGCTTCTGAAAAGATCGAGAAACTTTCCGAGCGGTGCCCTTCAAGGAAGCCGGGCGGAAAATTCAGGGTGGATGCCAAGCTGAACACAAATGTTGCGCTCAGGTATGCGTACCCTGGCATGGATCCTAAGGAGATCTCGTCCCTTTCAAAGTATGACGGGGTGGTGCTGGTCGGCTTTGGGCTCGGGCACCTGCCGGTCAACCTTGCAGGCAATCCTGATTCAATACCCCTTCTTTCTTCAGTCAGGTCGCTCATCGATAGCGGAATACCGGTGGTGATGCCTTCCCAGACAATTTATGGCAGGGTGGATATGAATGTCTACACCAACCAGCGTGCGCTTCTTGAGGCTGGCATAATTGGCAATCTCTGCGACATGACCCCCGAAACGGCCTATGTTAAACTTATGTGGGTGCTGGCGCGGGAAAAGAAGATGGCGAAGGTAAAGGAGCTTGTGGAAAGGAGCCTGGTTGGCGAAATAACCGAGCGAAGCGAGATGGCAGGCTACTGAATTTTCGGAAGTGTTTTACCATGAAGTGCGGGATTGAAATTCACCAGCGGATTTTTGGAAAGAAGCTCTTTTGCGGCTGCCTGCCAAGGGAATCGGAAGGGCAGCAGGGCGCGCAGTTCTCAAGGAAGCAGCACGCAGTGCTCTCAGAACTCGGAGAAATCGACGCAGCCTCGCGGCTGGAGGCGATCCGAAGCAGGGAGTTCCAGTACTCAGCGCCGCGGGAATGCTCCTGCCTGGTTGAGGCAGACGAGGAGCCGCCTCATATGATGAACCGGGAGGCACTGCACGCTGTCCTGGTGTTTTGCACGCTTCTTCACTCAAAGCCGGTTGACAGGCTGCATGTGATGCGCAAGCACGTGATTGACGGCAGCAATACCAGCGGCTTCCAGAGAACTGCGGTTGCAGGCCTGGGAGGGGCAGTGGAAACGCCTTCTGGCAAGCTGGAAATACAGTCCATCTGCATAGAGGAGGAAAGTGCGGGGATAATTGAGGGCAGGGAGAGCCGCGCAGCTTACGATCTGGGAAGGCTGGGCATCCCGCTTGTGGAGATCGCAACAGCTCCTGACTTGAAATCCGGAAAAGAGGCTGAGCAGGCAGCGCTGGCAATAGGCACGCTGCTTAGGAAAACCGGCCTGGTGCAGCGCGGAATCGGGACCATCAGGCAGGATTTGAACGTTTCCATTCCAGAGGGCGCGCGCGTGGAGATAAAGGGCGTCCAGGCACTTGACATGGTGGAAAAAACAATTGGCATTGAAGTTGAGCGGCAGAAGAGAGTGCTGGAAATTTCAGGAGAGGCGAAAAGGAGGCTGGGCAACAAGGAAATCGCTTTGGTTTTTGTGGACCTTACTGATGTTTTTTCCGGTACCAAATCCCAGCTGGTTTCCAAATCCATCAAAAACGGAGGGAAAGTCCTGGGAATGAAACTGGACGGACATTCTGCGCTCCTTGGAAAGGAGATTGCGCCAAACAGGAGATTCGGAACCGAGCTTTCGGATTATGCTAGGGCTGCAGGCATTTCCGGGCTGATACATTCTGACGAGGATCTTGCAAAATACGGCTTTTCGGATGATGAAATTGCAGAGGCAAAGGTGGCGCTTGGAGTGGGCGCTTCCGACGCATTCGCAATGGTGGCAGGCGAGCACAGGAAATGCCAGTCCGCGCTTTCAGAAGTCACCTGCAGGGCGAATTATTTCGGAGTGCCTGAGGAGACCCGCAAGGCCAATCCTGACGGCACCTCTTCGTATCTTCGCCCGCTTCCTGGCAAGGCAAGGCTTTATCCTGAAACAGACCTGCCGCCCATTGAAATCACAAAGGAAATGCTTGCGGAAGCTGCAAAGGCTGCGGCTGCAACCAGGAAAATGGAGGAAAAGCAGGAGGAGCTTCTCTCAAACGTGAATGATGAGCTTGCATCGCAGCTTGCCTCTGCAAAAGGATTGCTTTCGCACAACCCTTCATTCAAGCTCATTGCGCAGACGCCCGAGCTTTCCCTGTTTGCGCAAGCGACGAAAGAAGGAACCGATGCAAAGCTGGTTGCATCAACGCTCACCAACACATTGCAGAGCCTGAAGCGCGAGGAGGAGAATGTCAAGGCGCTTGACGAGCCGAGGCTGCTTTCGGCATTTGCAGCAGCCAGGAAAAACATTTTTGCAAAGTCCGCAATGGCTATGATACTTCGGGCAATGTGCAGGAACCCAGCGCTTGGGCCGGAAGACGCAGCTAGGGAACTCAACCTGGAAAAAATCACTGGAAAGGCGCTTGAAAAGCTGATTTCTGATGAGAAGCTTGATTTGAAGGGCTTGATGGCAGCATACAGGCTGAGGGTGGACGCAACCGAGGCGCAGGAAATATTCAAAAGGAAAAATTAGCTATTTTTTCGGCTGCCGGTATTCGCGCTTCATCGCAAAGCTTCCGGAAAAAGCAGCTCCCTATTTTTTCGGCTGTTGGTAGTTCTTGTTCCTTTCATGGTGCTCGCGGCCGTACCAGAGGATTTCCAGCTTGTCCTTGCCGATTTTCAGGTATTCCCGATCTGAAGAGTGTATTTCAAGCGTGATTGTGCCGTCGTAAAAGGACTTGAGCTCGGAAACCGCCTTGGGCATGTCGATTTTGCCAGCGCCAAGAGGAAGGTGCTGGTCAGAACGCCGGTCGTTGTCATGCAGGTGCACGTGCGAAATCCTTTTCTTGAACTGCGCGAGGTAGTTGTTCATGCCCTCTCCCTCGGAAGTGGAGGCGTGCCCGATGTCCAGGGTCATGCCTATGTCAAGCTCGGAAAAGAGCGTTTTGAACTCCTTTATCGAAAACGAACCCTGGTTGAAGTTCTCGATCAGAAGCTGCAGCCCTCGCTCGGACGCCTCCTTGGAAAGTCTTTTCACTGTTTCAATTGTTTTTGCAACATGGATCGGCCTGTCCTGGATCCCGGAAGGCAAAAACTCGGTGTGGATGGTGGCTTTTTTTGCCCCGAGCTCTGATGCTGCGTCAAATGCCTTGGCAAACTCCTGGACTATTGCGTCCTGTATTCTGGAGTAGGGATGCGCCACTGAAAAATACCAAGGGTAATGTGTGAGAACACCGAAGTTATAGGAGTGGAAAGCATCCATGATTGTTTTTTTATTTGCCATTATTTTCTCAGGGGTGGCTGAAGGGTGCTCGATCGTGACCTCGACGAAGTCAAAGCCCATTTCCCCAAAAAGCTGAATTTCCTCAACCAGGCTGTTTTTCGGGCTGTTCATTGCGCCGATTATCATTGGATCAACTCCGTTGTCAACCGATCTGAAGCGTTTCATCCATCTTTTCTATCCTGCGAAGGGCTGAAGATAGCGCCAGCGCGGATGTTTTCGGGTTTTCCTCGGAAGGCAGGTTCTCGAACTCCAGGACCATTGTGCATGATTTGGAGCGCGCGAATATCTTGTGCGTGTTCGCCCTTGTGTCCGGGTCGCTCACTATGCGCACTATTGTCCTGTCAAAGCCTATGCCTGCAAGGGAAAGTGTTGCCGAGACATTGACGTTTTGCGGAAAAAGCCCGCATGCCTCCCTTGCGCTTCCTTCGAATACTGCCGCCCTCCTCTGGTCTTTTCTCCCAAGCGAGGCAGGGGGCTTGGTGGTCTCGAGAAGCACTGTTTCCAGATTTCCGTTGAGCGCTGAAATTGCGTCTGTTCCGCCTATTGCTCCAGAAGGTATGTATATTGATCGCTTGTGCTTTTTCGCCATTGACAGAAGAGAAATGCGCAGCTTGTCGTCCGCAAGCGCGCCAACGGACATCACCATGACGCTGCAGCGGGGGAGGCACTTGGAAAGCAGCGGAACCGCCTGCTGCGAAGCGGCTTCCACAACGAGAGCAGCCCCGCCTGCTTTTTTGGGAAGAGAACTGAAGAATTTGCACTTCAAGTTAGAGGAAAGGAACCGTTTTTTTGCCTCTGGCGAATTGTCCATTACCCAAAGAACATCGCTTTTGAGATTCCTTGCAAGAAAGCTTCCGATGCTCCCGAACCCGATTATCCCGATTTTCATATCAGCACCAGCCCGAATTCACTCCTGCCAAGCCCGATTATGGTGTTTTTCATCGTGGCACCTTTTTTCAGAACATCTCCTCTGCCCTTTCAAGGCGATTGGAGGACGCAGCCTGAATCTGCTTCTTGCGCTCCTTATATAGCTTGTGCAGCTTGCCCACCATCTGCTCGTTTATCTTCACCTTGCCACCGTGTGGGCGGAGCGCGCCGGAAAAGGTTTTCGGTATGTGCAATAGCTCGTGTATCAGCACCTTTTCCTTTTTTTCCTGCTGCAGGGGATCATAGTGCTGCGTAAGAACTTCGATGATGTAAAATGTGCCCACGCCAAGCGCCTTTTGCCAGATGTCAGGCAGGTTCCATATGCGGGCGTAGGCGCTTGCAGTGGCGTTCCGCGAGCGCATGCAGATTATCCGAAACTCGTTTATGTGCCCGTACGAAAGCGTGTCCACGATGTCGGACACCATTTTCTCAACATCGGGGGCCATCTCAACGTCCATGGTTGTGTTTGGCGCAGGCTGCCTTTTATACATGTATTTTGCCAAAAGAGGGTGTGTATTTATGGGGGACGCAAAAGCTTTCCTGCAGAGGTGTGAAGAGGCCAAGGAATCGGCCCTGGCAATGGAAACGCCGCTGGTTGTCCACCACTATGACTGCGACGGAATAACCTCCGGCTCGATCGTGGCTTCGTGGTTTGAGAAAAATGGCAAGGAATACCGGATAAAAAACGTCCGGAAGCTTGACCAGGAGTTCATTAAGTCCATAAAGGGCGAAAAATCCGTAATTTTTGTGGATTTGGGAAGCGGCTCTGCGTTTGTGGATGAGATGAAGAACAACGTCCTGATAATCGACCACCACCAGCCCTTGGCAAAGGGGCATTTGCAGGCAAATCCTCATCTGTTCGGCTTTGACGGGGGGAGCGAGCTTTCAGCTGCCGGATGCGCATTTTTTGTTTTCAGGGAGTCGGCCGACTTGGGCGTGGTGGGCGCGGTTGGGGACATACAGTACCCCCTCCGCAGCCTGAATAAGAAAATGCTGGACATTGCCGTGGGGCAGAAGGAAGTCGAAGTGGCCGTTGACTTGTTGCTTTTCGGAAGGAACAGCCGGCCCTTGACGCAGCTTTTGCTTTATGCTGACGGGCCTTATTTGCCAGGCCTTACCGGGCATGAGGACGAGTGCTGCAAATTCCTGTCCGAGCTTGGAATCGAGCTTAAGAAAGGGGAGAAGTGGAGCACCTATGGGGACTTGCCTCTGGACGAAAAGAAGAAGCTGGTTTCTGCACTCGCTGATCTGCTGTCTTTGAAGATTTCACATGAGGCTGCTGGCAAGCTCACTGGCGAGGTCTTTACTCTCCTTAATCGACAAGAGGGCACCGAGCTTCGCGATGCATCTGAGTTTTCCACACTCTTGAATGCCTGCGGCAGGAATGACAGGGCAGAACTCGGGGTGGATGTATGCCTTTCGCGCCTTGGCGCCTATGAATCGGCCCGCGCACTTCTTGCAGAACATAGAAAGAACCTCAGGGCTGGAATTGAGTTTGCAGTGAAAAACTCGCAGGATTTGGGCAAGTTCATCCTGATTGACGGCAGGGGGGTCATTGCGGATTCGATTATTGGCGTTGTGGCAGGGATGCTTTTCCCGGGCGCGAGGAACAAACCGGTGCTGGCGCTGTCGCTTGAGGAATCCGGCATGGAAAAATCATCGCCTGATTTTTCCAGAAGTGGAACGGGCCGGGCGAGTTCCGCTCGGAACATCAAGCTTTCTACAAGGGGTACAAAAAAATTGGTGGCAGAGGGGCTGAACCTTGGGAAAATCCTTTCTGAAGTCTGCGCAGGGCTTGGCGGAGTCGGGGGAGGGCACAACATCGCGGCAGGGGCGACCATACCCAACGAAAAGCTGGACGAATTCCTCCGTGAATTCGCAAAAAGGGTTTNNAGCCCTGCCTTTTCAGCGTCCTCTGCGCTTGTGAAAAGCTCTGCACTCACCAGCTCCTGGAACTCCTTGGCCCACTCTCTGTCAACATTCGCCCAGTTAACTTCGCCGCCCTCATCGGCAAGCTCCTTGAGCAAATTGTTCGCGCCCGTGGTGCACCGGAGAACGAAGTCGAGCTCAAGGAAATTGGGGTGGTTGCGCTCCTGTGCAACAAAGGCTATCTGCGAATAGACTTTGCCTTTGAAGAATGCCTCCATTATGTATTGTTCCGGTGAAATTCCAGTTTCGTCAGCCCTGCGCTCTAGGGCAGGGGGTATGAATTCCGGCTTGAGGGATTTTGAAATCTTGGCAAGGTCGATGTTGTTTATCAGCTGCGCCTCTGCTTCGGGCATGTTCAAAAACAGGCACTTGAGCCTGGATGTTTCCATGGTCTCGCCGCGCTCCAGCCTGAATATTTCGACAAACTTGCGCTCCTTGATGTCGGTTTCGTACTGCTGCCCCAGCACGCGGTAGATCCTGGTCTTGCGGCCAAAGCGCACCTTGCGAAGGAAGGTGTAGCGGTCGGTGGAGAACATCGAGGCTGAGGGAAGCCCGAACACCAGCTCCAGCCTGTCCTGTATGTCCTTTATCGAGCGCGCGTGCAGATTGTAAAGCAGGAAAATGCCTGGCTGCGAGTTCAGCAGGTTGATCACGCCCTGCACTGCCACGCGTGAGCGGATTTCGTTGATTATGACGCAGGCGTCGCCCATGCGGAGCGCGGCGTTGGTCATTGAAATAAGGTCCAACGAGTCGCCGCCGCCGATTTCCTCCTTGTCCGAGGACTGGACCTGCACTGCGCCAACGTGGAAGCCGCGCTTGCGGTATGCCTTGGTCGGGATTTCCTCGATGTCCTGTATTGGCAATATCCTTCTTTTAGTGCCGATTGCGGCGATTTTCGTCGAGGTGAAGGCAGTCTTGCCCACGCCCTTGAGGCCGAGCACGGCTTCCGAACAGCCGATTCCCACCATGACATCATCGTAGCCTGCGAAGAAAGCGCTTGCTGTGCCAAGCTGCAGGTACATCGGATAGGTGAATGGCTGGTCGCGCATAATGCGAAGGGCCGCCTGAAGCTCGCCGAATGTTGCCGGAGGCCGCTGCAGGTGGCACCTCATCGCAAGCCTGGTGAGCACTATGTCTGCCACAGGCGAATTCTTGTCGAACTTGCGGCTCCCGGGCGAGGCCGCAACTATGTTCTTGAAGGCGTTTTCCAGCATCTCGTGGTTGTAGCGCCAGAGGGTGTGGCAGAGCCCGAATTTCGCGTGTTCAAGGTAAATGGGCGAGTTTTCCGAATCAATGTAAATGTCCGTGATGTTTTCGTGGTCAAGGGCGATGTTTTCCACGGGCGCGCCCAGGCCCACCACCCAGGATGCTGCCTCCCTGCCCATTGCAACCGCCTGTTCCTGCGTTATCGGAATGCGCTCAAGCGAAGCCTTGTCAATGAACTGCTGCGAAAACTCGCGGCTGCGGTCGTCGAAAATGGTGGAAAAGTCGACAACCTGCTTGATTTCCCGCAAGCCCTCCTGGATTGCGTTTTTCATCATCTCCTGGAGCTCGCCTGGCATGGACTCGATTATGGCGTTTTCAATTGTGTAGAGGTGCGCCTCGCCACCTGGAATGTCGTATATCTGGACTTTGAGCCCGCGGTCAATCTGGTAGCTTCCTCCCTCGCTATCAGGGACCTTCAGCGCCTCCTTCGGGAGGCCGAGCATGAAGTTCTGCATGAAAAGGAGCGACTTGAGGCCAAGAAGCGCAAGGAAGGCTGCGCGCAGGTCGCCTGTTTTCTGGCAAAGGAGATAGAGCGAGGACTTTGTGTACGCGTTGAGTATCCCGTTTATCCAGGCCTGGAAGCCGCGGTAGCCTTCGACAAAGATTGCTTTCTCGGGATAAGGCTCGTTGTAGTCCTTGAGCACCTGCACAGCGACAAGCGGGTTCATGAACATGTACTCGTAGAAGTCCTTGAGGAGCTTTTTCCTGGACAGGTACTTGTCGTCTTCCGGCCTCCCGTAAGTCTTGGGGTTGAGCATTATCGCCTCGACCTGGCGGATCAGCGCGTCATACTCGGCAATGACCGAGGACTTTTCCTCTTCTAGCTCGACCACCACTTCTTCCTCGTACCTCATGCTCTTCCAGGGTCTGGGGAGCTGTGAGGTGACCCTGAGGTGCGAGTTGATGCACTGCGGCGTGGTGAGCCCCAGCCCGCAGGTCGGGCAGTCCATGACAAGCCTTGTCCCCTGATAGGATGGTCTGCAGCCCATGCGTTGTGAAACGTTGTCTAGTTTTTAATCCCTATCGGACAAAAAAATGCCATGGCAAAAAGGTCGGAAGTCTATCAGGAACTGAACAGGAAGTGGAAATCCACCTGCCGGGTTCTCCTGGGCGGCGAGGTGGGCGAGCTTGACGATTTCAAGGAGTGGCTTTACGAGCACAACGGGCCCCGGCACCTCGCCCCATCGGTAAAGTCTGGCAAGGCAGTTGTTTCCTATGACGGGCGCTACTCTGAAAAAGCACGGTGGGTTTCGCTTGACGAGGTGTCCTTTTCTTCCCAAGCCCGCGCCCTAGACGTGAACAAAATCAAGGACATTGATTCCATCCTGCAGGCAATTTCGGAGCAAATAGTTTACACCGGAAATATACACCTGGGGAACTCGACGAAAATAGAAGACAGTACGACAATTATGGATTCCCATTTCGTTTACAACTCCGAATCGGTATGGACCTCCAAGTGCGTGGCTTACTCTACCCACGTGATAGGCGAATGCGTGTTTGGCGGCCACTGCGTAAGCAGCGATTTTCTCATCCGCTGCAACACCATAATGTCAGAGCGCTGCTTCGAAACATCCAAGTGCGAGCTTTCTTCGGGAATCTACTTTTCGCACGGCCTTGCCTCGTGCCATGACTGCATGTTTTCCTTTAATTTAAGGGCAAAGCGGAACATGATCGGCAATCTGCAGCTTTCAAAGGAGAAATACGCTGAGCTTCGGCAAAAGCTCACTGCTGAGATGCGGGAGCAATTGATGCGGAACAAGAGGCTTCCCCACGTATTCGACCTTTTCGGCTCGTCAAAGCCGGATTATGCCCCCATGAAGGCGGTTTTCGCAGGAATGCCGCAAAAGCCGCCTCCGAAAATCGATAAGACAGTTATAGAAACCGCCTTTACCGAAACAGCCAGGCTGATATTCGGGGTTCCATACAAGGGCATTGACAGGTACTCTGCATGGCTAAAGAGGAACACCCGGGGCTTTAAGGATGGCAAGTCGTGCGCAAGCGGAAAGGCGCTTCTCAGGCCGGACTATTCGGATTTCTTGCGCTTTCCGCAAAGCAGGCTTCTGGATTTGGAAGAAGCGGAGTTCATTGGCGAGCGCCTTACTTTGGCTGAAAATGAGGCGGATAGCCTGTCCCTCTCAAACACACCAGACCTGCTCTCGCGCATTGCATATTTCACATGCGAGTGGAAGTCAGGCAATAACGCAAACAATATAGACTGCCCAATCGAGTTCAACTGCACGGACTGCTACCGCAGCATAATCAACCTCTTTTCCAAGCGCTGCGCGTATGGGTGGTGGCCCCGGGAATCTGAGCACCTGTTCGGCTTTAACCGCACGCGCTTTTCGGCATTTTGCATAAACACCTTTGACTCGAACAAAATACAGCGCTGTTTTGAGGTTTCGGAAGCCAGGAGCTGCACCGGCTGTTACTACTGCCACAATGTCGAGAACGTGCACGACTCGATGTTCTGCTTCAATGCCAAGAACCTGCGCAATGCCATAGGGAACGTCGAGCTGCCCAAGGGAAAGTATTTGGAGATAAAAAAGAAAGTCCTCGCGCAATTGAACGATGAATTGGCAAGAACGGACCAGATTTCGCTTTCGATTTTCAACCTGCCGGATAAAATCAGATGAAGATAGCCGTCTTCTGCCGCACCCCGTTCACGCGCTTCTGGTTCAGCAGCCTGTCGCGCCTATCCATTCTTTCCTCGATCATTCCTGCTGTTCTGCGAAGATCGATCAGCTGCTCGGCTCCGTTCCTGCGCAGTGGTGTCGCGACTTTGAAAAAGTGTTCGCACAGCGGAATCCTCGTAGCTTTCATAATTTGCCAGTCAAGTGCAAGCTCCAGCCCGAAGCCATGAGACATTTCCCTGAAGCGCCTGGCTGTATGGGCGTAGGAGGCATACAGTGCGCCCTCATTTTCCACGAAAAGGAAGTTCAGAGCCGCCATCCTTACTGCACGGTGCCCAGAAAGTCGGTACACTGGAGATCTGTTCCCCTCTGATGATGCCACGACAGCCATCATGCAGTCCGGATTGAGATACAACTCCGCAATCATTGCTTCCACTGGTCTTCCCTGAGTTGCCATGTGGTCTGCATCAATCATTACCAAAACGTCCGCCCGGTTCTTCCTACAATGAAGGACCGCAGAAAGAAAAGCTCCTCCCTTGCCGATGTTGTTCGCATGCGAGACAACGCTTGCGCCGGCTTGTAGCGAGATTTCCACTGTCCTGTCAGTCGAGCCGTCGTCCACCACCAAGACTTCATCGACAACGCCCCTTTTCTTCAAGCCAAGCGCGTATCTTAGGGCGTTTCCTATGGCACCTTCTTCGTTGAAGGCCGGTATAGCCAGAATTACCTTTTCTTGCACGTCATAGACTGTGGTAAGGAGCATTTAAATCAGTTATTATTAGAACGATAAAAAATTCATGCGGCCCGTTTTGAGGCGGGCCACATCAAAAAAAGTTTTTCGGGCCACTCAGGCGTTCTTCAGCTTTGCCTTGTAGACG
>DUFS01000034.1 GCA_013331805.1 Microcaldota archaeon | reverse complement strand
GTTTCGGTCGCAAAGGCAGGGATAGTTGCAAAGTTCAAGGCAAAAACAGCAATACTGGCAGCCGCAAACCCCAAGTTCGGCAGGTTTGACCCGAACAAGCTCCCGGGCATGCAGTTTGACATCCCCCCGACCATCCTTTCGCGCTTTGACCTCATTTTCCCGATTATAGACGTGCTTGACGAAGCCAAAGACACCGCGCTTGCCCAGCACCTGCTGAGCATACACCAAAAAGGGGCCAATGCTACAGAGGCAGAAAAAACATCCGAAATGGACCCGCTGTTTCTGCGCAAGTACATCTCCTACGCCCGCCAGCATGTGAAGCCCCTGCTTTCCGTAGAAGCATCGGACAGGATAAAGGAGTTCTACGTGGAGATCCGAAAAAGGGGCAAGGCAGAGGGCGCGGTTCCGGTCACCCCCAGGCAGATCGAGGGCCTGGTGAGGATGGCAGAGGCGTCTGCAAAGATCCGCCTGTCCAATGCTGTGGAGATTTCAGACGCAGAGCGCGCCATCACGCTCACCAACTACGTGCTTGACAAGGTCAGCCGCGACCGGGAAACCGGGAGGATAGACGCGGACATAATTATGACAGGGAGGCCCAAGAGCCAGGTGGACAAGATAAACTCCATACTTTCAATTGTCCAGAAGCTGCAGTCCGAGCTTGGGGCTGCGGAAATCGTTCGTGTGATAGACCAGGCGGTGAGCGAGAACGTGGACGAAATCACTGCCAGGCGCATAGTGGACGACCTCATCTACAAGGGGGAACTTTACAAGGTAAAGCCTGGCTTTGTCAAGCTGGTGGAGCAGCAGTCGGGCTAAGTCCATCTGCGCACAGCAAGCTTTATAAATAAAATTACACTAATTATAACAGATTCACATGATTAATAACTTCAGCAAAAAGCAGTTCTTCAAAGCCGATGAGACCCTACCTAATCACTCAAACAACAGGGTCTTTTTCTCTTCCAAGAATGCGGTGAAAGCCACTACGGCATTCGAGGACAGAGCCAGGCTCCTGGCAGCCTGGGTAATAGCCCAAGAGTTTGTCAAGATGCCAGGAATACAAAAAGGGAATTACAAGCTTAGGTTCGTGCCTGACGAGGGGCGCGCCGCCACCCATCTCCACCCAGCGCTTGCGCCAGGGGACGAAATCGGGATAAAAGTCCTGACCGGCTCTGTAAATGACAGGGACATAGTGGTTGCATTCGTTAGGGCAAAGCACAAGGAGACCAGAAGCGCTTCGCGCACTGTTGAATTGGGGGGACATCCAATGGTGGAGGCTGAGCTGAAATACGCAGACTTAGTCCAGTTGGTCTCATACATAAAAGTCCAGCTAAAGGAGGCAAAAGATAATGCTGCCAAGGAAAAGCTGGCAGAACTGGACGGCATACTTTCCAAGGAAATGTTTGGAAGGCTTGCGCTCTTTGAGTTAGACTGCGGCAGAGACCCAGAAAAGATAAAAAAGGCGAACCGAATTCTTGATTCCATCAAGATCACAATAACAAGGCTGAATGCCGAAAGACAGGAGAACAAGAAGGCCTTTGGAGCCCCATCCGACATCCCGGTGGACTCGGTCGCAGGGGCAGCCAAAAACTATCCTGTCTTGGTGCAGGATGAAAACACCCCCCACCACGCCTATTTAATCATAAAGAGGTTCCTACAAAACGAAACCGGCAGGCAGTTCTTTGCGAAATGGATCAACGATTACGTAAAAGGGTTCAGTGTCGGAGTCGAGTTCCTGGAGCACACCACCAGTGACACCATAGGGCAGATACAGCTTGGAGTCATGCAGGCTTACAAGAACCTTTCAAAGAAGGAATTCGGGTCACCCGATGAGAAGCTGAAGAAAATCTCCACTTTCGAAAAAAACATGGAGGATCTTGACAAGAAGTGCTACGCCCTTCTTGGCATGGTAGACGCAGCGGACGATGACACCGACTCCCTCAAAAGAGCGCTTGGGCTGACTCAGCTGGAGGCTTTCAGAAAAATATGCTCTATAGCATCAAAACGTGCAAGGCTCTACGATGAACTGAAGAACATCGAATACCAAGCCATTACACTGTACCATGAAACGCCAATCCAGAACAATCTTCAGCTCCTGATAGCCGAAATAGGTGCAAACCTGTGCAGGATCGGGGAGCACGAAATCGCCCTCTGGAGACAGCTGTCCGCAAACAAGCAGTTCAAGGAGGCAGCCAACAGCGTCCGGAATGGCCAGGATAGGAATAAGAGAGAGGCAAGGGAGTTCGCAAGGAAAATCCACAAAAGCATAGGGACATTTGTTTCTGCAGCCGAGCAGGAGAATGCCAGAATTTCGGAGCTGTCAGGAAACGCAGCAGACAGGACAAAGCATTTCAAAGCAACAATGGCAGATCTGGACCGGGACCTCCTTGACAACATCAACGAGCTTGCGAAATACGCGCCTGCCACTTCCTCCATCCTGCTGGAAACCTACAAAAACGCCAGGACCCATGTGAGGTACAAACAGGGCGAGTTCATCTCGTCCGTGGATCTGATGTACTATCTGCCCTGCGTGCTCCAGGCGCACGCCCAGGAAAAAGTTCTGACAGCCAAGGTGAAAGAATATCTCCAAGCCAACGAAAAGGCATTTGATGCCCTCTCGCCTGAACTGAGGGACCAGGTGCTGAGCCACATAGACCGCTTGCTGTATGTACGGGAACGCGGCTTTGACATGTTTTATACCGATCTAAACTGGCTGCTCAAGAAGAATTTCCACCATGATGAACTCACTGTTTTATACAAGGCAAACATAGAGACGGACCAGAAAGGGAATCCATCCACGCAGCTTTCGCTGGAGTTCAACAAAAGACTTTTGACAGTACCACTATCCATCGTTTCCAAGAACGGTCAATACCAGCCTGAACATGACGAGAGGGACATGAACAAAAAAATCTACGGGGACAAGTACGAACTTGCGGACATAATCCCTGAAGTGAATGGCAGCAACCAGCTTGGGAAGATATATTCAGAGCTATACAAGGTCTGCTTCAACAACTGGGGCAAGTTCCGCCAAATCAGCAACGCAATAGAAAACTCGGACATGTCGTCTCCCTATTTTTTGGCGACCCTGACGCGCAGCTACACGAAAGCAGGACTGGTGTCAAGCACCGGAGGCTTCAACACTCCGGGCATGCTGAGGGATGTGCTTTCTGGACCTGACACGTTTGAGGACAACCTGAGGTCGCTTTATCCTGAGACTGATCTGAACAAGATAAAGCAGGAGCTGGACGAGTTTGCAAGATGGAAAGTCGCGGTCAACATACTCGAAGAGCTCACAAGGACGCTTCCCTACTGGATCAGAGCCCACGTTAAGAATATGTCATCCGGTTAGCGGTAAGCGGCGGCTTCCTGCAAACGGTTTTAAATCAATTCCCCTGATATAGTAAAACGTCTTCTGGACAGGAAGGACAACCAGTCGAAACCGGGGTGGAAAAATGAGGATAGAAAACGTGCTCTCAGCCAAGGGTCTGGCATTCCTGCTGCTATTCACTGCAATTGCCCTTGCGGCAAGCAGCCTCAATTTCTCGCAAGTCCTGGGCGCGGAAAACCAATCATTCACGTTCTTCCAGTTCATGGGCCCCATTGCTGGAGGCTTCCTGGGTGCAGGAGCCGGGGTTCTCTCGGTCTTTCTTGCGCAGATAATCTCATTCATCTACCTTGGCAAGGCGCCCGAGCTAATAAACATCATCAGGCTTGCCCCAATGCTTTTTGCAGCCCTTTACTTTGCCAAATACTCCAAGGGAAAACTCTGGCAGGCAGCCGTGCCCCTGGCCTGCATGGCGCTTTTCATGCTCCACCCGGTTGGCTCTCAAGCCTGGTTCTATTCTCTTTACTGGCTCATCCCCGCGATAGTGCTCCTGCTTCCTGAGAACCTGTTCCTCCGGAGCCTGGGCTCCACATTCGCAGCCCACTCAATAGGGGGGATAATCTGGCTCTACTTCATACCAACCACCCCTGAATTCTGGGCTGCGCTCATTCCCATTGTGGCATTCGAGCGGCTCCTCTTTGCCCTTGGGATATCCGGAAGCTACATAGCCTTCAACACCGTGCTTTCGCGCTTTGAGGCGGTTGCAAAGTCCGGCTTGGTGGCAATAGACAGGCGCTACGTCCTGCTTGCAGAGGGCAATTGAGCCCAAAGTGATGCCCATGTTCAATGCAAAAGTAGTGGCAGCATCCACCGTTCCCGAAGCCGCAGCCAAGATAGCAGCCATCGATGTGTCCGAAGAGTGCGTTCGCATAATGCGCGACAAGGCGGTTTTCCGCCTGGTGAAGCTGTGCGGAGTGCGCAATGCGGTTGCCAGCATCCTCAAGCAGGAAATGCTCGCCTGCGGTGCCGATGCCGCAGTTTCTCAGTGGACGGTCAATTGCTCGCGCCCGGCAACAGACGTCCTCCTCATGGGGACCATCAAGCACTACAGGCACCTTATTGCAAAGATGCGCAGGCAGGCCGCCCAGCTTCCTCCTGAAAAAATGAAGGAGTACAAGGCGATCTCGGAGGAACTCTCCTCATTGCTCAAAAAAGACCTGGTCTAGCCGATTAAAGAAAAAACAAAGGCAGCAAAGCCCAGACCTACTTCTTATCGCCTTTCTTGGCATCCTTGTAATCCTTCATGCTGCGAAGGGAGGCTGCCAGGTCCTTGAAGCCGTCCAAAAGCTCAAGGGGCAACGGAATAATAACCGTATTTGAGGCAGTGGGCCCCAGGCCGTCTATTGTCTGCAGCGCACGAAGCTGCATGCCGCCAGGTGTGGAAGTCATCACTTTTGCGGCATCAGCCAGGTTTTGGGAAGCCATCTTGTCCCCTTCTGCCTTGATTATGGTGGCCCGCTTCTCCCTCTCTGCTGACGCCTGCCTGCTCATCATTCTCTTGAGGTCATCCGGCACTTCCACATCCTGAAGCTTGATATCAGTGACATCCAAGCCCCATTCTTTGGTGCCCTCGTCTACCACGTCGCGTATCTTGTTGCCGATTGCAGTTCGTTCCGAGAGCACGTCGTCCAGGCTCATCGCGCCCACAACGTCACGAAGCGCGGTCTGCGCGTACATGTTCATGGCATACTCATAGTTCTGGACCTTGATGACCGCATCCTCGGGCTTTACCACCTTGAAGTAAAGCACTCCGTTCACTGAAACAGGCACATTGTCCTTGGTCATCACAGACTGCTTGGGAATGTCGAGGGTGAGTATCCTCATGTCCACCTTGCGCATTTCCTCAAAGATGGGGATGACAATGGTCAAGCCCGGCTCGCGAGTGCCTGCGAACTTGCCCAGCCTGAACATCAGGCCCTTTTCATACTGGTAAATGACACGGATTACAAAAGGTATCATCACGATTAGGCCTATGAAAATAACCGGTCCGCATATTCCTAGTATGTCCAAGGCAGCCATCCCATCACCCAACCAATTTTAGGGCTAATATTTAATTACCATTCGCCGAATACCCATCCTATGCGCCGAGTTGCCATCCACAAAGTAAGCGGGAACTCCATGCGGCTTTGGTGGAGGATAAGAAACCCCCTCAGGACGATATTCAACTTCAAGCTCATCTACATTGCGCGCTTTTTCCCTTCCACCCGCGTCAAGAACTTCCTCTACAGGGCGTGCGGGGCGAAAATCGGCAAAGGCGCGACATTCGGCCTGGGCGCCATGATGGACATCTTTTACCCCGAGCTCATAAGCGTGGGCGAGGAAACGCTAATCGGCTACAACACGGTCATATTGGCGCACGAGCTTCTGCAGGGCGAATACAGGACAGGCAGGGTGGAAATAGGCAAACGAGTGATGATTGGGGCAAACTGCACCATCCTCCCAGGCATTCGAATTGGCGATGATGCATCCGTTTCAGCCATGTCCCTGGTGAATTGCGACATACCTGCAGGGCAAATGTGGGGAGGCGTGCCTATCAAGAGGCTGAAGTGATGCTTTCCCGCGAAAACCTTTTCCGAGTTCTTTTCCTCCTCAATGTCGCAGGAGTGCTGGCAGGCGCATGGTACTATTGGGGCCAGCTTTCCTCAACGTCCCTGGTTCTTCTCATTTTTGTGCCCGACTGTCCTCTCTATGTGCTTCTTGCGCTTCCGATACTTGCCAAGCTCATTCGCAATGATGCATACTCATTCCTTGTCTCAATCGGCATGGCAAAATACGGCTTATGGACAGTTTTCATCCTGCTTTTCCACTGGAACGCCTATTCGCTTCCAGCCTATCTTCCGATCACCCTCATTTTCATAGCAGGGCATATTGGCATGGTGCTCGAAGGCTGCGCCCTCTTGCCAAAAAAGAAAATCGGAGCTGCAGTTACTCTTCTGGCATTGGGCTGGTTCCTGCTGAACGACGTATCCGACTACTTCGGGGGAACCGTGCCGCCGATTCCAAGGCAAGGAATGGGGCTGGTCCAGAACCTTACCTTTGCGGCAAGCATAATTTTCACACTGGGCTTTTTCCTGTTCGCAGAAAAAGTGCGCGCATTTTCGCCTGTNNGATTAAACAAGCGCATTTATACTTTTATTCCCATAGAATTGCTTGGTGGTCGGATGCATGTTCTGAATCTTGTGGGCTTTAAGCCCGTTTACCGATACAGTGGTTACCGCAAATCGTCCTTTTCCCATATTGAGTTGATGAAAACCTCCGACTACTTTCTGCTTGCACAGCAGCACACAAAGAAAGCTTCAGAAACGGATTTGGACAAGCACCCTATTCTGGGAGCTCTCAAGTTCGGCTATCATACGTTCAGGGCCATACGCAACGCCAAAAGAGCAGTTAAGACAGAGCCACGAAGTGAAGGGGTCAAGTCACTGATATTCTCAGCTTTTGGTGCAAAAATGCTTGAGAATCTCAAACTTGCAACAAGAGATATTTAGNNAATAATAATATCGTCATGTTTGGGCTTAGGTGGCGATGACGGCGGAGCTTTCGGCTGCCCGCCATCGGGAACCTCATCCTTGCCGTTCTCCCCGCCCAGCTTGTCCATTGCCACGACCTTCTCCTTCCCATCCAGCTTCATCAGCTTCACGCCACCAGTGTTCCTGCCGATCACGGAAATGTCCTTCACCGCCATTCGTATCATCTTGCCACCTGAGGAAACCAGGAGCAGCTGGTCAGAGTCCTTCACGGACGCGATTGCCACAACCTTGCCGTTCCTGCCATGGGTCTTGATGTTTATCACGCCCTTGCCGCCCCTTGCCTGCAGCCTGTACTCGGCAATGTCCGTCCTCTTGCCGTATCCGTTCTCTGTCACGGTAAGAAGGGTCTCAGACTCGTCAAGCGCCATGCCCACAACCTCATCGCCTTTCTCCAGGCGTATGCCTATCACTCCCTGTCCTGTCCTGCCTATCTCCCGCACTTCATCTTCCGGGAAACGTATGGCCGAACCTTCCGAAGTGGCGATGATTATCTGCCTTTTGCCGTCAGTTTTCTTGGCAGCAATGAGGCAGTCCCCTTCCTTCAGGCTGATTGCGATTATTCCTCCCTTTCTTGGCCTGGAGTAGTCCGCCATGCTGCTGCGCTTGACTATTCCCTTCTTGGTCAGCATCACCAGGTATTCGCTTTCCTTGAAATCCTTTGTTTTGATCCATGCCGAAATCTTGGCGCCTTCAAGCTCAAGCAGGTTCACTATTGCCTTTCCAACAGAGTATCTTCCGCCTGATGGAATCCTGTGCACCTTGAGCCAGTGCACATCCCCCCTGTCTGTGAAAAAGAGCAGGTAGTCGTGCGTGGAGGCCAGGAGCACGTCCTTAATGGTGTCCTCCTCCTTGGTTTCGCTCCCTATGACCCCCTTGCCGCCCCTCTTCTGCGACTTGTACTCGCTCATTGGCACGCGCTTGATGTAATCGTCCTTTGTGATTATTACCGCCACTTCCTCCTCGGCAATCAGGTCCTCCAGCTCCACTTCCCCGTCATCCTCGATGATCACCGTGCGCCTCTTGTCAGAGTACTTCTGCTTGACTTCCAATAGCTCGCTTCTGATGATGCCGAATATCTTCTTCTCATCGGCAAGCACTTCGGCAAGGTATTTGATGGTTTTCCCAAGCTCGATGTCCTCCTCGTGGAGCTTGCCGGTCTCAAGAGCGGTCAGCTTCGAAAGCTTCATCTCAAGTATTGCGTCCGCCTGCTTCTGCGACAATGCATAGCCCATCATCAGGACTTCGCGCGCGTGCTGCGCATTCTTCGCAGCCTTTATCGCCTTCACGACATCGTCTATCTTCCCAAGAGCTACAAGCAGCCCTTCCACGATGTGCTTCCTTTCCTTGGCAACCGAAAGCTCAAAGGCACTCCTTCTTTTCACCACTTCCTTCCTGTGGAGCAGGAATTCACGCAGCAAATCCGCAAGCGGAAGCACGCGGGGTTCGTTTTTCACCAGCGCGAGGTTGATCACCCCGAAGCTGCCTTCCAGGGCGGTGTGCGCGTAAAGCTGGTTCAGGACGACATCTGGGTTTGCATCCTTCCTCAGCTGGATCAGCACGTGCATGCCATCCCGGTCAGACCGGTCGGAAATGTCGGATATGCCCTCAATTTTCTTGTCGCGCGCAAGCTCTGCCACGCTTTTTACCCATTCAGCCTTGTTCACCTGGTAGGGAAGCTCGCTCACCACGATCTCTGCCTTCTTTTCCTTGCCGCCCGTGACTATTTCCGCCTTGCCCCTTACGCGGAGCGATCCTCTTCCGCTTGCGTATGCCTCGGCAATGCCCCGCCTGCCCACTATGAATCCGCCTGTTGGAAAGTCAGGCCCGTGCACAATCGAAAGCAACGTTTCAAGGTTGATTTCGGGCCGGTCAATCATCGCCACCAGCGCATCCACCGTTTCCCCGAGGTTGTGGGGCGGCATGTTGGTAGCCATGCCAACTGCGATTCCAGACGAGCCGTTTACAAGCAGGTTCGGAACGCGCGACGGCAGCACGACGGGCTCCTTGAGCGTGGCGTCGAAGTTCGGGGCAAAATCCACAGTTTCCTTCTCTATGTCCAAGAGCATTTCCTCGGCGAACCGGTTCAGGCGCACTTCGGTGTACCTCATGGCAGCCGCATTGTCGCCGTCCACAGAGTTGTGGACAAATACGCCCGCTGCCAGGGCAAAATTATGGGTTCCTTCGACAGTCAAGTCATAAACATCCTCTTTTTCACCCAGCATTTCTATCCTTGCGACCTTGTGGTTCCGATTCAATCCCAATAGGATAAGGTTTGGGTCATTTGCAAAATATTTTTGCAGTCCCCTGTTCCAGGTGGTGGCGTGGCCATAACGATAGATCCGGTTTCTATTTTCCCCATATGTTTCTTCAGACAAAATATTGCCTTCAGACACAACTGCCTTGCATATTTTGAGGAATTTTGTTTTTCCTGTAATGTTAGTAACGTGATTCTTGTTTCCTTTGATGATTCTCTGGTGCATCGCAGACCGATAGAGTGGATTCTGCCACAGTCTTTTCAATGTCCTCGTGGCTCTTTCGCTAAACTCCTGCCTTTTTTCCGGGTGCGCTGCAATGTACTCTTTGTTGGAAGAACTGAGATTTCTTCTCATCTTCGCCCTATAATCAGGCGCTTTCCAGTTTCTCCTGTTTCTTGCACTGGTTCGCTCAGAATGCTTCTTCCTGTTTTCCTGGTTTCCCCAGAATTCTTCTCTTCCTTTGGCTAGGCTTGCCCGATAATCTTCATCTTCTCTGTGCCGTTGCGAAGTTAGGCTGTAGTGCAACTGCCAGTGCTCTTTCCAATGCATTCTCTTTATGTTGTCTGGGTTGTTATTCAGCTTGTTGAAATCTGCATGATGCCTCGTCCTGCCAGCTGACCTTGGATAGATGAGGCATCGGAGGTTCCATTCATCTGCTAAGTGATGGGCGTAGTCCCATGCCTCATCTTCAGGCTGGAACACCATCGTGTATCCTTCAATGTTAGGATCGTCTTCCCTTGTCGATATTCTCGTATACAAAGGCATAAGTGAGTCTCCGTGCTTCAGATGCCGAGCTTCCTTATATTCGCCATCGCGTAGCATGAACCTGTGGTTTAGTGTGCAGCGTATTTCATTCCCATTGTCAAGAATTACCTTCATTATCTCAGCATTTTTGATAGTCAGTCTCGGGTGCATTATCCTCTCGATTCGTACTTTTCCTTCCTTGTCCATGGTAAAAATATAGTTCAGTTTTCCTTCTGCGTTTTCTTTGACCAGTTCCCCAAAGCTGAGGTTCCGTCCGTCTGTCAGTATCACCTTAGTGTCCTTGGTAAAGCATCCGAAATTGCCCTGCCCGTCAATGATCGGGTAGCGCATGGAGAAGCCCTGCGCCATCCTCACCATCGAGTCGTAAATTGCAAGGTCGCCGTGCGGGTGGTATTTGCCCAGGGTTTCCCCCACCACCCTCGCGGACTTCTTGTAGGGCTTGTCGTGGGTGTTCGAAAGCTCGTACATCGCGTGCATTATCCTGCGGTGGACCGGCTTCAGCCCGTCCCGCGCGTCTGGAAGCGCCCTGCCCACGATCACGCTCATCGCGTAGTCGAGGTAGGATGCCTTCATCTCCTTCTCAATCACTCGCGGCAGCAGCTTGCCGTGGCGGTATTCGGTTTCCTTCTGTTCGTGGGCCATGAAAATCACAAATCAATTTTCTCCCTATACGTCCAGGTTCTTGACTTCCTTTGCGTGCGCCTCGATGAACGCCTTCCTAGGCTCGACAGCATCGCCCATGAGTATGGTGAATATTTCATCCGCCTTCAGGGCGTCCTCTATCGTGACCTGCAGAAGCACGCGGCTTTCCGGGTCCATGGTGGTGCCCCAAAGCTGCTCGGGGTTCATCTCCCCCAGGCCCTTGTAGCGCTGCACCACCGCCCCCTCTCCAAGCTCGCGCAAGGCAGCCTCCATTTCAGCATCCGAATAAGCGTACTTCTCGTTCTTGCCCTTCTTGAGCTTGTAAAGCGGCGGCTGCGCAATGTAAATCATCCCCCTGTCCACCAGCGGGCGCAGGTACCTGAAGAAGAGCGTGAGCAAAAGCGTCCTGATGTGTGCGCCGTCCACGTCGGCATCGGTCATTATCACGATCTTGTGGTACCTTGCTTTTGAAATGTCAAAGTCCTCGCCAAAGCCAGTGCCAAGCGCAGAAATCAGGGTGCGTATGCCCTCGTTGTTCAGGATTTTCACTATCTGCGCCTTTTCCACGTTGAGTATCTTGCCCCTTAGCGGCAAGATAGCCTGGTACTTGCGGTCCCTGCCCTGCTTTGCAGAATTATGCACGAACACTCCGGCTGCAAGCGCAAAATTGTGCGTGCCTTCCACTTCAAGGTCATACACATCCATTTTTTCAGTGAGGCGCACTATTTCTTTCACCTTGTGGTTGTAATTATTTACTGCTTCGAGTAGTCCCTTCTCGTTTCCGTGGAAGAACCTATCTACAACTGTTTTCTTCCGAAGAAGGCTCTTGCCATTCGTCTTTATTCTCTCAGCATCGTATTCCTCAAGGCTGCCATATTCTTCAAGCACTTTCTTCATGCATGCCATGCTATGCGCATAATAAGTCTTGTTGTAAGCTTCTTTCCTCTTCTTCCTGAAATCAGGCGTCCACTGTTTGCCGGTCTGGGCGCGTCTCCAAGCCAGAAGTTCCGGGCTATCCCATTGCTTCTTTGCAACCTCTTTCAGGAGTTCCTTTGCTTCCGGGTGGTTTTCATAATGTTTCCTCACCCTTCCAGATTGCATTTTCCGGTTTTCTGCATCAGACCAATATTCATCATTTATCTTCCTGAGGAGCTCATTGTTAGCCTGGCGGTATTCCTCATTTTCCTTGTAGAATTTTTCCCATCGTTCCGTCATGTATTTCTTGTATTCACCGTCTTCCCACTGCTTCTGTGCCCTTGCGCTCAGCATATTTTTCATGGTTGGTTCGGACATACGCTTGCTCATTTTTTCCCTATATCCCGGTGTCATGTGCGCTTCCCTTGCTTTTTGTTTTACATCATCGCTCAGAAGCACTTTCTCTGCCATAGATGAATGCAGCGCAAAATGCGCTTCCTTGCTCATCCGCAATAAATTGTCGGGGTTATTGTTTAGCTTGTTGAAGTCAATATGGTGCTTATATGCGCCTGCCGCTGGCAGATATTTTGCGTGCTCGATGTTGAATTTATCTGAAAGAATATGGGTAAATATCCATTTTGATATTGCTGGATCAAGAACCATCTCATAGCCTTTGATGGTTATCCGCCCCTTCTTTTCCGAAAGCTTCCTGTAAAGCGGCATGATGGATAATTTTGAAGTCAGTTGCTCTGCTTTTACGAAACTTCCGTCTCTGAGCATGAAAAGATGGTCGGGGGTGCAGACAATCTCCTCCCCGCTGTCAAGCACAACCTTTACGACTTCAGCATCTTTCCTGGTCATTCTTGGGTTCTTTATCAGCTCCACACATATGCTTCCATCTTCCTTTATGGTATAGCAATAATTCTTCCCGCCCAACTTGTCTTCCTCCGCAAGCTCCCTGAAGCTGAGGTTTCTGCCATCAACAAGTGCAACTTTTGTATCTCCTGAAAAACAGCCGCCTGCCGAATCTCCCTCCACAACGTATATTTCGGACTTGGCAGGGTCCTCCTCGGAGCAGTCGGCAAGCTTTCCTGGAAGCACGCCGGATTCCATCACACCCTTTCTTCTCACAAGCTCGCGGGCCTTTTGCGCAGCCTCCCTTGCGTGCGCTGCAGAGGTCGCCTTTTCCACTATTTTCCTTGCCTCTGAGGGGTTTTCCTCCATGAATGTGCGCAGCCTTTCACCCACAATGGACTCCACTATCCCCTTCATTTCGGAATTGCCCAGCTTGGTCTTGGTCTGCCCCTCGAACTGCGGGCGCGGGAGCTTGACCGAAAGCACTGCCGCCAATCCCTCCTTCAGATCCTCGCCGGAAATCTTGACTTCCTTGTCCTTCTTGCCGTTGTGCGAATCGGAATAATCGTTCACCGCCCGCGTGAGCGCGGAGCGGAAGCCCACCAGGTGGAACCCTCCCTCGATTGTGTTGATGTTGTTCGCAAAAGTGTAGATGTTGTCCGCATAGCCCTCATTGTACTGCATGGCAAGCTCGACTGTCACCTCGCCTTCTGTTTTTTCGAAATGGATTATCCTGGCGATGGGCGCCTTGTTCTTGTTTATGTGCCCCACGAACGACTCCAATCCGCCCTCGTACCTGTGCTCCTCTGTTTCGCCAGAAAGCTCGTCCTTAATCAATATTCTCAGGCCCCTGTTCAGGTAGGCAAGCTCGCGCATCCTGTTGGCCACGATTTCGAACTCGAATCTGATTTCCGGGAATATTTCCTTGTCAGGCTTGAAGCGCACCGTGGTCCCGCTTCCTTCCGCAGGCCCAAGCTCGCGTACAGGCGTGGCTGCCTTGCCACGCTCATACCTCTGCCGGTAATGCCTGCCCTTGCGCTTGACGTCCACTTCCATCCATTCTGAAAGCGCGTTGACAACAGAAACTCCGACACCGTGCAATCCACCCGAGACCTTGTAGGTCTTGTTGTCGAATTTCCCCCCGGCATGCAAGATGGTCATGACGACTTCGAGAGCGGACTTCTTTGTCTCCTCGTGCGTCTCGACCGGTATGCCCCTGCCGTCGTCGGAAACGGAGACCACGCTTCCGTCCCCGATGGAAACCTCGATATTTTTCGCAAAGCCGGCCAAAGCCTCGTCAATCGAATTGTCCACCACCTCGTAAATCAGGTGGTGCAATCCCCGCTCGCCGGTATCCCCTATGTACATTGCAGGCCTTTTCCGAACCGCGTCCAGCCCTTCCAGTACCTGTATGGATGCAGCAGTGTATTCGTCAGCCTTCGGGCTATTTTTGGGGTCCATTGCTACCACTGGATCTGGTCCATTTTCCGGCTGTTTTTTCGAGCTCTCCTGCGGAGCCTTTTCACGTCGTAAAACTTACAGAAAATATATGCCAAAAGATGCTTATAAAGGTATGCCCAAAAACATTGCCAAAATCAGCCCACAAACTGCCCCTCAATAAGCCTTGTCGTGGTGTTCGAAGTCCACGAAAAGAATGAAGTTTTTCTGCTTGTCCACTTTGAAACTGAGCACAAAATGATTGTTGATATGAACTCTTTTGTATTCCTTAAGGTCCCGCCTCAGATTCTTGTAATGGTCTATTGTTGATGGATCACTTCCAACAATCTCCTTGATTTTCTTGTTTATTATCCCCACTATTTTCCTGTCCTTCCTTATGAGCTTGCGTATCTTGAGCTTAAGCTCATCTGAAAGGTCGAAGTCGAACATCTAATCCATCCC
Organism: Microcaldota archaeon; assembly: GCA_013331805.1. Lineage (GTDB taxonomy): Archaea > Micrarchaeota > Micrarchaeia > Anstonellales > Anstonellaceae > UBA10161 > UBA10161 sp10161u. The sequence goes on along the minus strand of DUFS01000034.1, from coordinate 4,623 downwards.
GCAGAGCGCATCAAGCTCTTTCATGCCCATCTTCCGGTTCCCGTATTTTTTTAGGTGCCTCTCGCTTATTTCCAGCGCCTTTTTCACATACTGGTCGTTTGCCTCTTTCTCCACCATTTCATCCCCGTAAAGCTCTGCGAACTTGTTTATCGCCTCGGACTTGTCCTTGAGCCCGAACTTCGCCTTTATCACATTGAGCACGCGGTTGGTGTAGTCGTCCAGATCCAATTGTGCGAATACCATCATATCACCTTGACATATATTCTGCATATATGTTGGATATAAATCTATGCCTTTATTTGGACGGATCTTTGCCTAAAAAAAGCGATTATGGAAAGAGCCTCACTTGAGCTCCCCGACCAGCTCCTCAAGCAGGTCCTCAAGCGTCACCACGCCCCTGAAGCTGCCCTTGTCGTCCACCACAATCGCGATATTCCTTCCTATGGACTGCAGGTGCGAAAAGGCAATGGAGGCCTTTTCAGTCTCATTGAAGGCGACCGGCTTCCAGGCTATCTTTCCCACCGACCAGTCAGGGTGCTCATAGAAAGCCCTGCCGATTATCTTGACCGAAAGCGTGCCCACGACCTTGCCCTGGCCGTCGATCACAGGGAAGCGGGAGTACTTGCTTTCCAGCGCTATCTTATGCGCAGTTGCGACTATCATGTCCGTATGGAGCGTTACCACCGCCGCCTTGGGGGTCATCGCCTCTCCAACCGTCCTGTCGTTGAACTCCAGCACGTTTTCAATGAGATCCTTTTCCTTCTTGGTGATTCCCTTGTGCATTGCCCCGAGCTTCACCGCAGAGCGCACCTCAGCCTCGGTGAATCTCTCCACGCCGGTCGGGCGGGCATAGACTCCTGGTATCAGCCGGTTGAACTGCTCGAATAATATGACCAGGGGGTAGGTGGCGTAGTAGAAAATCTCCATAATGGGCGAAACGGCCAGCATAATCCTCTCGCCATAGATGGTTGCCACGCTTTTTGGTATTATGTCCCCAAGGGTGAGGATCACGAGCGTCATTACCCCGACCGCAATGCCCACGCCCTCATCGCCATAGGCCGCAATCGCAATCGACGTTGCGTAAGCCGAGGCGGCTATGTTGAGCACATTGTTGCCTATGAGGATTGAGATGACAACGCGCCTGCGCTTCTCGCGGAGCCGTGCAAGGCTCGCGGCCCCCGGGACTCCCCTTTCCAATAGCGAGTGCAGCCGCACAGTGGAAATCGAAAGAAAGGCGCACTCGGTGCCTGAGAAGAAAGCGGAGAGCGCAACCAGGACCAGAAGTATCGCGGCGTCAAGTATGGTGTAGAGCATAAGCCTAGTTGCAAGGGGGATAATTAAATCGGTTTCTCTTGCGGATTGCAATATCTTTTTATCAATGCCCTTGCATAATCAGAAAACGGTGATGAGATGCTGCTATTCCAAGTCGCAACACAAGCCGAAGCCAACAAACCAAAAGCAATGAGCAAAGAAGAAGCGGATAAAGTATCTAAATTAAGGGAAGCCCTCAATCGCCTTGACAAAGAATCTTTTAACAAAGTAATTGAAATGTGGAAAAGCGACACAACTGCGTCCCCGCAGACAAAGAAATTGAACGAAGCTCTTCTTGATTTATTGAAAACACTCCACGAAAAAGCCGGCTCTTTGAAAACCCGAAAGAAAGAGGACTTCCTGGAAAAGAAGGGGGACATAAGCTGGTAAAGGATTCGGTCCAGACTTTTTTCAAGAGCATCCTGTAGTCTCCCCGCAGTCAACACAAACTTGGCAGCTTCCGTTCTGCTTCACCTTCATCGAGCCGCAGGCAAGGCACTGCTCGCCCGTGAAGCCCTGCGCACGGGCTGTCCTGGATTGGGAATGAAACTCGCCGGCTTCCCTTTCCTCATCCGCTGCTTCTGGCTTTTTCTCAGGCTCGACCAGCCTGACCTGGCTTTTCTGCTCCTCAACGTGGGGCAGCAGGGCAGGCGCAAGGGCAGAGTCCCCGTTCGCTATCTTGACGTGCACGAAATCCTGCCTGTTCAGGTACTCGTAGCCGATCACCCTGAAAACATAGTCTATGACCGAGGTGGCGTTCTTTATCGCCTCGTGCCCGGTCACCACGCCGGCAGGCTCGAACCTGGTGAATGTGAACGTGTCCACGAACTCCTCCAGCGGAACGCCGTACTGCAATCCCTTGGAAACCGCAATCGCAAAGCAGTTGAGAATCGCCCGGTAGCCCGCGCCCTCCTTGTACATGTCCACGAATATCTCGCCCAGCGTGCCGTCGGGGTATTCGCCTGTCTTGAGGTAGACCTTGTGCCCGCCAACGCGCGCCTCCTGCACGAACCCGCGCCTCTTGGTGGGAAGCTTCCTCCTGTTTATCCTGCCGACCATCTTGGACTGCATCTGCGCAGGGCCGAACGATTCGTCAATGTCCTCCCCGAGCCCGAGAAGGGAAGCCAGCTCGTCCTCGTCAACATCAGCGGTCGCGTTCAGCGGCTGGGAAAGCTTGGAGCCGTCGCGGTAAAGCGCGTTGGACTTGAGCATGTGCCGCCAGGAAAGCATGTAAGCCTCCTTTATGTCCTCCATCGTCGCGTCCGCTGGCATGTTTATGGTCTTGGAAATCGAGCCTGTGATGAAAGGCTGCGCTGCTGCCATCATTTTTATGTGCCCCACGTAAGAGATGAACCGCCTGCCCTTTTTGCCGCACTTGGAGGCGCAGTCGAAAACAGGATAATGCTCGGGCTTGAGGTAAGGCGCGCCCTCAAGGGTCATGCTTCCGCAAACATACTCGTTCGCCTCCTCCACCTGCGGCTTCCCAAAGCCGAGCTTGGAAAGCATGTCGAACTTGGGGGAGGCCATTTCGGCGTCGGAAAAGCCGAGCGAGCGCATGAATTCGTCACCCAGCACGTGCCTGTTGAACGCAAAGCGGATGTCGAACGCCTTTGGAAGCTGGCTTTCGAGTTTCATCAGCTTGTCCTGCGAAAACCCGCGGGCGGATAGCGAGTCGATATTTATGAACGGGCAGCCTGAAAGCGTGCCGTGCCCGAGCACATGGGACTCTATGTCACGGATCTGCGAGGACGAGTAGCCCAGGCGCACAAGCGCCTTTTTCACCGACGCGTTCACTATCTTGAAGTAGCCGCCCCCTGCAAGCTTCTTGAATTTCACGATTGCGAAATCGGGTTCGATTCCCGTGGTGTCACAGTCCATTTGCAATCCGATCGTCCCGGTCGGCGCAATCACGGTCACCTGCGCGTTCCGAAAGCCGTGCCTTTCCCCAAGCGTATAGGCCCGGTCCCAGCACTCGCGGGCTGATTGCACAAGGTAGCCTGGGCAATATTTCTCCTCAATCCCCAAGGGCTTTACGCTCAGCCCCTCGTATTCGGCAGGCAAGGCGTTGTAGGCCGCGTGCCTGTGGTTGCGTATGACCCGAAGCATGTGCTCGCGGTTCCTTTCAAACGCCTTGAACGGGCCAAGCTCGCGAGCCATCTCTGCTGAAGCTGCGTACGACTCGCCGCAGAGAATTGCCGTCACCGCCCCGCATATTGCAAGCCCCTCAGGGCTTTCGTACGGTATGCCCAGCACCATGAGAAGGGTGCCCATGTTCGCATAGCCAAGCCCGAGCGAGCGGAACTCATAGCTTTTTTTCGCGATATCCCTGGAAGGGAACTGCGCCATCAGGACTGAAATCTCAAGCACTATTGTCCAGAGCCTGGTGGCATGCCTGAATGCCTCCACATTGAACACGCCCGCGCCCTCGTCGAGGAATTTCATGAGGTTCAGGCTGGCGAGGTTGCAGGCCGTGTCGTCCAGGAACATGTACTCCGAGCAGGGGTTGGAAGCGTTTATCCTCCCGTCCACAGGGCAGGTGTGCCATTCGTTTATGGTGTCGTCGAACTGCACGCCAGGGTCAGCGCACGACCAAGCCGCGCCCGCTATTGTGTCCCAAAGTGATTTTGCCCTGACCCGCTTCATCACGCTGCCGTCGGTCCTGGCAAGTAGGTTCCATTCAGCATCGTTTTCCACGGCCCAGATGAATTTGTTGGTTACCCGCACGGTGTTGTTCCCGTTCTGGCCTGACACGGTCACGTATGCCTCTGATTCGTAGTGCGTGTCGAATACGGGGAAGTCGATTTCCTTCTTGCCCTGCCTTGCAAGAGCCAGGGCGCGCATGATGTAGCTGAGCGGAATGTTTTTCGAAAGCGCCTGCACAACAGCAAGCTTCACCCGGTCGTTTTTCAGGTCAGTTGAGTGCTCCTCTGATGCGGCCTTCATTATCCTGTTCAGGTGCTTGGAGCAGGATTTGCTCCCTGCCACCATTGCCGCCACTTTTTGCTCCTCGCGCACCTTCCAGTTCACGAAATCCTCGATGTCCGGATGGTCTATGTCCACTATCACCATCTTTGCCGCACGCCGCGTGGTGCCCCCTGACTTAATCGCCCCAGCCGCCCTGTCGTTTATTTTCAGGAAGGACATCATGCCTGAGGAGTGCCCTCCACCGGAAAGCCTCTCGCCAGTCGCTCGCAGGCAGGAAAAATTCGTCCCTGTCCCCGAGCCGTACTTGAAAAGCCTCGCTTCGCGCGTGACCAGGTCGAAAATCCCGCCCTCGTTCACCAAATCGTCATGAAGGGACTGGATAAAGCA
>DUFS01000077.1 GCA_013331805.1 Microcaldota archaeon | reverse complement strand
CCTTCCCCTGCCGAAATCTATATATACTGAAAACGAGTATACCTCCCCACTGGTGGTCTGATGGCATTTCCTGACAACCTGAGGCAGCTGAAAATCGGCGACCTGAACGAGAAAGAGACCGACCTTCTTTACGGCGCGCTCGAGGCATTGGGCGTGGATGAGACGCTGGGCTCGGAAAAAAGCCTTGCCTTCCTTGCGGACAAGTACCTCGAGGAAAAGAAAAAGGGCGCCCTGGCAAACCAGAAGGCGATGCAGATGATCGAGGGGCTTTCCTCGAATTACAATTTCTGCATCACGCACATGGCAATGAGCGCGGACTCCAAGTACGGGGTGTTCGTGCTTGAGGAGCACACCGACTACACGCTTGACAAAGGCAGGCACGCTCGCTGGACTGCGTACAAGGTGAGCAAGGAAGGAATTTCCGAGGTCTACAGGGACAAGTCGCACGAAAAGGCGAAGGAGTCCGGGAAAATCTCAATCTCGCACGTGGCAGACGGCGGAATAGTCCTTGCAATCAAGGGCGGAAAGAAGCTCACGGTCTGATAAAGAATGATATTTAAAGTGCTCAAGGCGATTTAATCCCATGGAACAGGGGGGCAGCATCCGCGCGACAAAGCTGGTCGTCACGGCCAACCTTCTTCTCATTGCCGCCAAGCTCATTGTAGTCGTCCTCACCGGGAGCATTGCGGTTTTGGCAGTGCTGGTTGACTCGCTTTTTGACCTGGTGGGCTCGCTCATCGCATATGCGGGGGTGAAGAAAGGATCAGAGCCCCCTGACTCCAACCACCTGTACGGGCATCGGAAGTATGAAAGCGTCTCTTCGATTGCGCAGGTCGCGCTCATCGCTGCGGCCGCAATACTAATTATTGGCGAGGCGCTTCGCAGGCTTGCAAGCCCGATTGCGCTGAATATAACGCTTGCGGATCTGGCAATAATGTCGTTCACGGTCCTGGTCGATGTGGGGATAGTTGCCTACCTGAAGAAGAACGCGGACCAGGACAGCCTTGCGATAAAGGCAAGCATAGGGAACTACACATCGGACATAATGCAGAATTCGCTCGTGCTTGTGGGGCTTTTTTCCGCAATGGTCGGCTTCGCAGCAGCTGACCCCATTGCGGCATTGGTGGTCTCGGTGCTCATGATGCGGGTGGTGTTCGGGGTGGGCAGGGGCGCATTCGGCGAGCTTACCGATGAAAGCCCTTCTCAGGAAAAGCTCGAGGAATACGGGGCGGAGATCCTGTCAGTGAAGGGCGTGAAGTCCTTCCACAAGATGCGCGCCAGGATGGCTTCGGGCGAGGTGCGCCTGGACGTGCACATACACCTTGACCCCCAGATGCCGCTCTTTCGTTCCCATGCAATAACAGAAATGGTAAAACAGGCCATTTTCAAACAATTCCCTGAAGTGAAGGAGGTGCTGGTTCACGCAGAGCCTGCCACAGCGCGCTTCATGGCAGGCCCGAGATTCGGCACTTAAGGAACCTAAATTAAGCTGCTGTGCGGAATTTGCACCATGAAATACACGATGTCGCCTGCCAGGGCATACCTTCTCGGGCTTTGGAAGTCGCGCAGGACCAAGGAAGGAGTTGGCGTGGAGGGGCACCGCGAGCTTTGCGAGGCATTCCTGAAGCTTTGCCTGGATGAAAAGCTCTGCCTGCCGGACAAGGTGAAATACATTGAAGGCCCGATTTTCAAGTGCTATTTCTACAACTCCTCGGTGCGATCCTGGCTGGATTCAGAATTTGTTAAGCGGGAGGAAAGGCTGAAGCACAAGAACGAGTTTGCAGCAAGCTACTTTGCAGGCGTTTTCGATGCCAGGGGCGGCTTTGCAGGCTCGGTTTCAGGCATGGACATACCCTACCTTATCGGCGACAAAACGGACGAGATTGTCCTCCTCCGCTTAGGATTCCGCGTGAAAAAGGAAAGGGGCAAGCTCGCGATAATCTCGGAGGACTTCTACGACTGGATAAAGCCTTACCTGAAGCTTGAAATCAGCAAAAAAAGATGAGCCTACTTCACCACGATGATCTTGCTTTTGTTCTTCACGACCAGCACTACCTCGCTTGACTCCACCAGGAAGTCTGCAGACACTCCCTTGAGCGAAAGCCGGTCGTTCATCGTTATCCCTGAGGCGCGCTCGGATGGGATGAGCACCGAGATTTCCCTTTTCCCGTCTGTCAGCCTGATCTTTGCAAAGGGCTTTTTCCTCGCCCCAAAGCCAATGTCGGACATTCCGGTTATCTGCATTTCGGAAAAGGATAGGTTCTTCATCCCTGGCTTGAGGTTGGAAAAGGACACGAAACCTTCCTCTTTTGCCCTCTCCTCAGCCATCTTGAATGCCATGCCCACCTCTTTTTTGAAGTTGGAGACCAGCCGGTTCTGCTCGCGCTTGAGCTCGCCCTTGCCCATGCCGGGCGTGGTGGCAATCCGGTAGGCAAGGTCGTAGTACTTGTTTTGCACCTGCAGCTCTTCCTCGCCGATTTCCCGCTCCTCCTCCTCTGAGGCGAATTCCCGGTCGTCCTCCTCGATTGCAATGTAGTCGGATTTCTGGGGAAGGGCAGGTTCCTTTTTTTGGCCAAATGGGAAGTTCGTTGCGTTCTGCCTGGGTATTTCCTCCTGCTCAACCTGCCTTGGCGAGTCAGGCAGTGCTGAAGGCTGATGGGGTGCGGAGGAAATCTTCTCCACTCCGTGGAGCGGGTCCTGGGCAGGCGCACTCCGTATGCCAAAAAGCTTCTCAAGCGAGGGCATCAGCTTTCTCCTGGCAGATTCGCGCTTCTTGGGGTCGTAATGGGAAAAAAGCTTCTCAATGGAAGGCATCATTCTCTGGGAAACCTGCGGGAGCTCCTCTGGCTTTTTCATTTCCTTCCTTTCGGCAAAAAGCTTCTCCAATGAACCAATCGCCTCCTGCTCTTCTTCCTTGAACTTGCCAAGCGAGCGCAGGGCTGTGCTCTTTACCGGTTCATCCTTGTCCGAGGAAAGCTCGATTAGCGCGAATATCGCCCTGGGGTCGTCGATCTTCCCAAGCTCCTCTGCCACCTTGAGCCTGACTTTCGGGTCAGAGTCAAATGCCTGGGCAACCGTCCTGTCTATGCTGTCCGGCTTGTCCTCAGCCGGCTCAGTGAGGCTTGCCTGGCGGCTTTTTTGCTTCTTTTCAGGAACCATTCAATCTTTCCAAGTTTCGAGGGCAAAGAATAAAATAGGTAAGTCGGGAACCTTAGCATGCCATTGGAAGAGGTTTTCCTTTCGATTTTCGGGCTGGTGCGCCCCTTGGTCCGGGAATCCTCCATCCTGTTCAATGACCCTTTTTTTGTGGTCCTGTTCAGCTTTTGCCTGGTGATTGCCACTTCAATCCTTTTCCAGGAGCAGAGGAAGCTCCCCTTCCTTGCAGGCGCTGTCTTGATTGCGCTTCTTCTTGGAATCGGCTTCAAGTCCTTCCTGCAGGAGGAGCGGCCTTGCGCAAATGCGCCCTCGAAGATTGACTGCCCAACTGACTTTTCCCTTCCCTCCATGCATGCTCTGGGGGCATTCACCCTTTGCATTATCGCAATCGGGAACCGCTCCTTTCCAATTTACCTCATTTACGCACTTTTCATCGCGTTTTCCCGCGTCTATCTCGGAGTCCATACCATTACGGAAGTGGCAGCCGGTCTTTCGCTTGCCTTTTTCGCCTGCGTGCTTGCCGAGCTTTGCTTCAGGCTGATGCGCCTTGAGGTGCCGCAGGCTGTGCACATCAGGCATGACATAGGCAGGCTGCCGCACAGCTTCGGAAAAAGCCCAATTGACAGGTGAAAAAAATGAACGAGGACGAAAGGCAGCTGTTCCACATTTTCCTCGGGCTTTGCGCCATACTCCTGGTGTTGTTCCTGGGCGTGCAGCTTGCCTCCTACGCAATCAGCGCCATACTGATTCTAGGAGTGATTCTGGTGCACATGAAGATTTCCCGCATGCGCTTGGGCGCGCTGGAAAAGCCCCTGGAGCGCTTCGAGCGGCCTGGCGTGACCCCGGGCTACGGAGCCATGACTCTTGCAGCAGGAACTCTCGCCTGCCTCACGCTTCTTTCCAATCCGGGCCAAATCCTGGCTTCGCTTTGCATCCTGGGATTCGGGGATGCTGGAAGCACCCTGGTCGGAACGCGCAGCAAGAGAAGGCTTCCCTGGAGCAGGAACAAGACATACGGGGGCACGGCAGCATTCTTCCTTTTCTGCCTGCCAGCCCTGTATTTTGCCGGCTGGCCCGCCCTGATTGTGGCAGCTCTCGCGGCAATCGCCGAATCGTTCGAATCCCACATTGACGACAATCTGATTATCGCGGTGGTGTGCGTGGTGGCTTTCCGGCTGGTTTCGGGTGCAGGCTTTTAATACTCTTTCAGGAGAATTTTTCGGGAGGGAAATCTGATGGTCATTCCGGGATCCATTGTGTTGCAGGCAAAGTGCGTGGCGGACATTGTCAACGCAAGCCAGGTGCAGCCTGCGGGCATAGACCTTACGCTCAAGGAAGTGCAGAGATTGGAAGAGGAAGGGGAAATCGACTTTGACAACTCCAGGCGGAGAATCAGCAAGGCAAGCGCAATGGGATTTGATGCCGAGGGAAAAATCCGCCTTCCCCCTGGCTGCTACAAGATAATCTACAACGAGTACGTGGAAATCCCGCTCTATGCGGCTGCATTCGGCTTCCCGCGCTCCTCTCTCCTGCGCTGCGGGGCTGATGTGAGGTGCGCGGTCTGGGACCCTGGCTACCACGGAAGGAGCGAGTCGCTTCTCCTGGTGCACAATCCGAAAGGCATAGTGCTTCACAAGAACGCAAAGGTCATGCAGCTGGTGTTCGTCAGGATGGAGGCAAAGGCGGAAAAAGGCTACGAGGGAAAGTACAAAGGGGAGAACAGGTAAAGTAAAAGACAGTATTTTTATGGGGTAAAGATATAGTGAAAGATAGCGTTATAAATGATTATGGTAAAATATAATTATGAAGATATCCGGCAGTTTACTTAAGATGGGGAAGGGCCCAGCCAAGTCCTATTCTTACAAATGTTTTGTGCATCGTGAAGCTGCCAAGGAATTCGGATTTGAAGAAGACGACGCTCTTCTCCTTAAGTTCAAGAATACCCTTTTTCCTACCGTTTTTCATAAGCACAAAGCAAGGAGCAGCTTTACTTATGCATTTACAATTCCGCGGAGCATTGGCGATGTAATTAATAAGAAAAAATCCGACTTTGAACTTATTAAGGTCGCGAAAAGGGTAAGAAAGATTTCGTCACCTAAACAACAAATCGATTTGCTCACGAATATTAAGAATCGGACGAAACAAGGCCAACCATTTTACGTGTTTGATCTAGGTGAAAAGGTTTACATCTGGGTGTATAGTCGTGGTTCGAAAGGGTTTATCCTCAACAGATTCATCCCCATCAAACCTCAACCAAATTTTGATTTCTTTGAGCTGATGGGTGCGTTTCACTGTGAAGGTAAAAAATCTAGAAAACATGGGAAGAATCTCGACTCAATGATCTTTAGCAACGGGGATCCGGAACAAATTTTGTGGTTTGCCGAGTCATTGAAACGATTTGGTTTTTCAAAAAAGGACTTTAGTGTGAAAATCCTACATAATGAAACACAGAATCAGGAACTTCTTAAGGAGTTTTGGTCATCGCATGATTTTTCAGAAGATAAGATCAACTTCTATGAAAATAACAGCGTTAAGTCCGAAAAAGGAATCTGCTTATTGACGATAAACGGGGTCGCTATTGGCGAACTCTTCTACGAGTTATTAAAAATTGCAAAACGGTTGGCAACAAGTAATAAACATCACGCGCTCAGCTTTTTTAGAGGTCTTTCGAGGGGGGATATCTGCGTCTCTAAACGTGGTGGAAGTGTAGCGAACATATCATATACAACTGAAAACCAAGAAAATGCAATTTTCTTCAGGAAGATTTGCAAAAAAATCGGCGTCGAATGTGGGAGGGAACGGTTTATCCCAGGCATAAAGGGTTTTTGGAACGTCAATATATTTGGACATGAGAACTATAAAAAATTACTGGCCAGCAATGCAATCACGCATGCAAAAAGAAAAGAAAAATTACTAAAATTATTTTTTGGAATGAGGAATACCCGTCCTGCCGAGTATTTGGCAGTAGTTAAGGGTGGAAATTTGACGTCGCAGCAAATTGCAGACGTTCTAGGCATATCGGTAATCGGCAGTCGGGCCTTTTTACAAAAATTGAGGACGGGTGGATATCTAAAGAAAAGAAAGAGGAGCAATGCATTTATTTATGCCCTAACAGATAAAGGGGTTCGGAAACTTGAAGAATATGAACAGATAAAACAGCAAATGGTTGAGTGAATGGAGAAAAAAATTAGACAGCCGATTGTCGTATTGCTCGGACACGTTGACCACGGGAAGACCAGTTTATTGGATTCCATACGAAGCACATCTGTTGCGAAAAAGGAGGCAGGCGCAATCACGCAGCACATCGGCGCGTCTGAAGTCTCGCTGGATTCCATTAAGGAGACCTGCTCCATGGTGCTGGCAAGAAGCAAGTTATCCTTCACGATTCCAGGGCTTCTTTTCATCGACACGCCGGGGCACGAGAGCTTCACGCATCTTCGCGAGCGGGGAGGAAGCATTGCGGACATTGCGGTTTTGGTGGTGGACATTGCCCAGGGCTTCCAGCCCCAGACGCTGGAGTCCATCCGCATTCTCCGCGAGTTCAAGACGCCCTTTGTGCTTGCCGCAAACAAGATGGATCTTGTACAGGGCTGGAAAAGCCCGCCAGCAGGCTCGGAGGGGCAGTGCGGCATAATTTCCAGCGTGGATGCGCAAAAGCCAGAGGTGCAGTCCAGGCTGGACGAGTTGCTGTACAACCTGGTGGGCAAGATGCACGAGCTGGGGCTGGAGTCCGAAAGGTTCGACAGGGTGACTGACTTCACCAAGCAGATCGCCATAATCCCTGTTTCGGCAAAGACTGGCGAGGGGCTGCCCGAGCTGCTCCTTTCCATTGCAGGGCTTTCCCAGAAATTCCTGGAAAAGGAGCTGAAAACCGAAGAGGCGTCTGCAGGCAGGGGCAGCGTGCTTGAAGTAAAGGAGGAAAAGGGGCTCGGGACCACTATCGATGTCATAATTTACGACGGAGTGCTCCGCAAGAACGACGAGATAATTTTCGGGACAATGAACGGGTCGGCAAAGGTGAGGGTGCGGGGCCTTCTCAAGCCCAGGCCCATGGGGAGCAGCGAGGGCGACAAGTACGAGTATGTGGACGAAGTGCACGCTGCGTCCGGAGTGAAGATATACGCGCCCGGCCTGGAGGGCGCGCTTTCAGGCTCGCCGCTCCTGGTTGAGGACGGCAACCCCAACACAGACGAGCTTGCGGAAATGCAGGACATAATCCGGAAAATCATCTTCGAGTCCGAGAAAAACGGCGTTATAGTCAAGGCGGACACGCTGGGTTCGCTTGAGGCGCTCCAAAAGCTCCTTGCCTCCCAGGAAGTGGACATCAAGCGGGCGAGCATCGGGCCTGTTGGAAAAAAGGACGTTGTGGACGCCTCTGTGGTCGCGCAGTCCGAGCCTCTCAAGGGCGTGGTGCTCTCCTTCAACGTGGCAGTGGCGGATGACGCTGCCGAGGAGGCTGCAAGGTCAGGGGTGAAGATATTCAGCTCGAAAGTAATCTACTCGCTTTGCGACGACTATGCGGCCTGGGTTATTGAGCAGAAGAAAAAAAGCTCGGAGTCGGCTGCAGAGAGGCTCCCCCTTCCTGCAAAAATACTTGCGCTTCCAGGGCACACCTTCAGGGCAAGCAAGCCCGCAATATTCGGGGTAGAGATAATCCTGGGCAAGCTGAGGAAGGGCGTGCGGCTGATAAGCGCCAAGGGCGAAATAATCGGCGAGGTGCGCGAAATACAAAAAGAGGGAAAGGGAATAAGCGAGGCGAACAGGGGCGATCAGCTTGCGATTTCAGTGGAAGGCGCGGTGTGCGGAAAGTCCTTTTCAGAAGGCGATTTCCTTTTCACTCACATAACAAGGAAGGAGTCGGATGAGCTCCTCTCCTGCTGCGCTGACGGATTGGGGGAGGACGGGAAGGCCGCGCTCGGGGAAATACTTGCGATAACCGACAGAAGGCTGATTTAGAAAAGAGAAAGCTTTATTATATTTTACTATAACAAGCTATAGGTGGCTATAATGGGCGATTTCACTACAATACAGGTCGAGAGGCGGTTGCTATCCCTCTTGGGGAGGATGAAGCAGCATCCTAGGCAAAGCTACAATGAAGTCATCTCCAGCCTCGTCAAAGGAAGAAAGGGCAGCAAAATGGACCAATATGACGAATACCTTCACAACATCCAGAAAAAGAAGATGAAGGAGCTCTGGGACAACGATGCTGACGAGGCATGGGAACATGTTTAAAGCCGGGGAAATTGTTCTGGCAAAAATACAGTTCGCTGACACGCCAGGAGTGAAACAGCGGCCAGCGCTGGTCCTTTTCGAGGAGCTTGGAAATGCCGTGGTCGCAGGAATAACCAGCAACCCAAATATGAAAGGTGTCCCTCTGACGCGGGCAGAAGGGGCAATTAAAGAAAGTGTCATCAAATTGAACTACATATTCACTATTTCGGAGGAAGCTGTCGTAAAAAGGCTGTTTACGCTGAGCCAAGAAAAAAGAAAGGAAGTCTATCGCAGGCTTTGCGACAGATTGATGATGTTGGAAAGTGGGTAAAGCCGCATAATCTCCAATCGCAGAGTGGGAAGTTCTACTGCCTTCTTGCAATCTCCCCGAATTTATTGTAGGGCTTTCCTGTGGGGCTGTCCAGCCTTTCGAAGACTATCTGGCTTATGCGCATGCCTTCGCGGATGGTGACTGGGAAGGGCGCGAAGTTCACTATTTCCAGCACCTGGTGGTTTTCCGAGCCTGGCTGCACCAGTGCCGAAGTCACATGCACTGCCAATCCCATGCGGGCATAGCGGCTCCTTCCCTCCAGCGTGCCAATGAGGTCAGAAGGCATGAGAATTTTCTCCCTTGTTATCCCCAGGCACATTCCGCCCCGGGGGAGCGTAATTGAAGCAGCTTTCTTTTCCTCAGTCGCTTTTGTGAAGTCCACCTTGGACAGGTCGACCGGCCTTTTCCCAATGAAGCGTTTCTTGAAAACCCAAAAGCGCGAGTCAAGCGTGAGGTCCACGGAAGCAGGTCCTATCTGCGAGTCGGATATGGCAGGCTCGAATCTGAGCTTGCCAGAAGCAATCCACTTTCGTATGTCATTGTCCGAAAGCACCATGCAATGTGAAACTGCGCCAAATCATATAAACGTTTTCTATTCATAGAATTCGTCTTTTGTCCAATAGGCATACGGCGCTCCAATAGCCTTTAAAAGTGTTCGGTGGGTAAGAATTGCGAAGGCATTACCATGGAGAAAATCAAGCATGAAATGGCAGGCGAAATCACGCTTTCTTCTACGCCAGGCTCCACCATGAAAAAGTGGCGGGAGATATTCGCAATCACCCAGGCAGAGCTTGCCGGGGTTCTCAAGATCTCCCCCTCGACCATTTCGGACTACGAGGGCAACAGGAGAAAGTCCCCAGGATCTGGCGTGATAAAAAGGTTCGTGAACGCTCTTGTGACCATTGACAACGAGCGGGGCAACCCCATTCTCTCCAAGCTGCAGCAGGGGGTGGAAAAGACCGAACAGTATTTCGAGCTCCACGAGTTCGCCACTTCCATTTCGGCAGTGGACTTTCAGAAAATGGTGGGCGGCACGGTTGTCGCAAACGAGGACCTCATGAAGGTGAAAAAGCTCTATGGCTACACGCTCATGGAGAGCCTGAAAATAATCCTTGAGATGCCCTTCAACCAGTTCCCCAAGCTTTACGGAAGCATGAGCGAGAGGGCATTCCTTTTCACGCAGGTTTCCACAGGCCGCTCGCCCATGGTGGTCATAAGGGTGACTCCCATGAAGCCCTCGGTGGTGGTGCTGCACGGCATAAAGGAGGTCGATCCGCTGGCAATAAAGATCGCCGAGCGCGAGCAGATCCCAGTGATAACGACCAACATGGACCTGGGGAAGATAAAGGAGGCTCTGAACAAGATCTAGCCAGGTGCTTTTTGCATGCTTCACTCGGCCGGAAAAGGAGCGAAGGGGAATGAGAACGGATAGGGTTTGTTGATTGTCATGCTTCACTCAGTCGGGATTGTCGGATACGGCTCCTGCGTGCCCAAGTACAGGATAAAGGTGGAGGAAATCGCGCGGGTCTGGGGCGAGGAGGCGGAACGCATCAAGAAGGGCCTGGGCGTATCCGAAAAGTCGGTTCCCGACGTGGACGAGGACTCNNACAGCGGCAATCCAGATATGCATGGGAATGGCGGGCGCTGGCATGATCCGCTACGGGCTTGCGGTTGGCGCCGATACATCTCAAGGAAGGCCAGGGGACGCACTTGAGTACACGGCATCCGCAGGCGCAGCTGCATTCATCATAGGATCGGAGAAATCCGAGTTTGTCGCGGAAATAGAGGACACCTACTCGTTTACCACCGACACGCCCGACTTCTGGAGGCGCCAGCACGCCGAATTCCCCTCGCACGGAGGCAGGTTCACCGGCGCTCCTGCCTACTTTCGGCACATAATGGGCGCAACCCAGGGGCTGTTTGAAAAGACCGACACCCGCGCATCCGATTACGATTACTTTGTATTCCACCAGCCGAACGGCAAGTTCCCGCTCGAGGCTGCGAAAAAGATGGGCATTGACACAGAGAAATTGAAGGCAGGGCTTTTCACGCCTGTCATTGGGAACACCTACTCCGCCGCCTCGCCAATAGGGCTTGCAGGCGTTCTCGACATTGCTGCGCCGGGGCAGAGAATTCTGGTGACCTCTTTCGGCTCAGGCGCAGGAAGCGATTCATTTTCCATTGCTGTAAAAGAAGGGATAATTGCCAAAAGGGAAGCCTACGAGGGCTGGAAGCTTGCGGACTACATCGCGCACAAGGAATATGTGGACTACGGGGTATATGTGAAGCACAGGCGAAAATTGAAATCGCTGTAATGCGA
>DUFS01000016.1 GCA_013331805.1 Microcaldota archaeon | reverse complement strand
TTGCAGTTGTGCGTGAGAAAACCGTTTGCAAAGAAACAGTGGGTATCGGGAATTGTTAGGTCCCGCACATCATCAGCCAATGTGAGTATCTTCGAGGAGATTTTCTCCCAAATAAGGCCATCGCCCAGCCCCCCGCAGTTCTGGGCGAGCCACTTTTCAAAACTAGGCAAATGGTCTGTTGGGCATAACCTGGCTTTGGTGATGTTTCGCGAGCGCCATGAACGAGCAGTTTCTGTCTGAACCCCGATCTGGGCGGAATGAGAAGCAGTGATTGAACCGTCCATAGACTGCACTGCTGCGAGGACCTCTTGCTTCTTGGCTGTCATAGAATCGATATATTCCAGAAACGCAAGACCTCTTAGGCTGTTTGCCTCTTTCGATGGAGAATAGCGGTAACCGACCCGTCTTGAGAAGCGGATGATGTTGGAGCGTTCGGCCTTGATCTGAATGACAAATTGCGTGCTGGATGAACCGTCTGAGCGACGGCAATATGGCCGTGAGAAACACGATGTGCCTATCTCAAAGTCTTTGAGCAGCATCTGGATCTGACTGGCAAAGAGAATGCCCGCCTGCCCAAGGGGCTGGCTCTTGCAGAACGGGATGTTCAACGCCTCAGCCCAGCGTTTCTTGAAACGGATGGATGAACATTCGCTTCCTAAGTAAGCGGCAATGAATTCCCTCTTTATGTGGCGCGGAGATGACATCAGCCACTTTGGAATCAGGGCTGGCTGGTTGCTTTTATCGCCTAATGGCGCGCCGAGTTCTTTGAGCAGGAACCATAGGGCGCAAAAACCGACCTTGAAGCATGTGGAAACACCTTTGATGGAATGCGGACCGAATTCAATGAAGTTGGTTGTTGATGCCCGGAACTGGTGCTGTATTTTCTGGTCGTTAGGAAAACCTAGGCGTGCCAGGTCTTTCTTTATCTGCTCAAGCTCCTCCTCCTTTCCCGTAAATGTAATTCGATGCAACCACTGTCCGTTTGAAGCGAGGTAAGGCGGATGCAAGGTCCCATCCCCATATATGTGCCCCATGAGGCGGGCGAGAATTGGAAGTTTGGGGCTGGAAGTAGTTAGCGGCAGCAGACCCAGAGAACGAAGCTTGTGGATAATCTCGTGCCTGCGGACAGGAGCCGGGGGGCGTATGTCATCTTCTGACAGCAGCATCCGCTCCTCTCCATTGAGCTCGAAATCAAACTCTTGAAGTGGCCTGACTGCGACTCTATCGCTGGTTTCAATGGCATACGCAGACACCCAGCCTTTCCCTTCAACCCAGAAGGGATGATTGTCGGTGGCTCGAATCCTTCGGCCGCCACTTGTGGAAAGTTCGAAGACCGTGGAGCCATCCAACTTGGGATTCTTGGCAAGATAGGCGCTAGGGGTTCTCTCCATGCGTGATTGCCTTTCCGCATCATATGTCATAACTTCAGATTGGGCCCATGAATGAGCCATGTCGGAAATTGGGGCAAGATAACCGTCATAGCGGGTAACTAATGTGTCTGGTGTGACACACTGCGAAAGCGCGGTGGTGGCAAGCTGCACGGGCCGCTGTGAAATCAGGCAAAGGCAGGCGCCGAACTTCCTCCCCTCGCGGGCGATGGTGATTATGGGCGACTTTGCAAGCGCGCGCGAGCGCTCCACCTTTTCTGGAGCGTAGTTGTGCGCCTCCTCGACCACGAGCAGGAAAGGCGGGATTTTCTCCTTTTTCCTCATTTTGAAAAGCCTCCTGCAAAGATAGGAGACCAGGATCTGCTTTTTCCTCTGGTTTTCGATTTCCGAAAGGTCGATGACGGTCAGCCTTCCTGGCGCAACCGCATCCTGGAGCTTGGGGAAGTCTGCTGCGGAAAAGAGCCGCAAGCTGGAAAGCTCGGCCAACCAGGCAATAAGCGGGCGCTTCACATTGTCCCTTTTCTTGTCAGCCATCTCGCTTTCCACGCGCCCGATCAGGTCCTCAAGGGAATATGGCTCGTGCTTGTCCTTTTTTTCCCTTCTTAAGGATTCCATAATGGGCGCAAGCTCACGCACCTGTGCAGAGGACATCTCGGGCGACCACTCGCGAAGCATCTGGGGAGTTACCCTGGAAAACGCGATCCTGAATTTCTTTGCTGACACGATTTCGGTGTCCTTCCCATACTGCGTCTGGCGAAAGCCAGTGTATTCGCCGTGCGAGTCCAGAACCACAATCGACATCCTGCCGTTTTCTGGCTTCCTTTCCAGCATTTCTTCAATGAGCACAGACATGAGGTAGGACTTGCCGCTCCCTGACATGGCAAGTATGGCAAGGTGCTTCTGGAACAGCTTGCCCATGGAAAGCCTGGCGGAAAGAGTGTGGTGCTGCAGGTTGCCTATGTTCAGCCCGTTGTCGTCCAGAGACAGGAATTTCTTAAGAAGCGTCTCCTCAGCCTCAAGCACGCGGCTTCCCGGAGCCACGGGAAAGGTGCTCCTTGAGATCGACTCGCCTTCGAAGACGCCGTGCACGCGCACGTTCGCCACTACGTATTCCCAGTCGGCTGTTGGAAAAGAGTCGGTCATCGGGGAGGAGCGCTCGTACTCTGCCACGCTTTCAGCCCGCTCGAAATACCGGTTGGCGCGCGTGATTTCCGAAACCGAGCCAAGCACGAATCCGGATTCGCCCTTGACCTTCACGAACTGGCCCTTTCGAACCCGCGGGCTTGTGATCACGAACGAGAACTCGAGCGTGGTGGGGCCTTCCATNNTTAAACCGAAGCCGATAAGGAAAAACGGGGAAACCATGCCCAGGCAAAAAGAGGTAGAGCTCCCGTTTTCCGCGCGCTACTCGCTTCCAGCGCAGCTTTCGGCGAGCCTGGGGGAAGTCTCCTGGGAAAGCGTGGCTCAGCTTTCCACCGAGTTCCAGGTGAGGATTGACCAGAAAAGCAGCAGGGTCAAGAAAATCATCAAGGAAATACAGATGAGCAGACTTCTGCTTCTGGACAGGATACGCCAGGGCACCAGGAGCGGGAAAATCGACCCCAAGCTCCTGGTGGACATCACCCGGCTGCTGCAGCGCTGCGAGGAGGTGGCTGAGCAGTACGACATTGACCTTCGGGAGTATTCCACCTTCCTTTTCCTGATTTCCGAGAAACTGAAAAAAGAGAAGCTGGACAGGATTTCAGGCCATCGCGAGCTTGCGCACCTCCGCCCCATTCCAGAGGGGTTTGACAATTTCAAGGAAGCTTCCGCGAATGCCAAGAAAAAGAAAGGGAAAAAGAAAGGGTAAGTGATCTGCAATGCTGAAATTCGAAAAAGACACGCTCCTATTCAATGGCAGGGAAATTCCCCCAGACATCCGGACCTTTGGGGAGATGAGGCCGGTGCTCGCACACCCGGAAAATGAGCCGCGCCTTGAGCCTGACTCGCCGACCTACTTCATGTATCGCGGGGTGGAGAAATTCCAATCAATCCGCTACGACATCACTAGGATACTTGCGCTCGACTTGTCAGGCGAACTCAACAAGACATTCGGGCATTCGCACCCGAAGTCGAAAACAGGGACCGCCTGGCTAGAAGTTTATGAAGTTCTTTCCGGGGCTGCGCACTTCCTGATCCAGCGCGTAAACCAGCTAGGAGTGGATGATGCCGCGATGATTTCAGGGAAGAAAGGGGATTGTTTCCTCATCCCGCCTGGCTACGGGCACGTTACCATCAACCCTGGAAAAACCGACCTTGTGCTTGCCAACCTGGTTTTTGAGGGCTTTGAGTCTGATTATTCCATGTTCGCGCAGAAAAGGGGCGCATGCTACTACGAGCTTGCGAATGGGAAAATTGTGAAAAATCCTGCTTATGGCACCGGATTCGAGCTTCGGAAGGGAACTGCCGCGCAATTCTCCTCATCATTCGGCAGCTTCAAGCCGTTTTCGAAAAAAAGCCTGCTCGAAGTTGCAAAAAACTGGGAGGACATAGAGTTCCTGCAGTACCCCGAGCACTTCTACTGAGGCTTGTCCGCATGGGTTTCTTTGATAAGCTCATTGAAAGGGGCCTTGAAAAAAGAAAAAAATCGCTTGAGCCCCTGGCAGCAAGGTTAACAAGCGAAAAATTCGTCTGGAAAAACGGGGGCTTCTTTTCCGAGGATAAAGTAATAGGCATATTGGCCAAGGGCGCGCTGAGCAAGGGCTATGTTGGAAGGTGCCGCCAAGCCGACTTTCGCAGCCTTGAAGCAAAGGATGGGCTGATTGGGGACGGAAAAAATTGGTTTCCTGAAAAAGAATGAAATCCATAATGGAGGAGCTAAGGCAGGCCAATTATAAGTTGCTCTTAAGCAGCGTAGGCAACTCCCCTGCGATAATTCTGATTGGAGAGGCTGAAATCTTGATAGCTCCATACATCAAGTGAGCTATTTTTTCTCCACTTTGCCCCTTGCGAACATTGCAGAGCCGCCGCCTTTGCCGCCGTGCTTCTTCAGAAGCTCCACAGCAGTGGTTTGGCTTCCCTCGGGTGCAACCGCGACTATGAAACCTTCTGCGTTTGAGACGGCTGCAGAAAAGCCTTTTGCAGAAAGCTTTGCGCAGATTTCCTCTGCAAGCTTCTGCGTGTAGGGCGCATTAAGAATCTCAACCAGCTTTTTCCCGTCTTTTTTCGCGTGCTCGATCGCGTTTTCCGAAATCTGCAATGCCAAAATTGCCTGCAGCTTCCCGATTTCCTTGCCCCGCTCCTTCCACTCGTTGAAAAACCGCATCGTGGTGTCCTTGAGCTGTGTTTCGGGGACAAGAAGAGAGGAGGCCGCATCCCGAAGCAGCCGCTCGCGCTCCTGCACGTATTCCACGGCAGCAGGCCCGCACTTGATTACCAGACGCTCCAGGCCGTCCTGGACGCCCTCGCGCTTGACTATCTTTATGTAGCCCAGCTCCTTGGTGCTCCTGTTGTAGTTGTGGGTGCCGCCGCAGGCCTGGTGGTCAATGCTGCCGATCGAAACCACGCGAAGCTCCTTTCCAGGCACTGCCCCGCCCTGGTAGAGCCTGAAGCCGTACCTGCCCTCTGCTTCCATCCTGCCCAGCACCTCGGTTTTTATTGGCAGGTCGGAAAGCACGTAATTGTTCGCCCTTTTTTCTATTTCCTCAAGCTCGGAATCCGTTATCTTCTTGTAGTGCGTAAGGTCAATCTGCGCCTTTTTTTCATCCTTGTAGGAGCCGCCCTGCCAGATGTGCCCGCCCAGCACTTCCCGCGTGCAGGCGTTGATGAGGTGGATTGAGGTGTGGTGGCGGGAAATCTGCTTCCTGCGCTCCGAGTCCACCACTCCGTGCACCTTTAAGCCAGACTTGAACGAGTCAGCCTTTTCAACCTCGTGCAGGATGACGCCCTTTTCCTTCTGGACGTTCCTTACTTTGTGCCCGTTGAGCGTGCCGATGTCGAATATCTGCCCGCCTCCTTCAGGGTAGAATGCGGTGGAATCCAAAATGACGTATTTGCCCTTGACAGCAAGCACCTTGGCGTCGAACTCCTCCACGCCGTCGTAGAACAGAGTTTTCGTCTTCTCATGCCCCTCCACGTCCACCTTGTGCTCGTGCGCAGGACCGGCCTCGTCCTCCTTTTTCATGAGCGAATAGAAGTTCTCGGGAATGCCGACTTTCACGCCCTTTTCCTTAGCGATTTCTGCGACCAGTTCGACCGGGATGCCGTCTGACTCGTAGAGTTTCTTGAGATCTTCAATGCTGATTGGCTTTCCGCGCGAAAGCAGCGAGGCGACCTTGCCCTTGCCCTTTTCCTTTCCTGCCAAATACTTTTTCCTCTCCTCCTCCACAATCGCCCCAGCAGTGCCCACGCCTTCCTTCAGCTTGGGGAATAGCTCCTTCAAATGATTCGCGTGCGCCTCCAGGACTTGCGAATAGTCAATTCCCATGGAGTATTCCTCATCAAAGCCGAAAGTTCGCCGCAGTATCATCCTCAGGTTGTAGCCCCCGCCGGAATTCGAGGGAAGCATGCCGTCAGTTGAGGTGAAAAGAATGGTCTTCAGGTGGTCGGCACAGGCATAAAGCGCGTGGAGCGGGCTGAAGGTGGCGTCCATCTCATCAACTGAAAGCCCGAGCTTGGAGGCAATTGAGGATTTCTCTTTCCCCATGTCCTCCACTTCGTCGGTATTGAGGGAGCCTGAAAGCTTGGCGTAATGTAGGAAAAGCTTGTCATCTACCTTGATGCCTGATTTTTTCTGCATTTTTTCAACAGCAGGCCCGAACACTAGGTCATAGGAAATCGGCGAGCCGTGGGTTATCCAGGCCAGCCGCTCAAGGCCGGCGCCCATGTCGATCACTTTGGTGGAAAGCTCCCTGCCCTTGCCGTCAGGAAGCACCTCGTATTGCATGAATACGCAGTTGCCAAGCTCCAGCCCGTCGGCAAAATACTCGATGCACGGGCCGTAATTGCCTCCGCCCACCCAGACATCCTCCAGAAAGACCAGGTGCTTTTCGTCTATCCCCAGGTGCTTGAGATACCCCAAATCGTGCATGATCGCTTCGTCCTTCCAGTAAAAGTCCCCGGTTTTTTTGTTGTTGAAGGCAAGCTGGCCCACCATTACAAAGTTGGTGTAGTGCCTTCCGGTCACTCCTACATTCGAAATGTCCGAGAAGCGTATGCATGGCTGCGGCACTATAACGGGGTTTGCCTGCGGCTCAAGCTCCCCTGAGACAACGTAGGGCTGGAAATCATTTATCGAAGCTATTGTGAAATACAAATCGTCGCGCCACCTTGCCACAGTGGGGTAGGGCTCGACAGAAGCATGCCCTGTTTTTTTGAAGTATTCCTCAATTTTCTTCCAGGTCTCAACATAGCCAAGAGGCTTTGCAGCCATCTTCTTGCCGATGAACCTGTAGCCTATGCAGGAAGGGTCGGAGCAGAGTTCCCGCGCTTGAACAGACCAGAAGAAGCGGCTGCACTTATTGCATTGCTGGCGGCTGTAGCCCCGCTCAAGAAGCGAAGCGACCTTGTAGTGCTTTTCCCAATCCTTCTTGAAGCTTTCGCGCAGGGCATTCTTGTCCATGGATTTGTCTCTATGAAGCAAAACTTATATGCTTATAATCCACGTCGACGACCGGCACGGAGGTCTGCTCCCATTTATATATGCAGCAAAAGCCAAATATCTGTGAGAGCCTACAAATTTCGCATCTATCCAAGCAAGACGCAAGAGAAAGAGATGATGCACCACTTGTGGATAGCCAAAAACTTGTGGAACGAGCTTCTTTTCCATGCAAAGCAGACGTATGCCAACTACGGAAGATTTCCGACCAGAAACTCCCTTCAGATAATGGTGAAAAAATCTGGGTTATACTCTCAGACACAGCAAGAAATTGCGCACAGGATTGAAATGGCGATTTGGAGATACTGCAGATTGAAGAGAGAGTGCAAAAAAGCGGGTTTTCCACGCTTCAAGTCTTTTGACAGGATGAAAAGCGTCGTCTATTCCCAGAAGGACTTTTGGCTTGATAAAAAGCTGGAAGTAATTCCATTCGGAGCGATTGCAATCGTCAAGCACCGCAATGTAAGCGGCGTGATAAAGACGCTATCCTTGAAAAGAGAGTCATCTGGCAGATGGTTTGCAATATTCTCTGTTGAAGAGCCGAAAGGGCTGAAAGCTACAAACGATGGACCTTCAATTGGGATAGACCTCGGGCTACGGACTTTTGCCACGCTCTCCGATGGAACCCGCATAGCCAATCCAAGGCACATAAGAAGGTATGAAGAGGAACTGTCTTTCCGGCAAAGGAAGGTTTGGAGAAAAAAGAGGAGGAGCAGGAACCGCAAGAAGGCAATAATCAGGCTGGCTAGAACCTATGAGAGGCTGAAGAATTCGAGAAAGGACTTTCTCCATAAAATCACCAGAAAAATGGCCGCCACTTATTCCATGATAGCCTTGGAGAATTTGGCCTGCCAGGAGATGGCTGAGCAGCGTTTTGGAAAGCATATCAACGACGCTGGCTGGGATACTTTTGCAGATATGCTTTGCTACAAAGCTGAAAATGCTGGTTGCAAAGTGGTGTTTGTAAATCCAAAGGAAACTACCAAAAAATGCAGCAACTGCGGCAAAATTCAAGACATGCCTCTATCCGCAAGAAGCTACCAGTGCAGCGGATGCGGGATGCTGAAAGACAGGGACTTGAACGCTGCAGAGAACATACTCGCAAGAGCTACTGCAGGGCATGCAGGAAGCAACGCTTGCGGAGAGGAGCGGGAAGGAATGCCCCTCAATGAAACAAGAAACCGGGAGCAAGACTCTCGATGTGCCACCACGTCGCTCTCACACGAAAAACGGGAACCAGCAGAGCGCATTTAATACCTACTGGAAAGAAATATCCCTGGCTGGGCCCGTGGTCGAATGCTTTGCTGCCTGCGGCAGCAAAACTTGCCAGCAAAGCCGGCAATGGTTAAGACGTCAGTCTCACACACTGAAGACTCCCGGTCCGATTCCGGGCGGGCCCACTTGCTTCTTCTTTTATATCCCTTTCTCTTCTAATCCTCTTCGCGCTCCCATAGTCTAGTGGCTGACTTCAGCGCGATTGTGCACTGGCGCGAGCCGGACAACCCGGTCAAGGACGGAGCCCTCTCAGAACCCTTTTTGCTTGTCTCGCTCACGCGATGACAGTTCGCTCGACTGCGCAAAAAGCGTTCAGCGTGTTCGTCGAAACGAACACGTCTGATGCATTCCGCTTCGGCGGAATGCACATCACGGAAAACGTGGACTGGTTCGGGAAAGGCTCTAACTCGGGTTCAAACCCGAGGGCTCCACCCCAAAAGAAAAGTGGTGGATTCCTCTTGGTGGAATTCCCGATGGGAGCGCTAGTTTTTTTCTTAAAATCCCTAATTTTAACGCCGTAGATTTAACCTATTCTTTTACTATCTTTTGCCCTGGGAGGCTAACCTTCTCGAGCAAAAAAGCTCACCCTCCACTTTCAATTTCCATCTTGATATCTTTATATTTCTGAGAAACTCGATAACGCTTCCCTTTTTTCTCTACAAGTTTGGTGTTTTTCCAATTCTTCCAAACAATCCACTGTGCAGTCCCCCAAGCTACTCCAAGCCCTTTGCATAGGTCTGTTAATCTACAGTCTTGGTTTTCGTAGATATACCTGAGGCCGCGGACATAATGATAAACCGCATCTTTGCCAGATAGATCCGATAGACTTAGCCTAACCATATCTTTTTCTGCGATGTACGAGCCCATTTCTTCGTTTCTCTTAAATTTCTCATATATCGGGCTTTTTGGATTTATTGTGTATTTTCTTGCTTCCGCTTCCTCTCTTAACTTATCGAGGATAGCTTGGTCGTTACCAGGTTTGAGAAGTGGTATTATTTTCTTCTTGAAAAACTCTGGTTTATCCGTAGTTAAAGCAAAATGTTCGACCGCGACTTGTTTAACTATTTTCTCAGACATAAATTTGTTTCCATAACTCGGTTCAATTTTTGAAAGAGCATCTGGGAGGACAACGTGCTGTGCAATTGTACCGACCCCAACATTATCTTTAAAAAGAGATTTTGTAGTGGTTTGAAATACAAAAATAACAACTTTTTCCGCAGTATCATAACCAAGCGTAAATTCTTTTCGTGCCTGTTCGGATAGAGAGATTATTAATTTCTTACCTACTTGCTCTGTTTTAGATTCCGTAGAAGATGCAGATTCAAACATGATCAACTTGTTTATTTCATCCACCGAGGCATTGGTGGATAGACGTTGATTGCAAGCAGTAACGATTTCCTCTACACATGGGCCAAGTTTCTCCTTCCGTATCTTATCATATGTTGGCTTCCTCACCTCATACGCAAGTCTTGCAAACACCTTAATCGCGAGGTAATCATATATTGGGGCTAAGGCGACCCACAATAAATCAAGCAAAAATATCTACTCCGAAAGTTCCATTACGAGCTTTCCATAACACTCATTAGAACAAGAAGCAAGATACTCACCATTCTTTATTGCTATAGCGGTTACTTTATCGTGCTTTTCTTGACAATAATTACATTTTAGACTGTGTTTGCGCGCGATAACATCAAGATCTGACTCTGACACTAAAGAAAGGCTGGTCCTATTAGATGGAACAAATCTATCGATGACTTCGCCTACCGAAAAAAGGATGCTTAGAAGCCCCACAGATCCCACCTCATCGTATGAGCTATACTTA
>DUFS01000042.1 GCA_013331805.1 Microcaldota archaeon | reverse complement strand
TGTTCAGCTTTGACGCGAGGTAGGCGAACGCGCCCTCGTAGTTGGAATAGATGTCAGCCGTGAATTCCTTGCTGTCCAGTATCTTGTACTTGTCAGTGCCCTGGAACAGCACGCACATGACGGTGGCGTTGCCGAAAAAACGCGCCACGTTGCGGCAGAACAGGAGCACGCCCGCGTTCTTCATGCGCCCGCCTTCCATAAGGAGCAGGTTGCCAAGCAGCTGCGCCCTGCCGATTACCCGGCTTATCTTCGCGCGCCTGACGAAATTGTCGAATGCCGCCTTGCTTATGTCCTTGCCGATATCAAAGCCGGGGTTGGGCTTTTCGTCGAACACCATCCGCCCCTCGTTCTGGAAGAATTCCCTTATCTCGTTCCTTTCAAGCTGCTGGCAATTCGGCCCCTGCCTAATGTAGAATTTCCCGGCTATGGAATATGGTTTCTCGCCACCCTCAGGCACATTGACTACGAGGACATTGGCGGTTTCTTCAAGCACAATCCTGAGGTGGGGGTCGAGCTTCCGGGCAATGTCCTGAACCTGCGACTTGAGGGCGTTGGTGATTTTTATCCCCCGGATGGTTTTGTCATCAGCCACCCCAAGGAGGATTTTGCCCCCATTGGCATTTGCGAATGCGCAGATTTCCTTTCCAAGGGCGTCTGATATGCCCTCCTTGAACTCGAGGTTGTAGCCCTCTCCCGTCCTTATCAAGCTAAGCAGCTCTTCCTTGTCCATGCCAATAACCCTGCCCAATCAAGATTTTATGCCTTGACCTTCCTTGAATTGGCGAGGTTTATAATTATGATTTCGGTTTGCTTCCTCTTGTGCGCAAGTAGAAGCACTCCGAGGTTGAGTCGGTCGCGTATCGAGGATGCTACTGATGCTATCATCTATAACTCTTGACTTGACTCTGATGCCGAATCGCCTTCCCAGAAAGAGCTTCCGCTATCCCTAATCAGTTGCTGAAAAAAGCTCGCTTTGCCTACGCAGGCTGCCCGGTTATGCTGACAAGAAGCTCGTCCTTTTCCTTCTTCGAAAGCTTGGCATGGTTCTTAATGCCCTGCTTGAAGAGCCTGTATGCGTCCTCGTGCTGCTGGGACGAGCCCTCGTTCTTGGCATAGCGCCTGCTCTGCTGCTGGACGTAGCGGCTCCAGGCGTGCAATATCTGCGTCTTTATTTCCTCGCTCATAAAAATCCCTTACCAGCAAGAATCCTAATAGTAGAATGGCGTCTTAAGAAGGCGCAGTACTCTTTATGCCCGGACAACCTTAATAATCCCTATGTTTGCCCCGTGGGTGGCGCCTTCACTTCATGCCCGACAGGCGCACGCTCCAGAGGGCGAAAAGGGCGAGGCTTGCAGCCCCGAACAGGAACAGGGGGGCAAATCCGTAAGCAGATGCCACGAAGCCGGATACAGCCGAAAGGAAGAACACTGCGAAGCTGGATGGGACATGCAGGAGTGCCACCTCTGTGGAGCGCTTTTTCGCACCTGAAGCCTGCAGATAGATTATCTCCTCCCAGTTGATCCCAAGGTGCGCATCGCCGACTGCCATGAGCAGGAAGAGGAAGGGCGCGAACGCATTGCCCAGGAAAGCCATGCCAACCAGAGGCACCATGAAAAGCAGGGCGCCGACTGCGGCAGAAGTCCTGCTCGACACTTTGTGGTGGGAGAGGAAATTCATGACAGAGCCGAATACCAGGAAGTATGCCGCATAGATTAGCCCGATTTCCCATTCGCCAAAGCCGGACAATTTGAAAAAGACGGGCATCAGGAAGTAGATTATCACCATGTAGAATGAGGAGCCGACCGCAAGCGCGCCCGCAGTCTCGTAAAAGCGCCTGCCCCTGCCAAGCAAGCTGAAATCCGAAAGACTCGGTTTCTCTCTGTGGGGAGTGTTTTTCACCTGAAGGGAAAGGGCTGCCATTGCCATCCCTATTGCCGCGCAGAGCACAAGCGCAGACGAATAGCCTCCCAAATTGAAAAGCAGCCCCACTGACAGGCTCCCAAAGGCGAAATAGAGCGCCCTGCCTGAAACCATGCTGGCAGTTGCAAAGTGGGCCCTTTCAGGCGCCTGGTGCATGATGCTGCTCCGGTTGACCGCCCAGATGAACGACTCCCTTGCACCGTCGACAGCCTTGCCAAGCGCAAATCCAAAGGGCGAGCTTGAAACAATATAGGCAACTGACTGCGAGAAATTGGCAAGCCCGTTCAATAGGTAGAACCAGCGCTCCCCGGCTGCATCCGCAAGCGCAGCCGAAGAGAGCCTGACGAGCAGCTTGGCAATGGGCGCAAGGGAAAAGACAATTCCAATTGATGCAAG
This sequence comes from Microcaldota archaeon, assembly GCA_013331805.1. Lineage (GTDB taxonomy): Archaea > Micrarchaeota > Micrarchaeia > Anstonellales > Anstonellaceae > UBA10161 > UBA10161 sp10161u. The sequence goes on along the minus strand of DUFS01000042.1, from coordinate 746 downwards.
GTCGATCCCCCTCTCGAGCATGAGCAGGGGTATTGCAAGCGTGGTGACCCCGAACACGAACGAATCCAGGAAATTGAGGGTGAACACCCGCCTGAGCATGGCTAGGCTTGGAAGCGAAGAAATTAAAAAAAGAGGCTGGCTGCCTTGCCTTAGAGGGTCACGCCCAGATTCTCAGCAAGTTCCCTAAGAACCCCATTTGAGGATTCTGCAGATGTTTGGATAGTTTTGTTTTTGGATTCGTCCTTGATTTTCTCCAGGAGGTGGCGGTTCTTGTAAAGCTCACCCACGACTTGGGCTGCGAGCTTGTCCCCGCCCTGCTTGTCAAATACGTACCGGTCAGCCTCGCCAGGCGGGACCAGGGCCATGTAGAGAAACCAGATGGATTCTATCAGCGTGTTGCAGTCCTCGTCGCTGAATTTCCCGCCATTCATCCTCTGCATTGCTTTCCCCAGCTTCGTGAGCACTGCAGGGTCAGAATCGTCCTCTTCCTTCGAAGATGGCCAGGCTTCCCTGAGAAGCTTGACCAGTTTGCCCATCCTCTCCTTATCGTGCAGAATGTCTTTTTGGGCTGTCTTTTTTGTTACTAATAGCAGATTGACCGACTCGATGATTTCTGTCGCTTTGGTGCCAGAAAAGTGCCTAAGATTTACGCCGCCTCCCCTGGTGAAGTTTTGGACTGCGTCATCCTGCGTTTTCGTGCTTGGCGGAATTTTAAACTTGCTCATTTTTTCACCTTTCCGATAATG
>DUFS01000049.1 GCA_013331805.1 Microcaldota archaeon | reverse complement strand
CCTTTCCATCCACCTGTCGGTCCACTCCTTTCCCAAATATTTCACCATGCCCCAGTTTCCGCCAATGAAGTAAATGTCAGGGAAATCCAGCATTTCGTTGAAAAGCGCCTTTACCCCTTCCTTTCCGCGGTAAATTCTGACATCAAAGCTGGGCTTGGAGGAATGGTATGCCTTTAGCAAGGCGGGGAGCTCTGCTGACAGGGCTTTTTTCTTTTGCTCAAGCACCTTTTCCTCCTCATCCAGATATCCCATGATGCTGCCCGGGCTGTTAATCCGGTATATCTTGTGTCCATTCTCGGTTATGTAGGCTACCAAGCCCTTGGAAATGCNNACCACAGATTATTAAATACTTCCTGATGCCACAAAAGACCACTGAGAAAAACAATAGGAGGTGGATTGAAATGGAAAAATTAATCCGCATGGGTGATTTGACTGCAAAACAGGCAATAGACGTAGCAAACGGAAAACCCATAAACAGAGTCATTTTGTTTGATCGCCGCAGATCAGAATTTCTCAGATATTTGAATGGTCAGTTGAAAGCATACGGCAACAAACCTATTGATGAAAACGGTTCTATCAAATTGGCTCTACTTACCAACAATGAGATTGATGAGCGCATGACCGATTCTGAAACCAGGGTGTTAGAGAGAACAGCACATATCTACCCCGCATGGACTGGCACATTGATTGCCATGGGCAAGAAAGATGAAAAATTGGGAAAGTTCATAGAGCACACTAATTCAGTTTCGGAAATAAGATATGTCTTTGAGACGGGGAATGCACAAGGCGATAAGAACGTGGTCCTTGCCATCAACCATGGCTTCACGCAGGATGGAAAGCCCCTTATCAGCTACAACGAAGACGGTAAGAACACCATCCTTGTACTGGTTGCTAAGGAAGCCAATGTGGACATTATTCCAACTCTTCCAATCCATGGCGAATGGTATCTAACCGATAACAAATTCGGCATTCCAATTGGTGAGCCCGTTTCTAATCCATTTTATCATGGTAAGATGAATGATAATTCCCCCCAACGTTGCTGGGTTGACCATTACTATCCAGGTTATGTAGGGCAGCTAACCCGCGGCTTCGATAGTGCTATGTGGCCTTGGACAGAATATCATATCGTAGCTAGACCTCCCATTTATGGGTTGCGCGGTGGGCTTATTGCCAATNNCAGAAGCAGCAGAAAATTAGGGAGGTGAATAGTAAAATGAAAACTCTTGCTTTGGAGCTGTGGTTAGCTGCTGTAGCTGCTGCCATATGGAGCTCGGTCGTTCCTGCGCAGCCAAAGGTCGAGAAAATGCCAGGCTACCCCAACCTGGGCATGCAGGGGGTGTTTGGGAATCCTGCGAAATTCTGCGAGCTTGGGAACTGGCTCTTCCCTTCAGTTTCATATTCGGAAGGAACGGCAACCATGGGCCTGAATCTCTCCAAAAACATGGACGGGGTGCAGCTGCATGGCGGAGTTGCCAGCGGGAATTCCTGGATGATGAATGCCAGCGTGCCGCTCTTCGACGACCTGAAGATAGGGGGCACGTTCAGTTCAGGCAACAGGGAAGGCGTGATTGGTGCGGTCTATACCCTCCAGCACACCGACAATGTCCTCCACCAGATTGCAGCTGAGCACGACTTCCAGCTCAACGCATCGAAACTTGCCGGCGAATTGCGCTTCAGGCTCTTGGAAAGTTCCCATGTCAGCATATCAGGGAACCTGAAACGCACGGGCAGGAAGCTTGAGAAAGGAATTGGTGTGGGGTTCGCGCCAGGAGGCAATCCCAGGCTGTGGGCTGGATTCGGGGGAAATGGCTGGCGGGACATGACAATTGCCGCGCAGATGAAAATGAACAACAACGCGCTGCCTGAAGCCGGATTGATGGTTGGCAAGGGAAAGAAGCCAAGTTTCTATATCGGAGCCACCGTTCTGATTCCGCGATGAAAATCTAGACCAGCGCTTCCAATTCGCGCCTCACGGACTTTCCATTCTTGATTTTGTTCATTTTAGTGAACAAAGATACCCATCTTTTGTTCATTCAGTTAAACATATAAGCATTTGCTCGCATATACTGTCATGGCGGTTTCCAAGGAATTGCTGAAGATGGTTGCAAGGGAGCAGCGCCAGCGGCAGCTTGCCGGAAGCACGGGGGTGGAGAGGGAGGCGCTCAAGGCCGTCCCACAGCCGCCCCCCCACACTGCAATAGTGATAAGCGGGGCAAGAAGGTGCGGCAAGAGCACGCTGCTGCTCCAGATAATGAGGAAGCGCTACCGACAGGGAAACTTCGCATATTTTGACTTTGACGACGAGCGGGTGGAGGGGTTGGAGGCTGATGACCTGCAAAGGGTGCTTGAGGCCCTCTACGAGGAGGGTGGCGAGCCTATTGCCTTCTTTTTCGACGAGATACAAAACGCACCTTCCTGGGAGCTTTTCGTCAGCCGGCTGCTCAAGGAAGGCAAGGACATATACATAACCGGCTCCAATTCCAGGCTGCTGGCAGGCGAGCTTGGCAGCCGCCTTACTGGCAGGCACCTGGATGTAAGGCTGCTCCCTTTCAGCTTCCGCGAATTCTTGTCTGGCAGGGGGGTTGCAGCCAGGCAAGGCACTCTTACAACCAAGGAGCGTTCGGCCCTCCGCAGGGCGTTTGACGAATACCTGGCAGTCGGTGGCTTCCCGCGCGCGGCGCTTGACTCCGACACTTCCCTGCTCCGTCCGCTTTACGAGGATATCCTGGTGCGGGACATAATCTCAAGGCACCGCGTGGCAAAGGTCGGGCAGCTTAGGCAGGCCGGCAGGTTCCTTCTCAGCAACATAGCACGGCTCTCCACCTTGCGCGCGGTTTCAGAGGGCTTTTCCATGAGCGTCGCGACCGCCATGAAGTACCTCGGCTATTTTGAGGAGGCCTGGCTGCTGTTTGCAGTGGGCATCTACAGCCGTTCCCACAAGGTGCAGACACGCAACCCACGCAAAATATACGCGGTCGACTGGGGGCTGGCTGCGGCAAACGGGTTTTTCCAAAGCCACGACATCGGAAGGAAACTGGAAAATGCGGTGGCTGTGCATCTTCTGAGGCAGGGCAAGGAGTTCTTTTACTACCGCACATCAGGAGGCAGGGAAGTTGATTTCGTGGCCTGTATTTCAGGAAGACCCGAAGAGCTTGTCCAGGTCTGCGCTGATCCGTCAGATTCCGCCACGCGACGCCGCGAGGAGGATGCTATTTTGGAGGCAAAAGCCGAGCTTGGCGTCAAAAAAGCCCTCGTGCTCACGCTGGACTTCGAAGCTTTGGGCAAAATAGAATACCTCCCTGCCTGGAAATGGGTGCTCCGCTAACAGGCACAACTTACAGCAGCGCTTCCAATCCCCTTCTTACGGGCTTTCCGTCCTTAATGTATGCCATTGCGCGGTCGAAATCCGCGTCCGCGCCCTGCTTCCTGAAGTATTTCACCAGGTTCTCAACGTCGCGTCGCAGGAAGTCGTCTGCCCGCGGGTGGGCGAGGAGCACAGCCTGCGCGCAATCCAGTATTTTCAGGCCGTCATCTGTCACCACTATGTTGTAGGGGGAAAAGTCCGAGTGGACGAACCCCAGCTGGTAGATTTTCTTTATCTGAGTAAGAAGAAAGTCATAGTCCTTCTGCGGATGGTCGGATTTGAGCTGGTCAAGCGTGGAAAAGGCTATGTTCCCCTCGCCAAAGAACTCCATCACCACTATGTTCCGGAGGAAGGCAAGCGGCTTTGGCACTGCAATCCCGCCTTCGTAGAATATCTTGAGGTTGCTGTATTCCTTGCGGGTCCAGGCAAGCAGCGTTTCAAAGCGCTTGCGGGATGTGCCGGCAAACCTCGGGTCGCCGTCAATGTAATCGTGCATGCGGATGAAGTTTGAGGTCTCTATCCGGTAGATCTTCACGGCTACCTTGTGGCCCTCGGAATTGGTTGCGCAGAATATGTTGGCTTCCTTGCCCTTTGCAACAGGGTAGTCGATTGTGTCAAACCAGCCCTGCTGGCGGAGCTTGGAGATTGCCATGAGAGAGGGCCTGTCGAACACGTCCGATTCCAGCCTGCGCTCGTGCTTGGTCCTTTTCTCCTCGTGCGCAGGGCGTTTTTCCTCATTCGACCTTTTTCTCATGGGAGAGGCTTGGCTATAGGATTAAATAAAACTATATGGAAGTGCAAAGTATTCGCAAGCCGTTTAAAATGGATGCCACACAGATAATGCATGGCAATCCCTGAGATAAGCCATAGAGCACACCGCATAGCAATCGCTCTCCAAAAACGCTTTCCAGTGAACACGCGGCTCATACCTGAAGGTAAAAGTTTTGACTTCAGCGTATACCGGCCCATTCTTGAGCCTGGGCAGATCAAGCTGTTTATTAAAACGGCCGGACCTGGGCGGGAAGTCAATCAGCAGCCGTACAACATAATGGAAAACCAAGTCCATTACCTTGCCGTCTGCAGCTATTTGCTGAATAAATTGTCCTTTGAGGCTCAGAAGAACGCACAGCTCAAGCCAGAAGAGTTTCGCATGTTTGCCGCGGCGATCAGGAAGCTGGTTCTCAGCAGGGCAATCCCTTATGACGTGCTGGATGTGCCCTCTTACCTGAATAATTCCGTCAGCTCGGTTTTCAATGACATGGATGCCGCATGCGCGAATATTGGCAGGCAGAGGTTCGCAGATTTTGTCGGGTCCTTCGAATCGGCTGTTTTGGAACTGAGGCACAATTATGCCAATGGTGATCTTGAGAAGCTTGTTTCGCGCGAGCAGCCTGAGCACGTGCTCTTCCATTCAGTGTACTTTGCCGTTACGCTAAGCGCTGAACTGAAAAAAAGGTACTGTGAAAAATGATTGCAGGCTGAAAAAGAATCACTTTATGTGGCCCTGCCTTCGAAGCATTTCAGCCTGGAACTTGTTGTATCTCCAGACCACGTCAGCTTTCTTGTCCCCGCCGATTTCCCAGGGGATGACGATCACAATGTCGTTGTCGCGGACCCAGATGTTCCGCCGTATCTTCCCGGGAATGCGGCACATCCTCTCCTTGCCGTCCTTGCACTGGACCATCAGCCTTCCGCCGCCCAGCGTCCCGATCACCACGCCAAGTATTTCGCCCTCCTTGGGAAGCCTGACCCATCCCATGGGCTGCTCAGCCGGAGGTGCTTCGTCAGCCATAATCCCACCTAAATCTTGACAGGCGCCCGCGCGCCGCATGCCTCGCAAACAAGGGTCTTTATGCCTTCCCTTTCGGTTATCTTCGTGTCAGGCCGCTTGCACTCCTTGCAAACAACAGCCGCGTCCACAAACGCCTGGAGCTTTTCCTTGAGGTTCCTGTCGTAGAACTTGCCGTTGAGCACCAGCTTGCTTCCCTCAACAGAAGCCGGAATGGCAAGCTCCTTTGAAAAATACCTGGCGAGCATTTCCGGGGGGCGCCTGATTTTTTGCAGGATTACGTCGAAATTCCGGACGATTGTCTTGTTGCCCTGCAGGAATGACTCGATTGCCGGTGTTTCGAACCGCTCGAATGTCAGCGTCTTTTCCGGAAGCGCGGCCCTTGCCCTGTCCAACATTTTCTCATAATCGCCCAACGAATTACCTCGACGAGCGAAGATATGGGAAGAAAGCTTTAATAGGCTATGACAGCATTTTGCCCTCGTGGCACCCAAAATCGACCGCAATGTGCTGATCGGGGAACTGGTAATGAACTACCCCCAGTCGGTTGAAGTTCTTTTCAAGCACGGCTTCCACTGCATAGGCTGCGGGCTGTCCGCCTACGAGACCCTGGAGCAGGGCTGCGCAGCACACGGCTTTGATGACTCAATCATAGACCAGATTCTGCAGGAAATCCAGGAAGCAGTGAAGGCTGCGGCAGAAACCGAAAAAAAGGAAGTAAAAAAAGAAAGGAAAAAGTAGTCCGGCTGCGATTATCTACTTGCCCTCAGCCACGCTGAACCTGTATACGAACGCCCCCAGCGCTCCGCCCAAAAGCGGTCCGATTATGTAGATCCACAGCATGGAGATCGCAGGAACCGGCTCACCTGCAAAGGAAAACGCGAGCGTGCCAAGCGCAGGTCCGAACGAGCGGGCAGGGTTGAGCGACGCGCCGCTGAAAACGCCGCCTGCAAGTATTGCCATTGCAAGGGTCATGCCGATTGAAAATCCGTGCCAGCCAGGTGTGGCGCGCTTGTCTGCTGCGGTTGAGAGCACCACGAACACCAGGATAGCAGTGAGGACTGCCTCAATTAATATCGCAGCCTGGGGGGTGACCCCTTCGCCTGGCAGGGGCGCCCCGAAAGCAGCCATAAGCGAAGGATTGATGGCAAGATAGCCAACCAGGAGACCTGCAAATCCCGCGCCCACGAGCTGGCTCAAGACGTATTTTCCAGCCTCTTCGGGCTTGATTTTCCCAAGAACAAGGAAGCCAAGAGTGACTGCCGGGTTGACGTGCGCCCCTGAAATGTGACCCAGTGCGTAGACCGCAATTGCCAGCGCAAGGCCGTGCGCAAGCGCAATTGCAAGCAGGCTGGCCGAGCCGAATGCAAGACCGGCGCCTGCAAACGAAACAACTGCCATTGAGCCGATGAAGGTAAGCAGGAAGGTCCCGATCATCTCAGCATAGTATTTCGCATTTTTTCCCATTTGCACACCTCTTTGAGACCATGTCAAGGAAATTCTGCAGCACGCGCTCGTTGTTCCGCCCGCGGTCAGGGGCGGCCAGCGTGCGTTTTCCCGGCATCTTTCCATCCTTTGGCTTTGCCAGGTTCATGAACTGCTCGGTATTGAAATCCGGGTGGAACTGGGCTGCATAAGCCATCTTCCCGATCCTGAAAGCCTGCACCTTGAACCTGCTGCTCGTGGCAAGAAGGACTGCCCCTGGCGGCAGCCTGGGAACGATGTACCGGTGCGAGTAGGCTGCGTAAAAGCCTCTGTCAACCCCCCTGAATAGAGGGTCGCTGACGCCTTCTGGGGTAAGGCTCACCGGGTAAAAGCCGAATTCCTTCCCAGACTGCAGGGGGACCGAGGGGACACCGTACGCGGCTGCGATTGCCTGGAAGCCGAAGCAGCTTCCGAACAGCGGCACTTCCAATTGGCCGGCGTCTTTGATGAAGCCGAACAGCTCCCGCATCCAACCGTGCCTTCTTATGTTGACCCTGGTTGGCGTGTGCGCCGAGCCCGGGATGATTATTGCGTCAAAACGGCCAGGGTCAGGAAACCTTGCGCCTGCCTGGTTTGCAAGCGGATAGAATATGTCTATGCCGAAGCGCCTTGCATTCGCGCCCACGTTGCAGATTCTCACCTTGTTGAGCTTGGAAATGTCAAGAGCTGAGCACTTGCCGAAGCTGAATGCATCATTGCGCCTGGCAATGTCGCAATGTATGATTGCGAGTTTCAGTTTTTCCATTTTCCACCAGCCTTAAAGCCCTGCCAATTTCACCAGCAGCAGCGCCACCATCCCGCCGAGGCAGATGGGGGGGAGCGCGGGCAGGAACACCCTTCTCCTGGAAACGAATTGCAGAAGGAAGAACAGGGAAAGCGTGGAGCCCGCAGCCACGGCAAGCGAGTAGAGGAGCCCGCTTGGCCCGAGAGTGAATGCGGAAACGGATATCATTGCAGGCACCGATAGGTCACCGGTCCCAAGATCCAGCCTCTCGCCCTCATTCATTGCCCGCTCAACATATTCCTCCCGCTTTTCGTGCGGCTTTCTCGCAGGGATGTTCTTTGCTGTTACTGCAAAGGAGAGCTGGCGGGTGGAAAGCTCGCGCGCCATCTCAATCATGTGCTTGGTCTTGAATACCGCAATGTAATCGTAAATCGAGAGCAGGAGTATGAATCCGACAGTGGAGAGGAAGCCGAACGGCACCCCGAAAGTTGTGGAAAGGGAGAAGCCGAACAGCGCGCCCACGCCGGCGCTTGAGATTATCGCGGCTGTGTTCTTCACTTCAACCACAAAGAACTTGAGCGCCGCAAGGGCAAAGCCTGCCCCTCCGCCCACAAGGAATGCAATTGTGAAATCCAGCCCCAGGTAAATGCCTATGGTGAAGAAAACAATGGCTGAAGCCGATGCGATTACCATGAGCTCGAGCAGCCTGAAAAACATCATTCCCTTATAGTACCTTGAAATGATGACGATCATGACAGCGCCGAACAGGATGTAAAAGATGAAAAGCAAGGATGTGGCAAGAGCGTCAACAGGGCTGTTCTGGTTGGTGCTCATGAACGGGGGCACAACTGAAAACTCGCGGATGGTTTCATCGACCAAGGCCGCCTGTATGAGCACTATGCCTGAGAAAATGCCGATCATCTGGGTGATGGCAAAGAAAACCGCGACCTGGTGGTATGGCTTCATAAAAATCTTAACTCGTCGAAGATTCTCTTTTTGCCGTCTTTATATGCCTTTCTCGGTTTGAAAATCTTGCCACTCATGCAGATATAGACACCTGAATTGAGCAACTGGATAGCCCTTAATGCATAGCCAAGATTGAATTCGGCATCTGAAAATGGTTCGGAAAAAGGAACAAGCGAGCCGGTAAGAACCACTGTTTTGCCCGTTTTTCCAAGCTGCTTCTCAAGGTACCTCCCTGTCGTAGCCATAGTATGTGTGCCATGCGTGACCAATATGCGATCAGACGGGGATTTGCGGATGAGGCTGGCAATTTTCATGCGGTCCTTGTCAGTCAATTCACGGCTATCCTTTGCACAGGCAGCCACAAATTGGAATTTCTCATGGAGCTTAAGCCTTTTCAGGAAATTTTTCACGTGAGATTGCTTATTTCTTGGCCTGGCCCCTGGAAAAACATAACCATCTATCGTTCCGCCAGTCAGAATTACCAGGATTGTGCTTTTTCCTGCCATTGATTCACTTCTTCTTTTTCAGTATGCGAAGGGCCTTTTCGAACGAATCTATGTCAGTGAACGAGCGGTAGACGGATGCAAATCTTATATATGCGATGTCGTCGGTCTTGCGTAGCTTCTCCATCACCAGCTCGCCGATTTGATTGGTGGTGACCTCCTGCTTCCCGCTCTTCCTGAGCCTGCCCTCCACCCAGGCGGCCATGGAGTCTATCTGTTCCCTTGAGACCGGGCGCTTCTCGCATGCCTTTTCAAGGCCGCTCATCAGCTTGTGCCTGTCGAATTTCTCGCGCCTGCCGTCCTTCTTTATAATAAACAGGTCCTCGTGCTCGATTTCCTCGTATGTGGTGAACCTGCGCTTGCATTTTCCGCATCCGCGCCTCCTCCTTATCCTGAAGTCATCAGTGTCGCGGGTATCGATCACGTCTGTGTCGCGGTGCTGGCAGAACGGGCACTTCATGTCGATCCCTGGATTCCTTCTTGATTGGATAGGCAAGATATGCATAAAAAACTCCCTGTGGGTTTTTAGGATTTGGACCGTTGCAGGCGCTTTCCACAACGGATAAAAAGGCTTACTTCAGAAAACGACTAACGATCTGATATGGCGTACGACATGCTGATAGTGGGCGCAGGAATGGCAGGGCTAGCGGGGGCCATGTACGCGGGCAGGCTGGGCATGAAAGTCCTGGTGCTGTCTGGCGAGCTTCGCGGCGGAACCATCACCCTTACCCACGTTGTGGAGAATTACCCAGGCTTCATTAGCCTGACAGGCATGGAGCTTGCGCAGAAGCTCGAGGACCATGCAAGGGCATATCCTGTTGAGATAAAGGACGAAAAGGCAAGCCGGATTGAAAGGAAACCGGACGGGTCCTTCGCTGTAACAAGCGACGGCGGGAAATACGAGGGCAAAACCGTGCTTTTTGCAACCGGCACGGAATGGAAAAAGCTGGGGGTGAAAGGCGAAAAGGAGTTTGCCAACAAGGGAGTCCATTATTGCGCGCTTTGCGACGGCGCGTTTTACAAGGGAAAGATCGCAGCTGTAATAGGCGGCTCTGACACTGCGGCAAAGGACGCCCTGGTGCTCACTGAATGGTGCTCCAAGGTGTATGTCATATACAGGGGCGAAAAAATCCGCCCTGAGCCGGTGAATTTCGAGCGAATAATGAAGAACCGCAAGATAGAAGTCATCAGCAATACCAACGTGCTGGAGATTTACGGGGAAAATAAAGTGGCTGGCGTGCTTTTGGACAGGCCCTACAAGGGAAGCTCAGCGTTCCCGCTTGATGCGGTTTTTGTGGCTGTCGGGCACACCCCTTTGTCAAAGCTGGCGCACGAAGCGGGCGTGGAACTCGATGAAAAGGGTTTTGTGAAAATAAACCGAAACGCAGAAACAAATGTGCCTGGCTTTTTTGCAGCAGGCGACGTGGCTGACACGCGCTTCAAGCAGGCAATTGTTGGCGTCGGAGAGGCGGTTTCTGCAGTGTATTCCGCCCATCTTTACCTGGGCGGAAAGGAATAGGCGACCAACTGTATTGGAAGGAAGAAAATGGGCTTGGACTTGGCTGACAACGAAATCCACTTGCCTTCCAACGTCCCTATTCCGTCTGGTCTGAAAAAGGAGCTCGGGCTCCTAGCCAGCTTCTCAATGGGATTTGCAGACGTTGGCGCGGACATATTTCTTGCCTTGGGGCTGATTGCCGCTTTTTCACACGGCCTGATGCCGCTTGCCATATTGGCGGCATCAATCGTGTATATCACATCAGGGCTGGCGTATGCCGAGCTTGGGGCGGCAATCCCGCTTGCAGGCGGATCTTCTTCTTTTGGAAAGCGCGCGTTCTGATTGGGGGCGGGCTTCATA